>CAZUAH010000409.1:0-12618 GCA_964617665.1 uncultured Pirellulaceae bacterium
TCCGGCTGAGCCGTGTCTTCCGTCGGTTTCGGCTCGGCGGGAGCCTCGCCCTCCCCGCTAAGAAACCGCCTCTAATCCATCGTCGTGAGTTCCCGATGTAGGATGTTCAACAACGTTTGCAGGAAGGCCACAACCATCGGGCCGACCAGGATGCCGATTGGCCCAAGTGCTTGTATGCCCCCTAGGACACTCAGCAGGGCCAAAAGTGGATGCAGCTTCGATTGGCCGTGTAACACGATTGGCTTGATGACATTGTCGGCCATCGAGACAATCGCCGCTCCGTAGATGGCAAGACCGATCGCAGCGCCCACTCTTCCGTCGATCAACAGCCATACGGACACGGATGCCCAGACCGACGCGGCTCCCAAGAACGGCACCAGAGCCATAACCGTGGTCAGGAGGATCAGCAAGAACACCGATTCCAGACCCGCAACCCAGTATCCGAGGCCCGCCAGGCAGCCCTGCACGATCGCGGACAACAGCGTGGCGACCACTACGGCTCGGCTGATATGGTCGAATTCGTCCAGCAACTCGCGCTCGTAGCGGTCGTCCAGTGGCGACAGTCTCATCACCGTCTGGACCATCTCCGGGCCGTCGGTCAGGAAGAAGAAGACCGACACCATCATGATCGCGATTCCAATGATCAGCCTGCCTGCGAACGCGGTGGTCGCTCCACCGACCGATAGCAGCCAACCTTGTGCTTCTTGAAGCGCCTGATCGCTCCACTGGCGGATCTGTTCGTCGCTGGGGTTGGCCAGTTCCACTAGCCACGCGCGGCGGGCGCCCCCAACCAGCGTCGATTTGAATTCGCGAAACTCGCGCATGGCGACCTGCAGCGACGCATCGTATTCGAGGGTACCCGGCGTTGCCTTCGCCAGCTTGTCCATCTCGGTTGTCAACGCCTCCAAACGCCTGCGGGCCGTCACGATGCGTTCGTCGGCTGGTCCAGAGGTGATCTTGTCGGCCAGTCGTCCTTCGAGATGGGCAACCCGCCGACGCAAGTTCACGGCCTGGGAATTTGGCCCATCACCGCCTCCAGGATTCTCGTCAGCGTAGATCTCTTCCAGTGTCGACTCGATGGTGCGCACATCATCGGCAAAGGGCATCTCCAGTCCAAGGTTGCTGCGAACCGTTTCGACCTTGCCCTTGATTGTGGCCACGTCCAATCGCGTCAGTATCGAATGGCCTTCGATCACGGCCAGCGCGAAAACCGATATGGCCGGCACAAGCACGATCAGCAAGATGGCACCCGTCGTCAGCCCCGCTGCCAAATGACGCCGCTCCTTACACCGCTTCAGGATTCGCTCGTGCAGCGGGCGAAAGATGACGGTCAACACAGCAGCAAAGAACAACGGCACAAAAAAGGCCGCCATCACTTTGAAGAACAAAATCCCGATCACAACGATGACGCCAATCAGCACAACCAACGACACCATGCGCGACATACGCTGTCCGACCATGGAAAGACTCCTGGAACACAGGCCATAGATGTTTCGGCCGTATTGTACTCCCGTTGTCGCCTCCGCGTGAGGCCGATGACGATCGATTTTCGCCAAAGAGCGATTCCAGGAAACCGACCAAGCGGTTCACCAGCCAAACCTCCTTGCGTTTGTAGGCAACTGGGATCGTTCCACCCAACAAGTCCAACACAATCAGGACGGGTGGACTGAGTTCGGCTTGTCTGGCACTACATAACACGGGAAGAGATTCTCTCTGAGTTTGTTGACAGGCGACGTTTACGCGACAGAATGAGAGAGATCGAGAATGTGGTAGCCCGACGAAATTGGTCTGTGTACCATTGGTTGACTGAGAGGCCTGCTCATGAACCGTGTCTCCATGCCACCTCTCCGGTGCCCGTGAGGAGACACGGGAGGGCATCGCCCATCTCAAGAGACGTGTGCAATCAAGTAGGTCGAAGGGACATGAAACGAGTAGTCGCTGGCATTGTAGTGTTTCTGATTGCGGCTGGATTCGCTTTCGCAGTGTGCGCACAGGAAACCAATAAGGAGTTTCCACTGCTCGCAGGTCTCGACATCCCAGAGGACGCCCTTCCAGAAGGCTGTTCAAAACCCGATCTTCAACCCGACGACTTTCCGATCAAGGGTCTGCGGCAATGCGGTATCACCACGGATTCCCGTGCAATAGCCTTCATGGACCAAGAAGCGACAAGGGTTGGAGCCAAGAGTATCGAGGCCATGTACTACGCGGTGTACAAGGAAGAAGGTGAGTTATTCGTAATCGGATGGGCTTTCACTAGCACGAAGGTAGCGAGGGAGGCGTACAAGAACGCAGCTAAGAACCACAGATGTTTCAAGGCATGGCAACGCGGCAAGTACGCAATCGCGTTCTGGCGAGACATGGGAACAACTGACGAGTGCATGAAGCAGATGGCCGCGATCCTCGACCGCGTCGTTCGGCGCCCCGACGCAAAAGATCGTTGACGTGCCATATCAGCGGCCTTCAATCGCGCATTCGGTGGTAACTTTGTGTTCGAGTGTCGCGGCGACCACGCGACGATTGACCAGATCGCTGATGGCAGGGACCCTACATCGTTTCGTCGGCGATCCTACTGCAGGGCAACTGCGACATTGCTGACATCGCTTCGATTGCCGCTATCGTCGAAGGCGCGCACGGCAAAGTAGACTCGCTCCCCGTCTGGGACACCGGTGACCTTGATTCGTTCTTTGGCTCCTGGTTTACCTGGGCTCGACTCGCCTTTCAGATTCACGGCACGCCACCAATTCTGCTTCGTGCCGTTGTCACGTGCGAACTCCCACTGTTCGTAGTTAACAATTGGAAATGTAGCTGCCTTGGCTTGGTATCGCGCAACGCGTCCACCGCCTGCGTCCGCCGGCGCGGTGAATGTTGCCTCCGCTTTGCCATCGCCACGCAGAAGTGCCCGCAAGTCGGTCACGGCCGCCGGAGGCTGCTGGTCCTCACGCGGATGTGCTTCGTGGTAGAACAGTCGTGACACCTCCAAGACGGTGTCTTCCTTTGGCGGGGTGTGGTCTGCGAATCGATTCACTCCGTTCGAGCCACCGCTCGGAGCTTTCGTGCGGTACTCGCGTTTAGAGCCGTAGTACCAGAATTCGCGTCCTCTTTTCAACAGCGATAATTCGCCCGTCAACGAGTAGCCCTTCGCGCAGGCATCGGGGTAGAACCGCGTGTACCAACCCGAGTGGACGCAACCCACGCCGTCTTTGGTGTCTGTGTGTTCAAACGCCCATGGATCAAAGACCATTCCCAGGTCGGGTACGTCGAAGTACGTGTAGTACCACGTCTGATGGCATTTGGGGCTGAGCATGTATCGTTCGGTCATTTTCGCAAACGCAATGACGAAATCCCGCATGTCCTCGTCATCAAAGTAGCGCGCGTACAGATCGGCACCGTTCTGGATGTAAATGTGCTGCCACGTGCCTCCCATCCCACGCACCGGCCAACTCTTATCGCCTTTGTTCAGACGATCGACCGTGTCGCCTTCCGCGGTGAACGTGATACCGCGGCTGTCCATCCACTTCTTGATTGGCGGCGAAAGAAGTTTGGCGTTCATCCCGCCGAAACCGCCGCCGATTCGGCTGCAGTGAAACCCACGCTCGTCCAGCAGGGGGCTTCCCCAAAGGGTTCGAGCGCACAAGTGAGCCAGATCGTGGATGTGCTCGTTTTGAGGATCAGCCTGCAGCACACGCATGATCACCTCGAAACCGCGTCCAAATCCGCGAATGGAGCCCACGGCCGATTCGCCTGGTTTGAAGTCTTTGAAATGGCGGAATTCGTCGTCTTTCTGTTCCACGTTGTCGATCGCAGCCGACAAGGCGTCCGAGTCGCCCGTTAGGCAGTAGTAGTCGGCCAAACCGGATCCGTAGAAATGACAGTAGCAGCTCTTGGACAAGGATTGACGTTGCAGGTCAGAGCAGTCCGGATTTCCTTTGCGATTTCCCCACGGTGGCCCCCACTGGAAGTTCCATTGCTCGCGTACCGGTCGGTTACCTTGCGGGCCGCCGGTGGGAAACCAAATACCGCCATCTTTCCACGCCCAGCCATCGGTCCGCCAGGTTTGAAGATCCATGTGATAACGCGCCCACGCCTCGGCCAAATCGAACCAACCGCGTTCGCCAGTGCGCAGGTACATCAGCAACAGCCCTTGCACACTGTCTGCCTCACTCTCGTAGTGATTATCCTCGCCAGCCACGAACGCTCCGGACCCTGGTTCTGGCGCCCGCGGAAGTTGTTTGTCCGAGTAGGTCCAGCCCCATTTGCGATACGCGATCTGTTCTTCTTCCAGCGTTGCGAAGTGGCCGCTACCGAGCACGTCGCATTGGCTGTAGTATTCGCCCGGCGCAAGGGCCCAGAGGCGACCGTCCGCAACCTTAGCTAAATCTTCGAGTTCGGCGGTCTCCGCCGGAACGGCGAAGTCGAAGAGATACTCTGACGAATGATGCGAGCAATCGTACAGCCAGAATCCGTCGGACTTCCACGGTTCGCCCACTCGGCGATCGACGTTGAATTTCTGGTCCTTCGGCCCCCGGAATCGTTCGGAGATTCCTTCGAGAACCAGCTTGCCATCCGCGACCGACAACCGCCGTGCAGCATTCGAAGCGAATAGCCGATCGCAAACGAAGACCGAATTGGCGCCATTCGTTGCGATCCAGCCTTGCGGCCGGTCGACTGGTCCATCGCCGGTCCACAGCACACGCTCGCCGCTGCCCGCCCTGACTGCACCGGGGATGTTCTGATACGTATCATGCAGATAAAGCCCCTGGTGTAGCCACCCCGCGCTGCCTGCGGTCAGCGGTTCATTTGCACCAAGCAACATGTTCTCGGGACGCGAGGCAAGTCTGAGTTCGATCGACGATCCCCCAACGAGGATCGCGGTGTACTGTTCCTCGTTGGAATTACACAGTTTGTATTTGACCCACACGCGACTACTGCCGACCCACGCGGTAATCCATGCCTTGTAGCTCGCGTGTAACGGATCGTCGCCAAATCGACCAGCCACCTCGATTGTGACGCGAAGGGGGCCGGCGTAGCGGACCTTGACGGAATCGGGCGGCCCCGCCACGAAGCGTCTCGGTTGCCACCTCGATTCGTCGTCCCAGCCGCTGCGGCCCTGCATCTGGACGTAACTGACCGCGCCGCCGTTGATGACAGGCTTGCCGCAAGCAGTAACGGAGCTGAAGAGTCCGAACGGGGCTGACTTGCTCACGTTGAACGCGATCTTGCCTGTATCGACAGCGACATTCTGGGCATCGTCAGTGATCTTCAGTGGCACGGTAGGCTGAACTTTCGCCTTGGCCGCCCGCAACGTGTACCGATTCACAGCGCGACCGCCCACATCATCCTGGAAGTCCACTAGCACCCATCGCAATGTGCCGTCGGTCTCGACCACCAGCGGCGAGACTTGACAAGGAATCTCCGCACCGTCGGCCCGAACAAGCGAAAACGGCTGGTCTTTTCCCAAGAGCCCCTTTGGTAGCGGAACGCCGCCTGAGATCGGTTCGGCGACTCTGGCGACGCCCTTTGTTTCCTGCACATTCAGCTCGACACTGAACGGCTCGGCCAACACGGCCGCAACCGGCAGAGCCAAGACGGCTACCACCGCGCGACCGAGAACCGCGGTCGGCTTCCACATGGTTTTGCCCCTTGTTCAGTTCTCAAGCCTTCTCCACGTACTCCACCGGGAACTTCCATGGGGCACGATACTCGGGCACGGCTGCAGCGGCCGCTGCGTCGTCCCCGGTGATCTTTTCTGTCTCGGGATCAAATCGTATGGATCGGCCAAGTTTGTAGGACAGGTTGCCCAAGGTCAGGGCAAGGTCCACTTTGTAGTGATAGTTCACGCTGCAACTTGGCTGCTCGCGCGTCTTGATGCAATCCAGCCATTCACGCTCGTGACCTGGCGAAGGCGGGATCGACTGTTCGGGAGGCGTGTCGTCCTCCAATAGCTTGCCCTCAGGTACAATCTCGTACTTGCCATAGTTAGTAAACAGCGTGCCTCGCAATGCGTGGAAGTAGATGCCTAGGCGACGCGCCGGCGTGCCGCGGCCGAAGTCGAAAGCGAAGCTATTGCAGGTGCTCATCATCCACGTCATTGTCGTGTTGGGATACTGCCACAGGATCTCTTGCGTGTCCGGCGCGTCCCCGTCGTCTTTGGTCACATAGCGTCCACCAGAGCAACTGGTCACCAGCGGTACGCCAAGATCCAAGGCCCAGATCGGCAAGTCGATAATGTGCGGGGCCATACCGGGCGTCCAGCCACCCGAGTAGTCCCAGAACGAGCAGTGGTTGTAGCTGTTTGCCGCCAAGATCGAGTTGTACGGCCGCTCGGGTCCCGGCCCCAGCCACATATTCCAGTCCAAGCCCTCCGGCGCGTCTTGCTTCGGCGCGAACCCCAGGCCGTCCGGGCCCTGGTTCATCACATTGAACGTCCGAGCCACGCTTACAGGTCCCAGTCTGCCCGAGCGGATCCATTCGACGACGCGACGGTAGTTCGCCCCGGCATGGATCTGCGTGCCGATCTGGCTGATGCGTTTGTGCTTATTCACGGCGTTCCGCACAGCCAGCGTCTCGGCGGGATACAAGGTCATGGGCTTCTGCAAGTAGATGTCCTTGCCCGCTTCGGCCGCCTGGATCGCGATCAATGCGTGCCAGTGCGGTGGGGTCGCGATGATCACCGCGTCCACGTCCTCGCGCGCCAGCAGCTCCTGATAGTCGTTGTGCCCTTTGGCAGTGTCTTTGAACTGCTCGACAATCCGATCACGACGTTGTCGCCATACGTCGCACACGGCTGTCACCACGACATCCGGATGACGTGCGCAGTTTCGCAGGTTGCCGTATCCCATTCCGCCAGTACCGACGATCCCCAGATTGATTCGTTCGCTGGGCGGTGGTTGCTCGGCATTGCCAAACGCGGTAGTCGGTAGCACATACGGCGCCGCGATTCCGGCGGCAAGACTTGTTTCCAGGAATCGACGGCGGGTGGCTGGTGGGGGCGTGGTCATGAGCGGTTCCTTTCAAACTAGCAAGAGTGAATTGGTGGGCAGTTGAGCTTGTCTTCGGTTCGATCGCGCGATCCGGCCCTGATACCATCAGTTGACGGCGGTTCCGCAGACAGTACTGTAACAGCAGCAGACTCCGATGGAAACAAGATTACGGGGAACAAGAGCCCATGATTCAATTTGAACACTTTGCGTTGAATGTCGAGCAACCGCACGAAATTGCCGATTGGTACGTCCGTACGTTTGGCTGCCAAATCATATTGAAGATGGATGCCGAGCCTCACACAGTCTTCCTTGCGGATGCAAATGGCAGAGTCTTCTGGGAATTGTATCGCAATCAAAAGGCTCCAATGACGAACGTGTGCCACAGTGATCCTTTGGTGTTTCACTTGGCCGTGGCTGTCGACGAACTTGACGGAACGAAATCCGAGGTAATGGAAGCCGGGGGTGCGTTCATCGAAGAGGTGCGCACCGACAGCGGGTCAGTCTTGCTGATGATGCGAGATCCGTGGGGAATTGCCCTGCAACTCTGCTGTCGTATTCCGCCGTTCATCGGGCCCAGCGGATAGGTACTTCCAGAGAAGGGAGGGCGAGGCTCCTGCCGAGCCGCAGCCTGGTCGAGAACACGGCTCAGCAGGAGATTCGCCCTCCCTATCCTGCGGCCGCAGCCGTGTATTCGTCCAGCAGTCGCCTGTAGAGTTGGTACTGGTCGATCGTTACGTGTGGCGGTGTTTGGTGGTCGACGCTGGGTATGAAGCCGCCGGATTTCATCAACGGCATCAATCGCTCGAACTCGTCGCGAATCGCTTGCTCACCCTTGTCCATCACCATCTTGTCGAAATGTCCGACCATGCAGACATCGGGATTTTCCTGGCGGATCGCCATACCGTCGACTCCTGCCTGATGTTCCAGCGGCAAGACACCCTTGATGCCCTCGCGCAGCAACCACGGCACCATCATGGACACGTCTCCGTCCGTATCCACGATGGGGACAACGCCTTTGTCAAGCAAACGTGGGACAATTTGGCGGTAGTACGGAGCGATGAACTCGTCGAAGTGCTGTTCGGAGATCATCGGGCCGTTGTTGTACGACATGTCCTCGGCGATCGTGGCGAACGTGGGGACACAGACCTTTTCGACCTGATCGAGAATCCGCAGGTTGAAATCGGTCAAATCCTGGTTGACTTGATGAAGCAACTCTGGCTGGTCATAGAATGCCAAGCTGATCTTCGTGAATCCCATCAGTGTACGCGGAAACCAGAAATAGCCTTCCAACGTAAGCCAAACGACCACGTCGCCACGGGCCTGTCGATCGGCCCAGACGGCCATGGACTCGATTGCATCGGCGTGGTCCGGAAAGAACTTCGGTCGCCATTTCAGGTAATCGTCCATATCCGAGACGATCCCTTCCACGTGATGCTGAACCGCTTCGATCGTTGCGTCGGTAGTCGAAAACCAGAACTGCTGATAAGGGTCCAGGTCGAAGTATGCGGCAATGTCGAATACCGACTCCAGATCTTGGGGCAGGCCTTGCCGCCGCCATTGTTCAATCGTCTCGTCCCACCACATCGCCCACTCCCATCGAGGCAATCGGTCGACAGGCTGAAAATTCATGACCGCCCGAAATCGCTCGACATGGGACATCCCAGCATGCGTGCTCATAAAGCCAGCCTCAACTGCCCGCTGAATGATTGCTCCAACCCAGTGACATGCCTTCCAAATTACGGGCAGGCCGATTCTAACCGGACAAACCACGCAGGACCAGCAGAACCACTGGGCGCCGACTGGGATCATGTTAGACGTTGCGACCCGCCCATTGCCGCGTAGAGGGCACAAGCGAGCATGTGCTCAGCGCGCCGGAGACACGTCAGATCTTTCCAGATACACATCGGTTTAACAAAAGCTCCCCTTTTGCCAGCGTCATACCATATCGGTCGGCAAAACAGGCAAAAGGACTCGCACTTCGGTTGACGTAATTCCCTTTATGTAACAAAGTGCGATCTAGAGGATCTGAACTATATGGGCTATGCCCGTTCGATTCCAAATCGAGCGGTTGGCTCTGGTTAGAATCCAACACCCTTAGCCCGGACATTTCATCCGTTTGTAGCCACGTTCGCCAGAACGTGGGACGTCACCAGGGTTTACGATCACGTTCTGGCGAACGTGGCTACGACAGTCTGTCACGCAATTCCCAGGGGGCGCGAAATATCCGGGTTAGAATGCAGGAACCGACGCCTGCAGTAAGAATGGACTTCGGTCCAACGGGCGGAAAGGATGGTACGTGGCGAATAGCGTTGATGAAGATGAACTGCTGGAATTCAAGGATCTTTCACTCAGTTGTGTGGCGGCCGTTGGGGGTGCACTCAAGGTAAGATCCCTGGGCCGAGCCCAGTCCGGCATTCAAAGCGGCGACGCTGGCTCTGCTGCCCGATCTCTCCGAGATTATCTGAACTGGATAAGCGGAATCTGGCGCAAATGGAACACGATTTGTACAGGAGAGATTGTCAAACATTTGCAGTTGACCAATCGCAAATCGAAGAAATCGGTGTCGCTTCGCGGCGTCAAATATAAGACGGCTCACGAGGCTTCTGTCAACCTGTTGGAGCCACTCGTCAATCTTCCAGCCGAGTTCGGCTTCGACAGCGTCTCCCAACTGCGTGAACACGCTGCAAAGAACATCCGGCTATGCCATCGGGCATTCCGAGCGATCGAAAAAGCGCAAATGGTCAGGAGCAAGCGGCTGGAATCCATGATCGAAGCCGAGTGGGTTAACGCAGTGCGTGCGGTCAATGGGAAACCATCGGGTACTTAAGACTGCGGACTCGCGCAATCTGAAGTTCAGTCGACGATAGGAGACCGAACGCCGATTCTGGCCACAGAGTTGGTCGCATCCTCCGAGCGGCGGTAGTTCGTGCACCGGCCGCCGCACTCCGAGTTGGCTAACAAAAACGTACGAGACTTCGTATTACAGGTCGGATTCCCCCGCACGAACGAGAGTACGTCGATTTCGTTCTAAAGTTGACTTCTGTCGACCAAGACGACCTTGGAGAGCAGCCGGAGACATCAGACTGATTTGATCGAATGTATTATTCAGGGCAATCGCCACGGCGAACATGCGGCTATTCGCCTGCCCAAGAGGGACTCGGCGGCTTCTCATCCTGCAGCCCATTTCGCGTTTTGTCGTTGTCTGCACCCGCAATGATTGATCGCAGGTCATCCGCGGCTCATAATTGGGCGACGCATTCGCCCCGACCACTGGAGGACCACCATGAGCATATCCGTCTTTCGCCGTCTTTCCGTACACGCACTCCTCATCCTTTTCGTCAACTCACTGTCCGCGGCCGAGCCCCAAGTTCTGATCCCCAGCGCCACCGACTCCAGCGCGACTTGGCGATACACGACGGACAAGCCGGCCGCCGACTGGACCAACGGCGATTTCGACGACAGCAAATGGTCGGCGGGCAACGCGGGATTCGGCGTCACCGATCATGCCACGCCGCCAGCCGCCATCGGCACACCTTGGAAGACGCCCGACATCTGGCTCCGCAAGACGATCGACGTGCCCGCCCCGTTGGAGTTCACTTCGGCCGGCATCATCGTTCGGCACGATGAGGATACCGAGGTGTACGTGGGTCGTACCCTGGTCTTCGCGATCGAGGGCTACAACACGAAGTGGACCGCGTACGATGTGACGAAAGAACTCAGGCCGATCCTGAAGCCAGGCAAGAACATCGTCGCCGTCCACGTCCGGCAAACCGGCGGAGGACAATACATCGACGTGGGGCTTGTGCTAGACCCGTCTCAGAAACTGGCCGAGGCGGCGAAGCCGATGGATCCGGCCGAGTTACAGAACCTCCGCGACGCCCGCTGGCCGGAAGAAAAGGCATGGGAATGGTATGCCGAGGTCGGGCCGATTGTCGGTTGCAACTACTTGCCGCGGACGGCTGTGAATATGACCGAAATGTGGCAGAAGGAGACCTTCGATCCGAACACGATAGACGAGGAACTCGGTTGGGCTGAGAAGGCCGGCTATAACAGTCTGCGAGTTTTCGTGCAGTATCTTGTCTGGAAGAACGATCCCGATGGCTTGAAGCAGCGCATCGACCAGTTCCTCTCAATTGCCGACAAGCATGGCGTGCGCGTGATGCTTATGCCGTTCTGCGATTGTGCCTTCGCCGGTCGCGAGCCCTACCTGGACAAGCAAGACGAGCCCGTGCCGGGAGTGCATAACAGCGGCTGGGTCCCCAGCCCAGGATTGAAACGGGTGGCCGATCGTGAAACATGGCCCGACTTGGAACGATACATCAAGGATCTGGTCGGTCGATTCGGCAACGACCGCCGCGTGTTGATCTGGGACCTGTACAACGAACCGGGCAACTCGGGAATGGGCGAGAAGAGTCTGCCGCTGGCAGCCGCTGCGTTTCGCTGGGCACGCGAGGCGAAACCCACTCAGCCGCTAACCACCGGCGCATGGACCAACTTCGACGGTCGCATGTCGAGAGCCCTGATGGAGATGTCCGACGTGGTCTCGTTCCACGGATACGAAAACCCTGCGGGCGTTGTCGCCAAGAGCCAGATCTGCCGCGCGTACAACCGGCCGGTCCTATGCACGGAATGGTTGCACCGCCAGTCGGGAAACACGTTTGAGACGATCCTCCCGATCTTCGCCGACGACCGGATCGGCAGCTACCATTGGGGGTTGGTGGCCGGCCGGACGCAGACATTCATGCCATGGGGCTCGAAACAGGGCGACCCGATGCCGAAAGCCTGGCAGCACGACGTGTTCCACGCCGACGGTAAGCCGTACGACGCCAAAGAGTTCGAGTTATTACGGCAGTACAGTGAAGACCTCCGTCGCCAACCGAAGGGCCGCCGCTGGTCGAAGGAAAGAGCATGGCAGTGGTACAACGAACAACCCTGGCCCTGCGGTTTCAATTACATACCTGCCTGCGCCATCAGTTACACCGAAATGTGGATGCCGTACAACTTCGACGCCCAACTCATCGACCGAGAATTGTCCTTGGCCGAGGACGCCGGTTTCAATTGTCTGCGCGTTGTCTTGCCGTTCGTGGTATGGGAGCACGACCCAGAGGCGTTCAAGAAGCGGCTGCAGGCGTTTGTTTCGATCTGCGACAAGCGCGGGTTGCGGGTCATGTTCTCCCTGTTCGACGACTGTGCCTTCGGCTCCGACGAGAAGCTCAAGAATCCCACCTACGGCGAACAGTCGGAAGTTCTCGAAGGATGGTACGCCAACGGTTGGACGCCCAGCCCAGGGCATGACATGGTCCGCGATCCCACCGCTTGGCCGCGGTTGGAGACATACGTCAAAGACGTTGTCGGCGCTTTCAAGGACGATTCCCGCGTTTGGGTTTGGGACCTGTACAACGAACCGACCAACGGTGGCTTGGGCAATGTGTCCATTCCGCTGAGCGAAAGAGTGTTCCGCTGGGCACGCGACGTCGACCCTATGCAACCATTGACCGTCGCCCAATGGAACGGCAATGCCTTGCTAAACAACGTGATCCTTGCCAACAGCGACGTGATCACGTTCCACGACTACGGCCCGGCAGATGGATTGACGCGTCACATCGAAGACCTTCAGCGGCACGGCCGTCCGCTGATC
>CAZUAH010000410.1:0-12514 GCA_964617665.1 uncultured Pirellulaceae bacterium
CCGTCGAGCCAGCTCCCGTCGAGCCAGCTCCCGTCGAGCCAGCTCCCGTCGAGCCAGCTCCCGTCGAGCCGATGGAGCCTGCTGCTCCCGCCGAACCCGAGGTAAAGCCAGCGGAGAAACCCGCCACCGACCCAATTGAAGACCTGTTCGGTGATCTCCCGAAGAAACCCGCGGAAGAGCCTGCCGAGAAGGCCAAGACAGAGCCCGCCAAGTCGGATCCAATCGAGGACCTGTTCGGTGATCTGCCGAAAGCCGAGCCGGCGAAGCCGGCCGCCGAGCCCAAGGCAGAGCCCGCAAAGGACGCTGTGGAAGACCTTTTCGGCACGCCACCAGCAAAGGCCGCCCCGGCGGATCCCTTCGGTGCGACGTCGCCCCGCGAACTGCCAATGCGTCAGTGGGTTGACAACACGGGTAACTACAAAATCCAAGCCCGCTTGGCTGTGGTGATGGATGGCCAAGTTCAGCTACTGAAAGACACCGGCCGAACATCGACCGTTCCAATGCGTCGCTTGAGCGATGCGGATCAGCAGTACGTTCAGCGAATCGTATCGCAATTCGCCAATAGCGACGTAGTTCAACTTGCTGCCCGTTAGTCGGCAGCTCCGCGAACTGCACGCCATTTGCGTGCCAAGACAAGCAATCGATTCTCAGCATCCCGGCTCTCGACTAGTGTCGGGATGCTGAACAATGACAGTACGTAGTGTTGCTGAGAAGCTCCCGAAGGGGCGAAACGTGGCCAACCACGTTTCGCCCCTTTTTTCGTGTCGCACAGACAGATGGCAGCTTTCCTGCGTGGGGTAGCCCTTGACGGGGGCAAAGTGCTATACTCTTTGTACGTCATAATATAAACATATCGGCGGGGATTTATATTGGGCGGCTGCTGTTGCGGACCGCCGCGGGACATTGGCCGAGGCTGGCATCATGGCTCTCATTATTCTGCGCTGCCTTTTTCTTATCGTAGCGATCGGTTCCGCAGTCTTGATCGTTCGCGACGACGACGTTGAGGTCAATTACAAGACAGGCGTTTTTGTCGGTGTTATCCTTCTTGCACTAGTCGCGATCGTCATCGATATCCTCGTACGGCGGAAGCGATTGGACACGATCTCTGCGGCCTATTTCGGCGTGCTCGTTGGGATTCTCTTGACTTACGTAATTGGCATCGCGTTAACGCCATTGGTACCTGCAGACTTCCAACACTTGGGCAGTGTCCAACTCGTGCTGGGAATTCTGCTGTGTTACATCTGCGTAAGCCTGATCCTACAGACCAAGGACGATTTTCGCTTCGTCATTCCCTATATCGAATTTGCCAAGGAGGTCAAAGGGCTGAAACCGTATCTACTGGATACCAGCGTGGTCATCGACGGACGAGTTGCCGACGTGGTCGAAACGAACATCCTGGACAACCAGTTGATCATGCCGCGGTTCATCCTCGCCGAGTTGCAGACCATTGCAGACAGTAGCGATAAGATGCGCCGTGCTCGCGGTCGTCGGGGATTGGACATTCTCAATCGGCTTCGGAACAACAAAGAAGTTGAGTTGAAGATCTACGATCGGGAATACCCCGACATGGCGGACCAGCCGGTCGACATGAAGTTGGTACTGCTGGCCAAGCACCTGGAGGGCAAGATCGTCACGGGGGACTACAACCTGAACAAGATCGCTCGATTGCAAAACGTTCAAGTCATCAACCTGAATGACATTGCCAATTCGCTTAAACCGGTGTTCCTTCCCGGCGAAAGAGTCGAGGTCAAAGTCGTCAAGGCGGGCGAAGAGCATGCACAAGGCGTAGGATATCTGGATGATGGCACCATGATTGTCATTGAAAACGGCCGCGATCACATCGGCAAGATCGTTGTCATAGCGGTTACCAGCGTGCTGCAGACCAGCGCTGGACGGATGATTTTCGGTCGTTTCGAGCAAGTCGCAAAACCCAGCTAGTTCCCCATTGAGTGCCACCATCGAACCTTCGCGCAACGGCGTTCTCCTTCTAGAATAGTCGTCTCGCCGTCTCTCTTATGCAATTCTCCAGATATTAGGATACCTGCTTTGTTGAGAACTCATACGTGCGGTCAGTTACGAGCCGAAAACATCGGCCAGGAAATTACCCTCTGCGGTTGGGTGGACACCACTCGTGACCATGGTGGTGCCGTTTTCGTCGATCTGCGCGATCGGTATGGCAAAACCCAGGTCGTGGCCAGCCCAGAAAGCGGACAGGAGGTGGTGGCCCAGGCAGGTCGGCTGCGATCCGAAGACGTGATCCGCGCGAAGGGCAAGGTGGCTCGCCGCCCCGAGGGTACGACCAACCCTAAGCTGGACACAGGAGAGATCGAGGTTCGTATTGCCGAGCTGGAATTGCTGAACAAGAGCGAGACGCCGCCCTTTACGCCCGGCCAGCAGGAACTGCCAGGCGAAGACTTGCGACTGAAGCACCGTTATCTTGATTTGCGCCGGCCGCAGATGAAAGAAACGCTGCTACTGCGCAGCCGCATCATCAAGACGATGCGAGATTACTTCGCGGAAAACGACTTCATTGACGTTGAAACACCTATCCTCGGTCGCAGCACGCCGGAAGGTGCCCGGGACTACCTGGTGCCCAGCCGCGTCTCCAACGGCGCGTTCTACGCACTGCCGCAATCACCGCAGCTGTACAAACAGATCTTGATGGTTGCCGGCTATGACCGATACGTGCAAGTCGCCCGGTGCTTTCGTGACGAGGACCTGCGAGCTGACCGGCAGCCTGAGTTCACACAGTTGGACTTGGAGATGTCCTTTGTCGATGCCGAGGACGTTATCGGCATGATCGACGGGCTCGTGGTGCGCTTGGCCAAAAAAATCCTCGATCTCGACGTGCCCACTCCGCTTCCACGCATGACCTACGACGAAGCGATGGAGCGATACGGACACGACGCGCCCGACCTGCGTTTCGGTATGGAGTTGACCGACTGTACGGATCTAGCGGCACAGGCCGAATTCCGCGTGTTTCGCAAACCGGCCGAATCGGGTGGACGAGTGCGCGGCATAAACGCGAAAGGGGCGGCACCGGATTTTTCACGCAAACGAATTGACGAGTTGACCGACTACGTGATACAGGATTTCGGCGCCAAAGGAATGGCTTGGTTCCGCGTAGAAGAAGATGGTCGACTCTGGTCGCCCATTTCGAAGAACTTCAGCGATGATCTCTTGGGCCAGTTCGCCGCACGGATGGACGCGGAACCGGGCGACCTGTTGATGTTCATCGCAGACACATGGGAGGTGAGTTGCAAGGCATTGGCGGGTCTCCGAAAGCGCCTAGGCGCCGAGCTGAAACTGTACGATCCCCGCGACATGAACTTCTCGTGGGTCGTCGAGTTTCCCATGTTCGAATGGGGCGACGAGGAAGACCGCTGGATCGCTATGCACCACCCGTTCACCGCCCCCAGAAATCAGGATATGGAGCTACTGCAAGAATCGCCAGGCAAATGTCGCGCCCAGGCTTACGATCTTGTTATCAACGGATCAGAGGCTGGTGGTGGTACTGTGCGTATCCATGATAGCACGCTGCAACAGAAGGTATTCGATCTTCTGGGAATCGACTCCGACACGGCCAGGGAAAGGTTTGGTTTCTTGTTGGATGCGTTGCAGTACGGTGCGCCCCCACATGCTGGAATCGCTCTAGGCATTGATCGCGTTGTCATGTTGTTCGGTGGCCTGGACAGCATCCGAGATTGTATCGCGTTTCCCAAGACACAACGTGCTACCGATATGATGACGGACGCCCCGGGTCAAGTCGACCGAAAACAACTGGACGAGTTGGGGATTCGCCTTCTGCCAACAGGCACTCAGTCCAACTCCTCGTCTTCGTCATCATCGTCGTAGCCCCAGTCGTCGTCGTCTTCCCAGTCGGCATCGTCGTCTTCCACTTCTTCCCATTCGGTCTGGAAGTCCCCTTCTTCCTCGTCATCGTACTCGTCTTCGTCCTCGTCGTCATAGATTTCCCCGAAGTCGTCGTCATCGCCGAAGGTACTGGCCAGTTGAGGCGCTACGAGTTGGTCCAAGAGGGCACGATCCTGTTGTTCGTCCACTGCCACATCGGACCGTGTGGAGACTGGCATTTTCGATTCCTCCCCGTCTTCTAGCGTGGTTTCAGTATTGCCGTTGTCTGATGAGTCTTGCAGACCCATTTGATGATCGATCGGCAACTCCCTCTGCTGCTCGCCATCCTCTCTGATGGCCGCCACGCGAGGCAAGCCATCTAGATTCTCCAATCCAAAAGTACGTAGGAATTGCTTGGTAGTAGTGTAGAGGTATGGCCTCCCCAACTCGTCACTTCTTCCTCCGATGCGCACCAGATTTCGCTCCATCAGCTGCCGAAGGACTTCGCCACAGCCTACGCCTCGTATGGCTTCAACGTCAGCCCGCAGCACGGGTTGACGATACGCAACCACGGCAAGGGTCTCCATCGCCGGAGCGGATAGCCGTGTCTCGCGAGGGATGTGTTCCAGGCGGCGAATCCAACTGGCGAACCGGGACCGCGTCAGCATTTGATAACCGCCCGCGACACGCTCCACTCGAAAAGCTCGGCCGGATTTGTCGTACAGTTCGTTCAACCTACGTATCAATGTACGCGATTCTGTCCCGTCGGCAAGATTGGCATATTGACTGAGCTTACGGCTAGTCAACGGCTCGCGAGCCAGGAACAGCACGGACTCCAGCCGCTGCATTCGGTGATCGCGAACATTGGGGCCGGTCGCCTCCTGCCCCGGATCAGTGCTGCGAGCGACCGCATGCAACAACACGCTGCGCATACCCTTCGGTGCATCGCAGAGACAGTTAGAATACCGATACGCGACGCTCTTCAACTGCCGGGCTGTTGAACGCGGACGAAAACGCATGGAAGAGGCTGCCGGCTAGAATTACTCGAAAACTGCAATTTGCGTGGACTTTTTCCACGACGCAATAGGATACGGCATCGTCATCCCGCCGAATAACCCCGATCTTATCACCATGGACAGATCCAGCAAAGACGTGGATCGGCCGGTTGCCACTTCCGAGTCCGCCAGCAAAAATAGTACTGGACACTAATCCGACCAACGGAATCCTGCCATGAGCCAAGGCGCAAACAATTCGGGGCGAAGCAAACGGGCCCGCTGGCTCTACGGGATCCTCTTTGGCGTCCTGGGGACATTTGGTCTGTTGATTGTCATCTTCTTCGCCACATGTCTCTTCGGTTTCATCAGCGGCGAGGAGTTCTCGCCAGACGCCTTTTCACGCCGATCGTTCTACTACTACCAAATCCCGTTGATCCAACTCCAGGTTTGGCCAATCGATCGAAAGGACACGACGAGCGATTTGGAGAATTATCTGCGCACAAAGAAATACGTGCCGGTGAAGAAGACCGGCGAACTGCAGTGGGACCTGGTCTTCACGGCGCGAGCCCAAATGGTCATCGCCCAAGGTGACGCGGCAATCCTCTGTTCCTACTTGGACATCAAGAACCAGGGCGGAGACTTCTATTGGAAGAAATGGACGGAGGACAACCCGAAAGCGGCCAAGATTCTGTGGCCGGAGATCGCTCGTGTAGCAAGCCAGCAACTCTATATGTTCACACCGGACATGCTCGAATTGGCTAGGGGTGCCAGCGACGTCAATGCGTTTGATCGCGAGCTTGACCGCATGCTTGCACAGAAATTCAGCGATTTGGCACGCATCCAGCAGCAGTTGGAGCTTCACGAGACGGCCGTCGAACTGCTGGACGAAGCGCTCACGTACGCTCCAGACGACGCAGAACTCGTCAAACGCCGCGCCGAGTCTCAGCGAGCCGCGGGCGGCGCATCGAAGGATCCGGAGACGGCCGGGACACAGTCTGACGAATGACGGGAGAACAGGTACAGTACAAGCTCACCAGTTGACGCGAAACAAGCTGCGGGCGATTCTACCGGGTCGGAGAATATGCCTTGGGCCGGCGTCCCTGCTAGGCCACACGACGCCGACTGCGTCAGGCCTGCGACTCGGGCACCGCCGTGTCGTTCGCCACCAACTCCTTCAGTGATTCAAGGTGCCCTCTGGCCTCGCCCAGGGCCTCCTGCGCCACCGCCTGTGATGAGGGAGCCAAATGAAGCTGGCGGACGCAGTCTTCCATCTGTTGGATCAGATTCTGTTGCGTCTCGATCAACTTCTGCACGAGGAAATCAAGGGACAGGAAGTGGAGCGATGTGAACGCTATTGGGAAGCTGCCGGGCTCCGTGACTCCGCCATTCTCAAGAATCAACTCGCCCAACCGCTCGACCATCGTCCTGTGGTCGTTGGCGATCTGAGCCAATGTCTCCGTGGCCGCCTCGTCACCCGCGTGCGACCACGGCACCGCGTAACTGAGATACGTCGGTAGGGATCGATTGTGGATGACCCGCAAGCGATTCAGTACAGCGTTTGTGTCCACCGAGTTCATATGTTAGCCCAACAACTGCCGCGCCGCGTCCAAAGCCATCTCACCCAAAACGTCCCACCAGGGAATCAACGCAAGCGTCGGTAAGGTAATCGCACAGAGATACATCCCTCGAAGAGAAAGGAACGGCAACGTCACTGGTGGCCGTGCTTCCGGTTCGGGCTCCATCGTCATTACTTTCACTACGCGGAGGTAATAGAACAGGCTTATCGCCGTGTTCAAGCCACCGATCACCAACAGTACGATCAGGTGGAATTGGGAGGTCTCCTTGTAACCTTCTACCAACGCGGCAAAAACAGCGAACTTGCCGATAAATCCCGAAAGCGGTGGTAATCCGACCAGAGCGAAAAGGATGATGGCGAAACAGATCACCACAAACGGACAACGCCGAATCAAGCCCCCGTAGTCCGCGATTTCTTCGCTCCGAGTCTCGTTCCGCAAAAACGCCACCACGGAGAATGCACCGAGGTTCATGAACATGTAGACTGCGATGTAAATTGCAAGTGCTGCAACGGCTTTCTCGGCCAAATCCGGACTTGATTGTGCCATCGCCAACATGGGCGGGATGGCCATCATCATGTAACCGGCGTGAGCGATCGTCGAATACGCGAACAGACGTTTGATGTTGGTCTGACCATACGCCGCGAGATTCCCGAACGTGCAGGTAATAACGGCCAGCAGCGCGATCAATTTGCCGAGGAATGATTGAATTGACTTGAGGCTTGCGCCCTTGTCCGCCGATTGCTTATCGCCTACCGCTGTTCCACCGTGATCATCTTCTTCAACTGACGTAGGCCGCAGACTGTCCGTCACCGCAAAATAGGCGGATCCCGTACTAGCTTCGACTGCTGGATTCTCGGAGATAGAAGCTATGGGTTGCCCCGGCGCGACGACGGGTGGAACTACGACGCTCAAGCCGATTACCACTCGCACCAACAGACCGAGCGCGGCCGCTTTGGACGCAATGCTCAGAAACGCGCCCACCTCGGCAGTTGCTCCTTCAAACACATCTGGGCACCAGAAATGGAACGGAACGGCCGAGAGTTTGAATGCCAAGCCTACCATCACCATCAAACCGCCCAATGCCAGCACCATCAGTTCGTCACCGCTCATGACCGGCAGCCGACTGGACAGTTCCGCGGCGATCGTCGGTAAGTGTGCCGAATTGGTGATGCCGGCGATCAGACTGATTCCGTACAGCATAACGCCAGCCGCACCGGCGCCGTACACGGCATACTTCAAAGCCGCCTCGCTGGCCTGACGGCGCCCCTTCATCAGCCCGGCCAGTGCGTAACACGGCACGCTGGCCATCTCGACCGCCATGAAGACCATCATCAGATGGTTTGCCGACACCATCAGGCACATGCCCAACGTGGCGCCCAGCACTAGCGTATAGATGTCCGGGCCATCTTCGCGGTCCGGTATACCCGACAGTTTCGTGAAGATCGTGAACAGGACGGCGAATAGCAACAACAGGCTTCGCATATAGATTGCGAAACTATCGTAGACCAGCATCCCCGTGAAGATCTCCATCCGTGGCCATTCGGTCGAGACCGACGCATTCACGCCCGCGAAGAAGAGCGCAGCCGCCGATCCGATCAGGGCGAACATGAACGCATCCAAACGCCGCCCCCAGCTGAAGACCCGAACCAGCAACATTAACACGATCGTCAGACACAGCACCAGTTCGGGCAAGAATACGCCGATACTGGAGTTCCACGAGAAACCGGCCTCCGCCGAGCCCTTCGTATCAATGATCAACTGGTTTATGACGTCGTGTAGGTTCACGGCAACAATCGTTCCTGTTCTATGTCCTCCGTCCCCTGACGCGGGATCCGGCCAGCCAGTTGAATGTTCGCTTCGTCTTGCGTGATTTCGCCCGAAAGGCTCACTTCGTCGCTACCTTCCGCATCAAGCGACAAATCGGGCTGGTCGGCTTCTTCTTCCTCCGAATCCACTTCTTTCACATCCTGGGTCCACGCCGCCAATTCATCTACCTGACGATCAATCGTCCCGTCCATGTAGCGGAGCAGGAAGAAATGCGGAAACACGCCAAACAGAATCGCCAGCACAAACAGAACGCCGGCAATAGTATTCTCTCGCTTGGTGCTGGGCACCAGCGCTTCCTCGTGCGCGCCTTTGTACTCGTGGCCCAGGTACACGCGTTGGACCGTCCACAAAATGTAGGCGGCCGTCAGGATCACCACCGAGGCCGAGATGACCGCCAAGGCATAGCTGAAATTCCAAACCGACAGAACAACCAGTACTTCGCCAATGAACCCGCACAAACCGGGCAGCCCCAGACCGGCAAAGAAAATGCCGATCGACAAGGCCGTGTATACGGGCATCTTGGCGAAAAGAGCGCCAAACGAATTCAAGTCGCGGTGGTGCACACGGTCGTAGACAACGCCGACCATAAAGAACATGCCAGCCGAGCTGATTCCGTGAGCGATCATCTGGAACATTGCGCCTTTCACGCCCATATTCCAGTAGTCCGCGTTATACATCGTTCCGGCACCGGCCGACCAAACGCCAAGTCCCAGCACGACGTAGCCCATGTGGCTGACCGAACTGTACGCGACCAACCGCTTGAAGTCCTTTTGAGCCATCGCGGCAAAGGCACCGTACACCATGCTGACCACGCCCAAAATGCACACAAACCACATCAGGTCGTAACCACCGTGTGGGCAGATCGGATAACAGATCCGAATAATCCCGTATCCGCCCATCTTTAGCAGGACGCCCGCCAGAATCATCGAGATCGGAGTTGGTGCCTCGACATGAGCATCCGGCAACCACGTGTGGACCGGAACGGATGGCACTTTGATGATGAAGCCAATGAACAGCAGCAGGAAACACCACCACTGCAGATTTTGACCGAAGTAGCACTTGTACTTGCCCGGATCGTCCGATGGTCCGTCGGGTTGAATGTCTCGAACGGCCTCCGCATTCCGCCCCAACGCAGCCAACGCCAGAAGATTGAATGAGTGTACGGGCTGGGGCTCGTAGGTCGGGTCGTCCCGTCTCAGTATCTCCTGAAAGACAGCGGTCTCCACTTTCTTGCCGACGTGCAGCTTGTCCCACTGGACGTTACTGTCTTCTTCTTGGGACAGTTGGTGAAGCGCCACCACGTCGCTGTTGAAGTACAGCATCAGAATAGCGATCAGCATCAAGACGCTGCCCAGCAACGTATACAGGAAGAACTTGATTGCGGCGTATTCGCGACGCGGGCCTCCCCAGACGCCGATTAGGAAGTACATCGGCAGCAGCATGACTTCCCAGAACACGTAGAACAGGAAAAAGTCAAGCGACAGGAACACGCCGATCATGCCGGTTTCCAGAAGCAAGAACAGAATGCAGTAGCCCTTCACGTATTTCTTGACCGACCAACTGGCCCCCATCGCCAAGAGGCTGATCAGAGCCGTCAGCATAATCAGCGGGAAGCTGATGCCGTCCACTCCCATGAAATACTCGATGTCGAAGGACGGAATCCACGAGACATTGAACCAGCGTTGCATGTAAGCTGCCGCGTCTCCCTTGTATTCGAACGAGCCGCCAAACATTGGCGTAAGGAACACAAGCACGGTCAGCGCAAACACCACCGCCGTGATAGCCAGCGTGAAGTAACGCACCAGATCATCTTTTCCCTTCGGGAAGAACATCAAGACGATCGCGCCCAACGCGGGTAGAAAGACAATCGCACTGAGCAAGAGAATGTTAGGATTACCCATCGGTGCTGATTCCTAAGGGGCGTTCAACCCGCCACGGAAGGACTCCAGAAAAAACTAATCAAGACGAAAATCGCAATCGCCCCGATCACAATGAACATCACATATTGTCGCAGCCTGCCAGTTTGGAATACGCGGAGCGAAACACCGACCGCATACGTCCATCGGGCGAGCGAATTCACAAAACCATCCACAATCGTTTGATCCGCCGCCCGCTCAAAAATCGCCGCGAATTTTCGCGTTGTATTCGCCGTTCCGTCGATCAAACCGTCTATGCACTTGCGGTCGAAAGCCGCCGCCCAGCGTGCAATAACGTGAGCTGGACGAACGAAAATGAAATCGTACAACTCGTCGAACCACCACTTGTTCAACAAGAATCGGTAGATCGCCTCGAACTGCCGTCTCACGTCTGCTGGACTGATTCCGCCGAAACAGTACATAACCGTGGCCAGCGCGATTCCTCCCAACGCCGTTATGGTCGCCAGCAGTGTCACGGGTACAACGACCGAATTGTGTTGCGCCGGCTCGTGGGCAAAATGCTCATTCGGCCACTCGACGGCTGCCAACGCGGCTGTCGCGTCCGCCATTGTTCCAGCAGGCCGCGCCTGCTCCAGGAGGTCAACTAAACCGAAACATGGCCAAGCAATCGTAGTCGCAAAGAACGCCAAGACGATCAGGGGCACGGTCATCACCTTTGGCGACTCGTGTGCATGGTCGTAGCGATGCTGATTCCGCGGTTTGCCAGCAAACGTCATATACCACAGGCGGAACATGTAGAACGCAGTAATGGCCGCGCCGCCGGCTGCCGCGTAGAAAAATACACTGGGCAGCCAGGACGTGTTCGCTCCCATGAACACGTATGCCTGCTCCAGAATGCGATCTTTGGAGTAGTAGCCGCTGAAACCAATGACGAATGGAAGACTGATACCGGCGATCGCCATGCAGCCAACTAGCATTGTGTAGGCGGTGATGGGCATCTTCTTTCGCAAGCCGCCCATTTCCGGCATCTCGTTTGTATGCACTGCGTGTATTACCGAGCCCGAACAGAGAAACAGGAGGCTCTTGAAAAACGCGTGCGTGATCAGGTGCAGCAAGCCAGCGACCCAGCCGCCGACGCCAAGTCCTAGCATCATGTAGCCAAGCTGACTGATCGTGGAATACGCCAACACCCGTTTGATATCCGTGGCCGTTATGGCAATGGTGGCCGCCATGAACAGCGTGATACAACCGGCTATGGCGATCACTAGCAGCACTTCGGGCGTGAACACAGGAAAAAACCGCCCCACCAGGTAGACGCCGGCCGCGACCATCGTTGCCGAGTGCACGAGAGCCGAAACGGGCGTCGGCCCTTCCATCGCGTCAGGCAACCAGGTATGCAACGGAAACTGGGCACTCTTGCCCACGCAGCCACAAAAAATGCCAATGCCTGCGACGATCAGCAGCCAATATCCACGACCTCCGCTGCCAAGCCACTCGCGGAAACTGCGCCACCAGCCGAGAATCCAGGCGCCACCTTCGTTTTCCCACCTATTGTCTTGTCGCCAATCGTTGACGTCGTGCTCAATCTTCTCTCGCGTCTTCTCCTCGCTGAGCCCAAGATGGACTGTTTCGGCGACCTTATCCCGCGAATCCAGCTTGACCAACCCGGCCGGCGTTTGAAGTGCATGATGGTTCTTCTGCGACCGAACCAGCGAGAACACTCCGGGCCGGTCCACGCTGACTAACAACTTTTCGCCTTCGGAGATGATCGGATAAGTCACATCCTCGCCAACCACCGTCACACGCCAATGACCCGCCTTCTCGCGAGACACATGGGCGAAATCGGGTAATGGTTCTCCCGACTCCTCAAAGCTTTCGCGGAGTTCATCCGGCAGTTCTCCGCTGTCGAGCGCCGCTGCATGCGTTTCATCGGCCTCGAAAAGCTCTTGATCCGTGTCACCAAACGAGAAGGTGCCCACGCCTGTCCACAGGGCCATCAGGCCGATGATCATGCCGAAATCGCCAACGCGGTTGACGATGAATGCCTTGTTGGCTGCGACACAAGCACTACGACGCTCGATGTAGAAACCGATCAGGAAGTACGAGCAAATGCCGACCAACTCCCAAAACACAAACACCATGGCCACATTGCCGGCCAGCACCAAACCCAACATGCTGAACGAGAACAGGGACATGTACTGGAAGAAACGCGAGTTGCGTCCGCGACGTTTCAGGTGCGATCCATCCTTGCGCGTCACCTCATGGTCGGTGACCTCTTCGTCCGTTTCCTCGTGCATGTACCCTATGGCGTAGAAGTGGATGCACGAGGCGATCAACGTGACCATGCAGAACATGATCACCGTCAGCGAATCGATGTAATACCCGA
>CAZUAH010000411.1:0-12506 GCA_964617665.1 uncultured Pirellulaceae bacterium
AGTCTGTATGTTCACTTGTTGTTCACTAGATAAAGGCTTGTGCCTTGGGAGGCAGTATGTCCGGTCGATCGAATTACAATTCCGAACTCTCAAACAGACGTTTGGGCGTCGCACGCTGCGCAGCCGGACCCCGGATCGCGTCTACGCCGAATTAGAATGGTCGCTGCTTGGTCTGTGGATGATCCACCTGTTTGCCGTGAAGGAACAAGTGAGCGTCGGTGAACCGCCAAGCCAAACAAGTGCCGCGATGGCGATTCAAGTCGTGCGATCGATCCTCTTTCTCTGGTGCGAAGTTCCCGAAGAAGGAGCCGACCTCCCGACCCAACTTCAAAATGCCGTGGTTGATACCTACGAACGGCACAGCTCAAAACGAGCGAGATACCGGCCGAACAAAAAGGACAAACCATCAGCCGGAAAACCAAAAATCGAGGTAGCGAACCAAAAGAAAATGAAACAGTTGGAGCAATATCGACAACACCTTGCGAACGCAGCCTAGAAATCCTTAACGGCGTTGCCCTTCGGGGCTCTCGGTGCCATTTGTGCTCCAAATCCCAGGGCTCACGCCCTGGGCTACATGCTGTCGCCGCTCCGCGGCTAAGAAGCGCAACATCAAAAAGCGTAAGCGAGGGAATCCTCAGAAAGGTTCCTCGCTCATGCTTCGGGTTACGATGATACAGTCCCCGCAGAGTGAAAAAGTGAAAGGCCCTGAGAGATCTGTCATGATCGTTGACTACCTTCAGAACTCCGATCGTTATTCGCTACTGCAAGCGGGATTCGCGGACGCCTTTGCATTCTTGCGTCGCGCGAATTTGGCCGAACTGCCTGACGGGCGACACGAGATCGACGGAGATCGACTTTTCGCGATCGTTTCGCACATCGAAGGACGCGGACGCGAGAAATCGCTGTTAGAGGCACACCGCCGCTACATCGACATTCAGTTCGTCATTGGGGGGCAGGACAGCATCGGCTGGATGCCGACTGTAGATTGCGAACGCGTCGCATCGCGCTACGATCCGGAGAAGGACGTGGAGTTCTTCTTCGACCGACCGGCTACCTGGCTGGAGATTCCCTCCCGTGCGTTCGCCATCTTCCACCCCGAGGATGCGCACGCCCCGCTGGCGAGCTCAGGCCCAATCCACAAAGTCGTGATCAAGGTGGCCCTCGACTGACGTTGTGCCATCGGATTAGCCCAAATCGAGCAGTGTTTGCTCGGTGGGGTGGCTGGGGTCGAATCGCGAGGAACGAGCGGTGAGCCCCCAGGTCGGAGCCAACTGGGGGCTCGCTGTCGCTCGACCACAGGCACCCCGTTTCCCTATTGCCTATCTGCGCGACTGTAGGTGGACTCACTCCTTTTCGTACGACACGCTCACGGCCAGATCATAGCATGCCAAGCCGGAGGCGCGGGCTCTGACGTTGGCCCAGTAGGCTTCGCCTAGCATGCCGCTGTTGGCCGCACCGAAGGAGACTTCGTTTCTCGAATAGCCTGACCGTGGTTTGAGTACGCCGGGCGCGTCGATGCGCAACTCGCCATCGACGTAGACCTTTAGGTCTAAACCTTCTAGTTCCATGCGATACAGGTGGAAATCGTCGGTTGTGTCCATCTGGTACCGCAGCTTGCTGTGGTGAAACAGTTCGATGCGATCGGGCCATAAGCCAAGTCTCTCGCCGCTTTCCCCGTTGCTGACGATGATGAAACTCGAACCCGACTTCACCTTGGCACGAGCTTCGACCACAGCCTCGCCTCCCGGATCAGCGCCCCACGGATGGCGATAGTAAAGGTAGTCGCCCGATACCTCGCCTTGATCGGCGATGAATAATGCATCATCCACGATCTCTTCCGGCGTGCGTGACGATCCGCGATCACGGCGCCAGGGGCGTTTTGGCTTCTTGGTGCCGTCGTACACGACGCTCCAATCGTCGGGCCCTAACGCGGAAGGCTCTGCCGTGATCTTGACCTCGTTTGTGCCTTGCCTAACGGCAGTCAACGGCACTGGGTAGTCGGCCCAGCCATCCTTCAGCACGCCGTCGGTGAGTTCTGTGCCGTTCAGTTTGACGCGAAGTTGTTCCGCCTTTCGAATGGCAGGGGCTTCGAGATGTAGTTTGATTTCGGGTTTGTGCCCAGTCCGTTGCACCTCGGCGAGGTTTTCTCCGATGACGATCGGAAGCTTCGCCGGCTGACTTTCCGTGACAAGCTGCGGGTGCGATGGGCCGAATACGGGCACCGTTCGGTATTCGCGGCCCTTGGCCAGGAAGCTCCGGGGGTCCCCGTCGCGCACGTTGACAAAATACAGCTTGTCCATCGTCAGCAGCGCTTCGCGATCACCGATCTCACGCCAAATCTGAGCATTCGGGTTGAAATGGTTGAACAGGTGCAATCCATCGGCGCCGGCCGTCCAAGCGTTCATGGCCCTACCTCGGTAGCTCTCGGTCGAACTCCGACGGAACCGCGTTTCGCCGCGGACTCGCGAGTCGCTCAGGCAAGGATAGACCGGCACTTCGTACTTGTGCCCGAGTTCCACACTGTACTCCCACGGGTTCAGCCGGAAGTAGCAAGTTGTGATCAGCATGTCGATCAATCCTTCGCGCAACCAGCATTCGATATCGAAGCCCATGTCATTGCAGAATCTAACCGAGTCCGGCACACGAACGGCCACCAGGATCGGCCGGCCTCGCTCGCCACCGACCTCCTCCGTCATCTTGCGCACGCGACGGATCAGGTCGGTCATCATGTCTCGCTCCTCGTCGCTCGCTACACCGCCCATCGCCGTATTTCGGAAATAGCATAAGTGGCGGAAGAAATCCAACTCGATGCCATCCAAGTCGTAATTGCGGCATGCTTCATCAATGTAGCCAAACGCAAGATCGCGAATCTCTGGCCGAGCGTAGTCGACCGAACTCCATCGACCGTGCGGCGTCCGCTTGACATGATCGCCGACGAGCCAATCGGGATGCTCCACCTTGAGCGGTGGGAACAATAGGTACGGCTTGTCGGGGTGATGAGCTGCGTCGTGCGTGTCGTTCATGCGCATCGACCAAAACACCTCCATGTCGTGCAGGTGGCCGAAGTCGATGACCGCTTGGAGACAATCGGTGCCCTGGTCGATAAGTTCCTTGGCGATGTTGCGAGCATTCGGCTGGATCCCAAATTCGTGCCCGTGCCGCGTCAGCAACGCGCCCACCTTCGTGTCGTGTGTGAAGAAACTGAAGCCGGAACTGGTCGGGCAAAAAGCGATCGCGTCAACGTGTGTGTCGGCCAAAGGCGTGGTGCGTTTCGCCAGGAACCCCGCGACGGACGTCTTCTCTTTCTGAGGAAAGTACAGGACGTCGCACCCATCGTTGTTCATGATGACGCGGCGCGGTCGATGGGCCAATTCACTGCGTTTTTTCCGGAGGTCGTCCAGCGACATATCCCGCGCGGACTGACCGAACGCGAATCCGCCAACGAGTGCGAGAGTCACGAGTGCCACGATCGATCTAGAAAGCGGAGACTGGTTCATCCTGCAGTTCCTTTTCGTATGGTCAGAGAGTTTGGCGACAGCGAAGCCTTCAGCAAGAGAATATCACCGATGAACAAGCGCGAAAAGAACGCTGGGCCGTAATGTGGAGCCTCGGCGGTCTGCTGCACCTACACGATCCGGTCAAGCAGGAGGAATGGATGGTCACGGACACCGCTTCCATAGAAATTGACTGATCGGCTATCATGTTGTTGGTGGACATAGGCTATTGGCAGTTGGATCTGGTCTAGAGGCGTTGTTGATGACGAAGAAAGCGACAACCGGGTGCAGCGAGCAAGTATTTCGGATTGCCACACGCGAGCTGTGAGGAAACCCACTGATGCCCCAAATCGAAATGACATCTCGTGATCGTGTGCGCACGGCACTGGGCCATCAGGAACCGGATCGCGTGCCGTTCGATATGTCATCGACGCAGGTTACGGCAATCGCCAGTACGGCTTATGTCAATTTGCGTCGGCATCTGGATCTGCCTCCTGTGGAGCCAGACACGATGGACGTGGTGCAGCAAGCATGCGTGCCTCACGAAGACGTCATGCAACGTTTGCAGATTGACACGCGAGGCCTTTTTCCGTTGATCAGCAGCAACTGGAACATCGACATCCAGGACGAGGGTGACTACTGGACTTTCGTCGACGAATGGCAATGCAAGCACCGCATGCCGAAGGAAAACGGCCACTACTACAGCCTGTGCGAGAGTCCGCTGGACGATACTGTGCTGGCCAAGGATGCCATCGACGCCCTCGACTGGCCAGATCCCGCCGATCCGCGTCGGTGGGCCGACCTTCGAGAGCGGGCCGAGACGTTTCGCAGTGAAGGCTACGCAGTGGTTTTGCGAGGGCTCTGTGCGGGCATCTTGGAAATGGCATGCCGGCTGCGTCCTATGGACAAACTGATGATGGACCTGGCCCTCGACGATGCGGCGGCGATGCATCTGCTCGCGAAGATCGCCGAGCTTAAGAGCCGATTCTGGGAAGCGGCGCTCGACGATCTGGGCGATGTGGTCGACGTGGCGGCCGAAGCCGATGACTATGGCACGCAGGAGTCCATGCTCGTCAGTCCGGATATGTACCGCCGGCTGTTCAAACCTCTTCAGGCCGAGTTGTTCGCGGTCATCCGCAAGCGTTTGCCTGACGGTTTCATCTTCTTCCATTCCTGTGGCAACGTGAGGGAGCTGATCCCCGATTTTGTCGAGATCGGCGTGGATATTCTGAATCCGGTACACGTCCGAGCCGCCGCCATGGAGCCTGTTGCCCTGAAACGAGATTTCGGCAACGAGATATGCTTCTGGGGTGGCGGCGTGGATACGCAAGGAGTCTTGCCGAATGGCACTCCGGATCAAGTTCGAGAAGACGTGAAACGCAACGTCTCCGCACTCGCGCCCGGCGGCGGTTACGTCTTCAACACGGTGCACAACATCCAGGCCGATGTCCCGCCGGAAAACATCATGGCCATGTGGGAAGCACTTCGAGAGGTCGGCGTCTACGGCTGACATGAGGAGACGGAGCGGGGCTGGCTGCGAACGTATCGACTGCTTGACACTGCAGTGGAGGTGCGGTAACGTTCGGAACGTGCGAGCCTCTTGGAGAGAGGCTGATGGGGAAGTCGACTTAAGCTACTGAAGGGGACTATCCAGCCAAGTTAGACAAGACAATACGAGGGAAGCTGGTGCGAATCCAGCACGGCCCCGCCACTGTGACTGGGGACGAAAGCTGCATAGATGGTCACTGTTCCAATTCGGACATGGGAATGGGAAGGCCGCGGCGAGTAGGTTGATCCAGAAGTCAGGATACCTGAAGACGCGAGTAATCGCGCACCTTCGCGGGAAGGCCCAAAGTGGTCATGCGTTCGCCATTTGAGCCCGTTCCCGCGTGGGACGGGCTTTTTTGATGGATGAATCGAAAGGCAATTCATGAGACGGTTGGTCTACATATTGGTGGCTGTTCTGGTGGCTGCACTGATCGCGGTCCCTGTGATGCTCACCATCCCCGTCATGCTCAGCAGGCCGTCGCCCGATGCGAGCCCCGATGACGGCGGACTGCGTATCGTGTCCATCTCGCCAAGCGTTACCGAGATGCTCTTTGCGTTGGATGTGGGCGATTCGATCGTCGGTGTTACAGACTTCTGCGACTATCCGCCCGAGGCCAAGGCAATCGAGCGGGTTGGCGGCTTTGGTACGCCCAGTATGGAAAAGCTGATGGCCATGTCACCCGATATCGTCATCGGAACAGGCGTCGAACGCGCTGCGGCAACGGCGACATTGCGCCGCATGGGAATCAAGGTTCTTTGGATCAAAACAGATAGCATCTCGGAGTTGTTCGACGCATTACGGCAGATCGGCAAGGCCGTGGGCAAAGCGGACAGGGCCGAGGAACTCGTAGCCGGCATGCAAGCAGAATTCGCTGCCGTTGCTGAAACGTATCGAGATGCCATCGCGGATCAACGGCCGAAGATCTTTGTCGAAGTCTGGTACGATCCGATTACGACGGCAGGCAAGCGATCGTTCATCAATGGCGTAATCACACGCGCTGGCGGGATCAACGTGGCCGAGGAACTCGACTCGGACTATCCGACGGTAAATCCGGAGAAAGTGGTCGAGTGGAACCCAGACGTAATCGTGTCGGGCTACATGAACCAGGAGCAACCAGAGGAGGCGTTGGCGAAACGCATTGGATGGAGCGAGGTAAAGGCCGTTCAATCGGGCAGGATCATAAACGATATCCCGAGTGAACTCTTGCTGCGCCCGGGACCGCGAGTGACCGAGGGCGTTTGGGCCCTCGCCCGACGCTTACACGGCCCGGTGTCAGATGATGACAACCAGGAAACGAATTGACCATGCTCGTCAAAAGCAACTGGTTGATATTCGGCGTGCTTCTGGCGGTGCTTGTTGCCGCATGCGCAGCGTCCCTGTTTTCCGGCGCAGTGTGGGTTCCCGTGGGCAAGATGTCCGATTCGGTCATCGTCGAGATGCGTGTTGCGCGATTTCTTCTGGCGATTGTCGCCGGGGCTGGGCTTTCCGTGTCCGGTGTCATCTTTCAGGCTCTTTTCCGAAACCCGTTGGCCGAGCCCTACGTGCTGGGCGTCTCGTCCGGCGCTGGGCTTGGAGCGGCGATAGCGATCCTGTGTGGTCTGGCTGCGCTCAGCGCGTGGAGCATTCCTGCCATCGCGTTTGCAGGGGCACTCGGGACGATCTTCCTTGTTTACGGCTTGGCTCGTGATCGTGCCGGGGCTGCACCCATCCATACATTGCTGCTATCCGGCGTGATGGTGAACGCTGTGTTCGGCAGTTTGCTGATGTTCCTGGTGTCTCTTTCGACGTCGGACGCGCTGCACAACGTCATATGGTGGCTTCTCGGTAGCCTGCAAGTCCTCGAGTGGAGCCTGCTTCCGGCGCCTGCGGTCGTGGTAACGTGCGGACTCGTCGTCACCATCGTGTTATCCCGTGATCTGAACGTAGTCACACTGGGCGAAGAGCCAGCCGCGCATTTGGGATTGAATGTGGAAAGGACCAAGACGCTGTTTCTTCTGTTGGCATCGCTCATGACCGGAGCAACCGTTGCAGCGTGTGGCTTGATCGGGTTCGTCGGCTTGATCGTGCCACACTCAGTGCGATTGGCCATCGGCCCGGATCACCGCCGCCTTGTGCCGGCGTCGGCGCTGGCCGGTGCCACGTTCATGGTGATGGCCGACAGCTTTGCGCGAACGGTAATGGCACCCACAGAGATTCCGATCGGCGTCGTGACGGCACTGCTTGGCGGGCCATTCTTTTTCTTCCTGTTGCGGCACAAGAGGCGTTCATCTTGGGGTTAGACATGCTTTCGATCAATAACATCACCGCTGCGTACGGCAAGAAGACCGTATTGGATGGTGTCGAGATCGAAGTGCGCGAAGGCGAGTTCATCGGCCTGATCGGGCCGAACGGATCGGGCAAGACCACGCTGCTGCGAGTTGCCACCGGCGTGCTGGCTCCGCGAAAAGGCGAAGTGTTACTCCGCGGCGTCGACTTGCAGAGCATCGGCCGGCGCGCGCTTGCCAAGACGATCGCTTTTCTGCCACAAGACTTGGCAACCGACTTCTCGTTCACGGTGCGCGAAGTGACCCTGATGGGCCGATACCCGCACCTGCCGCGAGTCGGCTACGAAACGCGCAGGGACCTAGAAGTCACGGAACACGCCATGGAACTGACCGGCGTGTCACATTTGGCCGATCGGATCATCACCGAACTGAGCGGCGGCGAACGTCAGCGGGTGTTTATCGCCATGTGCCTGGCCCAGGAGCCCGAATTGTTGGTCCTGGACGAACCAACGAATCACTTAGACATCGGCCATCAACTGTCCGCCCTCGACCTGATCCGGAAGCTGAATCGCGAGACCAACATGACCGTGATCAGTGTATTCCACGATCTCAACTTGGCGGCTGAATACTGTGAGCGTGTGGTCGTGTTAGATGACGGTCAAGTGGACGCTCTCGGCTCACCCGAAGACGTCCTGACAACCGACATGATCCAGCGTGTCTACGGTGTGACCGTGTTCACCGAACGGAATCCGGTTTCTAGTAAGCCGCACATCGTGATATCGGCTGCGGCCGCCAGCGGAACGTCTCTGCCCAACGATCAGCAACGGGAGTCCGACGAGCCGCTCTGAGGCTACCAAACGACGTCGATTCCTCCGAACGCGGAAGACAGCGGCGTACCGTAGCCAGTCACCACTTCGTAATGCTCGTTCAAAATATTGTCGAGGCGACAGAAGCATCGCATATGCTCTGTCAACTGGTAATCCGCGACGAAATTCAGCAACGCGTATCTGTTCAGCACACGATACGCCGGGCCCAGGAATACGCCGTTGTCGATACTGTCGCCGACAAACAGGCCGTTAAGGCTGGCCGTGCCACGACCATCACAATAGCGGTAGGTCACGCCGACGCTGCCTTGGTCCTCGGGACGTCTTGCCAGTGGTAGTCCCGTGTCCACATTCAGCGTATCTGTATGTGTGTACGAAGCGTTAATCGCGAGGTCTGGATGCACATTCCACAACGCGTTGACTTCCACACCATGCGTCCGTGCACGACCGACATTGGCAAGCGCACCGAACGGTGGAATCGAGAAATCGAACACAATCAAGTTACGCAAGTCGTTACGATAATAGTAGAACTCGAGGATCAACTCATCGCCGCATATGCGTTGTGTCGCTCCAATGTCCCAACCTTTGCTTTCTTCCGGTTTCAGGGCCGGATTGCCGAACAGCGGATCTAGGTTTTCCGACAAGGACGGAGCTCGAAATCCCGTTCCCAGCGTGCCGTGGAAAGACGTCCCGGTTTCATGGACGTGGTAGACTGAGCGGATCTGGTAGGTCTGAGCCCGTCCCGCCACGTTCCAGGTGTCCCATCGGAATCCGGCGGTGGTGAACCATCGTTCCGCTAACTCGATCTGGTCCTGGATGAAGACGCCGTACTTGTTCTGAGTTGCGGCAAGGCCGAAGGAACTTGACGCATCTTCGACGTAGTAATCCGCGCCCACGGACAACAGGTTGTTGTGAAGCAGGCGGGCATCTGCCTGCCACTCCAACTTGCGTGATTGCCCTTCGAAGCCAGAGGGAACGACGGGAAAGGGAAGAAACCCCGCATCACCAGTGTCGCCGCGACTGTAGTCGGTCAGGTTATATGCGAGTCTCTGTTCGATATCGCCGTCGAACATGGCCCAGCGGGCCTGGATGCGCGAGTAGAACGATTCCGTGAGACTCCGGCGTGCGGGAACGACTTCATCCAACGGCAGGCCCGTTCCGAAGTCGAAATTGTCGATCCGGCTACTGAGATCTGCCCAACGGAATATGTAATCCACATCGAAATTCTCGGCTGGAGTCCAACCGAAACGCCCCGAAACGGTTCCCAAGCGGTGTGGATCATCTTCGGTATTGCCCAATCGTTCCGATGCCGACGAGAAGCCGTCGGTGTAATAGTACGATCCGCCGATCGAGTAGTTGGCGCAGTTAGTGCCTCCGGAAACCGACAGGTCTTCGCGATGAGTGCCGTAACTGCCACCCATAAACCTGGCGCGGGCGGTGAGCGGTCCTTCGCCACGTTTGGTGATGATGTTGACGACACCGCCGATCGCATCCGTCCCGTAAAGCGTGCTTTGAGGGCCTCGCACAATCTCGATGCGTTCGATGTTGTCGACACTTAGGTGGGAAAAGTCAAAAGCGCGAGCCGCGCTGCTTGGATCGTTGATCGGCATGCCGTCCAGCAGGACCTTGGTATGGTTTGAATTGGCTCCGCGAAGAAACACGGAGGTCACGCCTCCAGGAGCACCTTGCCGGACCACGCGCAGCCCCGCCGTGCCCTCCAGCAAATCACTCACCACCGAATGACCGCTTCTGCGGATCTGTTCGGACGTGATGACCGTGGTGGCAGAACCGATCTGCCCGATGCTGGTTGCCGTTCGCGTGGGTGTGGTCACGGTGCCTTCAGTCAGCAGGGCGCCTGGCATCAGGCTGGGCCGGCCGATAACGGTTGTCTCGGGAACTTCAATCAAGGGAGGCGGCTCAAGGGTTGGCTCATCGTCGGCGAAGGGATCGGAATCGTCATCGTCGGACACAGTGGCCTCTGCGGCGTCCTCCGTATCAGTTGGCGGTTCACCAGCCAAGAGATGAGGAACGGTCACTAGAACAAACAGACCGAGGAACAAGGCCCAGAAGTAAATTCTGGAAACGGAGCCTATCGGAAAGCTGGACATGATCATTCGTCCTCCATGACGAAATAGCACGGGTTCACTTGCGTTCGCCCGCGGTGCTGCGGCTCTGTCCCTCGCCGATCGCCGCCGGCCACGCGTTGGTAGGTCTTTTGACTTCCGAGTTGGGGCTTGCTCGGCCTTCTCGTCGCGTAGCCTTGTAGCTCGGAGCGACAATGACCCAAGAAGATGAGCAGCCTTCCTAGCACTCGGTTACAGCGGCGGGGCCGTCCCGGATTTTCACCGGAGTTCCCTGTTCGTCGACCGTTCCACGGAAGCGGCCAACCACCAACACACGATATCAGAGTCTTCGACTTGATCCGTTTGTATGCATTAGACGCATGTCGCCGGTTTTGACGATTGTACTGGGGGAGGAAAGGCGACCTGCTAAAGTTTGACGGTCAGGTAGACAATCCGGAACACGCTCTAAGTCCGCAGGAGTAGTCGGCCCTGTCGGAAAAGTTGCGATCAGTCGAGCGAGGCGTCGGCCTCGACGATCTCGAATCGGACAGGCACGGCAACGTACCGGACGGGGGCCAAAGCTGACTCGCTCGCCTCGAACCTCCACTTTCCGACAGCCACCAAGGCGGCTTGATCCAGGGAATCTACACCGCTGGAGCGATAGATGGTTGTCTCCGTCACTGAGCCGTCTAGTGCGATCGCTACGCGTAAGACAACTCGCCCCATTCGCCGCGTCTTCAATGCATCCGATGGATACAGCGGTGCTGGGTTGTAGACGACCGAGGGAACGGAATCGGCCCCGTCAGCAGCCTGTGATGCGGGTGATGCCAGCGAATCGGACGAGGCGTTCTTTTCGATTGGCTCGGCTAGTACTTTCACCGTCGGCATCCGTTTCACGCGCGTACGAGCCAAAGGTTCATCCTCGTCGGACGTTGACGAGGCTTCCTCGCGCGGGAATGGCTCGTGCTCACGTCGGCTCTGGTGCAAATGCGGTTCGCTCGGGTAGGGTAATTCAACGTCCGGCGCGGTTGCTCTAGGAACCGGCGGAAGATCGGAATCCTCGGACCGTTGGATGGGCATCGACACAGCGGCGAATGTCGGCACGCGTTCGTTCACGCGGGGTGGCAGTGGATCGGATATCTCGATCTCTACCACATCCGGATCATCATCTTGGTTCGCCTGCTGTGACGTTGATGCAAACGCGGCAGTCAACTCGATTGAAGCGTGGCCTTCCTGCACGGGAATCACGCGGGTCAGCAAAACGCCGGAGGCATATCCCAGCCAAGCCAACACGCCTGCATGTCCGATCACGCTAATACCGATCGACACGATCGCTCGCGACCAACACGCCAATTGGGAAATCGACCTGACCGGTGCATCCGCGAGAACGATACACGGGAGCCCCGGAACGGACTCTGGCACTTGACCGATGATCTCGGCAGAGTGCTGGAGGGTTTCAGCGGGGATTTCCTGAGTCGTGCTCAACATCGTTCCAACGCTCGATACCCCGGCAGACAGTTCACAGTCTCGACGAAAACTGTCGCGCATGACGCGAGGCCACCGTCACATACGAAACCGCTCGAAGGGTAATCGGAAACAAAAGACGAATATTGGTTGACAGCGTGCCGCCCGTCGCGGAGTGGCTGCCCGACAAGCGTTGGTAGGTCTTCTGACTCCCGGGCTAAAGATGCCTCGGCCTTCTCATCGCCCCTAGACTCGCCTTTCGGCAAAGATCGCAGGCGACAATGGCAAGGAGCGCAAGCATCTCGTTCGCGCCCGGTCACAGCGGCGGGGCCGTCCCGGATTCACACCGGAGTTCCCTGTTCGTCGGCCAATCCAGCAGGAGAGACCGACCACCAACGCACCGTACTGCAACGCCAACGAGTATAGGGGAAAGCAAGGCCGGGTGTCAAACAGAGACGCGTTGAACGAAAGCACCATTTGACCCCGACGTGGCGTCTGAGTGTTGTCAACCGCATTCGGGATCAGTTCCGAGAAGATCGCGAGTACTCACACCCCGGAGGGGCGTCACACAGATCAGTATTCGCCGACAGGTATTTCTTGGAGTTTTCTTGTCCAGAATTCTGTCTGTTTCTCGATTGTTGGAGTGGATATCTGAGGTTTTGTTCTCCTGTCTTGCATTGATTTGAGGTAGGGGGCAATACTGTTCGCCACAGGATGTGCGATAGGGCAGCCGCGGAGCGGCGCAGGCGATTAGCCACGGGCTTCAGCCCGTGGTGGGCAGGGATGGGATAATCCCTACAGTTGCATTGAAATCGAGTACGATGGCCCTCCGAGGCCGTCGTTTCAAG
>CAZUAH010000412.1:0-12474 GCA_964617665.1 uncultured Pirellulaceae bacterium
TGCGTGACAACTTCATCGAAGGAGTGGGGATCATTCAAGACCCTTGGGCCGAGGCAAACAAGCTGCCTGGGCTGGAGTACTACGCACGGCACGGGCGAAAGGCAGCCGACGAGTTTCCCGTTGCGAAGGTCACCACGCACTCGCCCGAGACGGCCTACGAACTCGTGCTGCAACGGGCCGGCTGCTTGCCACGCGATACAATCACTCGGCGGATTGTCCAGGAAGTACGAAGCGGAACTGGCGCGTGGGGTCGTTCCGGGGCGGAACAACTGATGCAGGATTTGCGTCCGCAGCAGCCGCCCAAGGATTCGGACCAGGACGGCATGCCCGACGCCTGGGAAGAGGCACACGGGCTGGATCCCAACGACGGATCCGACCATCGCCAGATGATGAAATCGGGCTACACGGCCATTGAAGAGTACTGTCACGAGCTTGCCTCCGAAAGAAGCTCACAGAATCCTTGAATAGAAGCCGGTAGCGCCAGCGAAGCAGTTGCCCCGGCACCGCTGAGCTTATCGGAGTTACGCTGAGTCCTAACGGAGTTTCTCATGAAGTCTTCGATCAAACCCACGATCATGCTGGCCTTTGTGATTGCCGAGGCTATGAGTACTAGAATCACAACCGCCATTCTCTGCGCCCTAACGGCTTGCTCGTTTGCAACCGCTGCCGACGAAGGCGATTGGTGGAACCCAGACTGGCATTTTCGTACCACGGTAAAACGCTCGACTCCATGGCGCGACGACACGCCGCGACCGGTGGAAGTCGCCATCGACTTCCCTCTGCTGCTGGAACGTGGCGGCATCGCCGGCCGGTTCGATCCAGGGTCACTGCGGATCATCGAGCGGGCTGACGATGGTTCCGGACGCGAGGTGCCCTTTGCCTGCCGGACCGAGTTCGACGCCCGAGCGGGCCGCCAGCAGAACTATCTGAGCTGGGTCGTTCGGCCAAAGATCGGGGAGGTTGGCGCATTTGACATCTATTTCGACACCAGAGACAGACGTGTGCAGGCTCGGGAATATGAGACGAGCCTTCTGCCGTCAGAGAACTTACTAGCCAACCACAGTTTCGAGGACGAGACCGAAGGCTTGCCAGGCGGATGGACGGTAGCGCCGCAGGAACTGATCCGCCTGGGGCGATTCGCTCACACCAGCGGCCGGCAGTCCCTCGCGGTAGTGGTCGACGAGAAGACGCGTGAGGATGCCGGCCGTGAGGTGACCGTTGCACAGAGGATTGACGTGCGCAAGTTCGCTGGGCAGGAGGTGGCGTTTGAGTGCGACTTGTTGGCCGAGCACGCTGCCTACGGCGCCCCTGTCTCGATCGAATTGGAGCAGTTCCGCACGGACGGGTCGCGGATCCTGGAATTCGCTGTGCAGTCGCGCTGGCTGACGATCGAGTTGGCCGAAGGTCAGCTTGTCCAGTTCTCGGAGCGGGGCCGATTGAACCCGGAGGCTGCCAGCGTGAACGTGAAGGTGCGGATGCGGTGCACCGTGCGCGATGCGGACACGCGCCGGACCGTGACAGGCCCCGAGTCTTTCTTCACGATCTGGCTGGACCGCGTGGTGCTTCGCCCGGGCGAGCGGTGGCCCTGGCCGGCGGAGACGGGGGCCGGTTTCGTGGAAGGAACGCTGGAGGAGGCGCCGCTGAACCGCGGATTCCGGTTCACCGGCCAGCGGCGATTGGCCTTCAACGGCGCTTCGGAGGGTACGCTGACTGCCGGCAAGTACAATCCAGACGCACGATCGGTGCACTGGGGTCTGGAGGCGGGGACTCTGGAGTTCTGGTGCCGCCCAATGTGGGGCGCCGAGGACCTTGGCGAGCGGGTCTTTTTCGATTCGGTCGCCTATGGGCACCGTCTGCAATCTCGCTTGCGGAGACTGCTCGTCGACGGCAAGAGTCATCTTGAGTTCACGATCGCTGATGCGGGCCGCAACCTGCGGACCGTGCGCGGGCCGGCGCGTTTGCAGGCCGGACGAGATCATCACATTGCCGCGACCTGGGATTTTCCTAAGGCACATCTTCAGCTTTTCGTGGACGGAAAGCCCATCGCCACCGAAGGCCCCTACGATCGCCCGTGGCTTAGCAGTCTGGTACCGAACAACAAGGAGAAGGAGCCCGGTATCGGCATCTCGGAATCGGACCGCCGAAGCATGCCCATGCAGGCGTTTATTGGCGGAGATAAGGATTGCCGTAAGGACCGAGGGGCGGAAGCGGTACTGGACGAGTTTCGCATTTCAGATGTCGTCCGTTACAACGGCCATTTCACCCCTAGTCGCCAAGAGTTCTCGTTGGATCAGCACACCCGGGCCCTGTTTCATTTCGAGAATGAGCGTCACGGAGTGCATGATTCCGACGACCAGTTTGTGCGTGGGCACCTTGCGTGCGAGTTGCCTCGCCGCAACGAGAAGGCACCGCTGGACACGTTCCAGGGCGGCAAAATCGAGCGGCGCATGGTGCTGGTCAACCCCCACGCCTCGGACGAGCTGTTCGAGAAGTACCGTGTGGAAAATCGTCTTCCGGTGACGCGGCCCGTTCGCCCGCTTCCCGACCCGCGGTTCGTTGAGTATCGACCGCGGCAACACCAGCGAACTATCACGGCGGATGACAAGGGGACGGCGGACGACAAGGGATTCCTGCTGGAAGTTGGCGGCGACTACGAGCCGATAATGCGGTCCATCACATTCGAGCGAACGAAGGGCTCGCTTGACAAGACGACCTTGCTGCCGCGCTGGCGGGCTAACGACAACGTGGTGCCTTTCAGCGCCGCAAGCCTCGCCGCCACTCTAGCCCCCGACGTGACAGATGACGAAGAAAAGGCATTTGAGGTGATGCGGTACGCGCTGGCGATCAGCAACTACTACGACGCGCACTTCTGCGAAACGCTGCCCACCAGACACCGTAGCCGTGTCTCTTATACGCTTCTGAAGGCGGCGAACATCTACGCGTTCGACCAATGCGGACCACTGAACTACACGTTGCGGAAGCTGTTCCTGAGCGCCGGAATCTCATCTAACGATGCGTCGGGGACACACCATCAGTTTCAGCACCATCGCCGCATCGACGAGCGTTTTCCGGGGGCCTGGTCCACAAGCCGCCTCTTTGCCTTCTGATGACCCCTCTCACAGCACCCATCAGCACCCCGACCTGCTCAAATCGGCGATTTACGCCGACGAGCAGACCGGTCCATACTCCGGGCACATGGCCGGAATGGTGAGCGGACTCGACAAGATGATTGCCTCCCACAAGCACAACCGACAGAACTCACCATGGCACTACTGGGCCAACCCGTTCGTCAGTGGTCCGATCAACGAGCTGCTCCTCCGAGCCCAGCGGCGGCAACTGGCATCGAGCGGGAAGAGCATGTTGAATGCCGCGTTGCAAGAGGGCTCCGATCTCGCGGGTGCCGCGGCCGGAGAGGGTCTTGGAGACGCGGTGGACGCCGGCATCAGCAACGCTGGACCAGCTGCCAACCTGATACTCGGCCGAGCCAAGGTGAAGCACGACGCCAGGCAGGCCCACAAGGCAGTGAACGAGAAGCACCGTGAGGGGCGTGAAGAGAAGGACGCCGAGATCGGCCCATACGACATCTCAGCAGCCGGTATGGTGCGTGGCTTGGACGACGTTGTTGCGGGCTACGAGCGTAACCGTAGGGAGAAGACAGCTTCATGGCGCTGTCTTGCCCAGACGCCGTAATGGGTTCCCGGTGCGAATGCGCCATAACGGCACGCCGCCACCCCCGCCCCACGCCATACGCGGCGTTGAGGGAGCTCCTCAGCGAAGTAAATCTGCCGGAAAGTAACCATACCCCCCTGTTTTTCTGTGGCAGATTTGAGCTGTGACTTCCTGGAAATCGGCAGGAGTGGGGGTAGTTTCACGTTGAGAGCAGATCGACAGACAGCAGTCGGTCACCAGCGCCGGAATCCGCATCGCTGACTTGCCGCCGTAGCTGAGTCCATAAAACGCGATCCTTCTGCCGTCCGCGTTTGGCAGTGTCTTCAGCCAATTCAGGATTTGCTGGTGCTGCGGCACCATAATCGAGAACAACGTCTTGCCCAGCGGGTTCGCCTTTCGCTGCAGCGTACGGAATCGATCTTTGAAAACGTAGAGATTCTGCGGCGCAAACGTGATGAAACCGCGTTCGGCCAGGTCTGTCGCGAAGGCCTTGTAGGCCCGAAAGTACTCCTCTCCGATCACGCTCTGCGGCCGACCTTCCAACCCGTGTTGGCAAACGACGACCGGTCGGCGCTCGCCCGGCTTCATGCCTTTTGGCAAGGTCAGAATCCCGTAAGCGATCACGTCGGGGAATACGTCCAGCACAACTTCGTAGCGAGTCCACTTGTCCGAGTCGCCGATCTTGCGAGTGAGCGGGTTCGCGTCGACGGGCTCCTTGTCGAAACGACCAATCACGTCCTCACGAAAGTCTTCACGATATCGCTCGATCGACTTCGCATAGTTCTCGACTGAACTTGTGTCCAGTTTATTGCCGCCGCCTTTCTTGTCGTAGCGAACCCAGCTCATGTTGATGTAGTCGCGGCGCACGAAGGGGCTTTCCCGCAGCAGCAGTTGATTGTGCTGATCGATCTCTTGCATCTGGCGCTCATGACGGGCGTCGGGATCGAACGACTCGCGCAAGTGTTGTGGCCCGTCACCGGCGGGCTTGTTGGCCGAGTCTTCGCGGCTGGCGAGTTGTTTGAGCATAGCGACTACACCGAGCTCGCCGATGTGATCGCAGTCTTTCACTTCCACTTGCCAATCTGACAGGTCTTTCACAAGCGATTGAGCGCGTCGAATCTCGGCTTGCACCGTTGGCAGTTTGGGAGCGGTTACCTTGGCCGGCGCGCCGCGTCCGCCAGCAAACAGTTGATCCCCCGCCGCAAGAACTTCGACGGCCAACAGGCGCGGGGCAATCATGGTGGCCAATTCCGCGTCGCCGAACTCCCGTAACAGGCAGAAAACGTTGCGATCAAGCGGCTGCTCCCAGATGGTCTGCCGCGAGTCGAAATAGCCACAAACGCAGGTCCCTTGAATCCTGGTATCCAGTGCCGCGGCATAAAGGGCGATCGCGCCACCATCACCGTGACCGACGACACCAATGCTAGGCTCACGCCCGTTGTTTCGAGCATCCACGTCAAGCCAGTCGACCAGAGCCAATATCTTCTGAACTTCATAGCCGATCAGATGCCGGCCGAGTTCGAACGAGCTGCGGTACAGCCATTCGCGATTGGTGAGATTTGACATCTTCTCCTGCCGGTTGACCAACACGGGCACAATCACGCGGAAGCCAGACTCAGCCAGTCGGCGTGCAAATTGGTCGCGGGGCGCCACGCCCTCTTGCAGACCGGCGATTTGCTCGGGTGTCTGTTCGCAGAGCGACCGTACCCGCCGGCTTACCCAAACCGCCGTTGAATCGATCCGGGCTGTCCTGAATGGTGACACTATTCTCCACGGTAATCTGCCGCGGATGCTTTGGGTAAAGAGCTGGAAACACGTCGACGGATTCGCGAGTTTTCATTTCCTCAACTATGACATCGACTATGAATCAGGCACCGCCACGCCCACGGAGCCCACGGAACTTACGGTGACGCTCCCTCCGGACATAGCGGCCGAGGAAGCCGCCTGGCTCACTGCGAACGGAAACTCACAAGAGTTGTCGATGGCGGTCGACGGCCACAAGGCTTCGCTCACGTTGCCCTCGGTCCGGGTCTACGGCGTGCTCGTCATCGGGAAAAAGGGCCTGGACCAGAGGGCCAGTGCCATGCTCCAAGGCGACGCGCTTCTGGCGCGTACGGCGTTGGCCACCGGCAACGCCCCGGCATCGTTGGATCGCCCTGATGGAACAACCTGCACGGTCGGTGAAGCGACCGACTATGCGAAGACCGCGGCAGAGGCGTTGAAGGCAGCCCAGCCCGCAGCAGACGAAGACTACGTGCAGAGAGTCACCGAAGCTGCCAGCACGGCGCGGGCGATTCGAGCGTTCGATTTCGGCGGAAAACAGTCGCGTTCGCCGTGGCAGGCGGTTGCTGCCGATAGCCGTTACACGGCCGAAGCGGGCTTCGGTTGGCTCGCCGTCGACAGTGTGTCGGACCCGACGCCCGAGGAAGACCACTATGCCCTGGCCCGCCGATACGGCGGCAAGATCGCCACCGACGTGACGCCCGGCATACTCCCTTTCTGGCCGTACCGAGAACGGCCGCTCGAGGCCCTGCGAGCGAACCTCTCCTGCGGTGCGCAGCGCCGATTTCGCGTCGACCTTGCCGAAGGCGATTACACAGTTCGGGTCGTGACGACCAATGCTTCATGGACGAACCGTAACTTTTTCATTTCGGGCATGGTGGCTGTGAACGGAGAGGTTCGATTGCTGGACGCGGTCCACAATAAGGGATCGATCGTCACCCGCGAGTTCTCCGCAAGCGCACTCGACGGAAAGCTCGAATTCACCTTTGGCGGACCAACCGGCTGGGCTGTGGCGGCATTGGTGATCGAAGAGTCCGCATCGGTGTCGAACGATCCACAAGCAACCGGCGGCCTTCGCGTTTGGCATGTCAGCCCTCGCTACTCCAACTCCGATTGGTATCCCATCAGTCAGGTCACGTGTCCGCCGGAGGAACGTCTCTCGCGACTTCCCGATGCCGATTGGACGCGAATCGAAGCACCACCCGCCGGACTTCCAGTCGTCGACTTGGGCAGCAACCGTGAGGCCGAGGTCGGCGACATCGTCTACGCGGCAACCACGATCCGTTCGTCTTCGGCCCAAACGAGGCTGCTCCATTTCAGCGCAAGTTGCCAGGCCCAATTGTGGCTCGACGGCAAGCCGCTCGGCTACGTACCCAACGAAAAGGGCCTTCGCCGAGATGAGTTTGTCATCCCGTGCAACCTGAAACAAGGCGAAAACGTCTTGGTCGTTAAGCTCCAGCGATTCTGGGAGCGCCGATGGATGTTCTGCGCCAGCCTGTCGCCCGCTGAATGAGACAAAAGCCTAAACGATAGAAGGAAGCAAAGGCGGATCCGACCAAGAAGCTGGATCAATCCGTTTTCATTCCCGAACGTCTGTTCCCCGATCCGCTCACCTGGACCCACGCGACCCCACGCCCACCCCGTCACCGAGGGCAAGGACGCCCGTTGTGGCAAGGCGGAGCACCACACTGGATAGTGTGTCGCCCGAGACACCAACTGCGATCCGTTCCGGTTAATCGAGGCCGGGACTTCATGTCTTGTTCCAAAACCAAAGCACGCGATCCGATATTCGCGGAACACAAACGTTTGGGTCCTTTGTTTCCTTGTCGATGCCAAGTTCCCACGGAGTGGGGCCAACCCAGGATGTCTTCTTCCCTCTTATGACTATGCAGCCTTTGGTCAAATCAATTTCTACAAACGCCCAAAGTGGGTTCTTGTACGGCGCCGTGTGCGAAATCCAGGGGAATTCTCGGTGGACATCTTTGCCGTAGCTCTCATGCTTGAATTGGCCTCCTAACCACGTGTATGACGCGCTGTTGATGCGAATGTAATGGATGCCATCTATTTGTTTTGCCTGATCGTCATGGTGATGACCGCAAAAGCAGGCCACTACTTTCTTCTGACCCGTCTTGGTCTTCGCTTCTTCGAGTGTCTTGCGTACGTGTTCACTGTTCTCGATACCAGTAGAGTGATCCAATGCCTGATGGGTGAAAACAATGGTGGGCAGCGACGTAGCCTCCAAATCTCTGCTGATCCAACTCAATTGCTCCTTGGAGATATATCGCTTGTAGCCTTGACTCTTGCCGCCGGGCTCATTTCCATCAAGAACCATGACATGCACTCCCTTTATGTCAGAAGAGTAGTGCTTGCCAGGCATCCCAAAGAATGCCGCAGTTTGCTCCCGCGTATACCCACCATCCATGTCGTGGTTCCCGAGCACATGATATCGAGATCCGTCGAATTGCCTCCAGCGCTCAAGGAACTCTCGATTACGTTCATGAGGCCGGCAGAAGTCGCCAAGCTGGCAAATGAAATCGGCCTTTGCTTCATTCATTGCTTCTGTGAATGCTTTGATTCGTTGGCGTCCATCATGCATCACATCTTGATGAACGTCTGCAATGAGGCCAAACCGCAGGACAGGCGGGGTTTTGCTCGAACCAAATGCAAAGGGCTCACAGAGACAGGCACACGAACAGAACGAAACTGTCTTCAGGAACGAACGCCTGCTAGTTGTGTTGTCGTGTTTTGTAGCATCCATACGAATCATCCCTTATCATGCCAAGACTAGTTTGACCGTGCGCCCTTTTCGGCATCGCGGAGATTTGCCTCGGCCAACTTATCGTCGGGACGGATGCGGAGCACGTGGCGGAATTGGTCGGCTGCTTCGTCCATACGGCCCTCTTGCATGAGCATCACGCCGAGATTGTTGTGGGCGTCGGCATCGTCAACGTTGAGTGCGACGGCACGGCGGTAGTGCTCGATGGCCTCGGGGCGGCGGCCAAGATTACCAAGGGCGTTCGCCAAGTTGTAGTTGATGTTGGCGTCATCGGGTTTCAGGGCGACAGCCTTTTCGTAGTTCGATAGAGCCTCGTCGAAGCGGCACTGTTCGGCGTGAATAGCGCCGATCATTTGCCAGGCGTCCGCGTCTTCGGGGCGAAGTCGGGCCAATGCCGCGAAGTGCGCGAGGGCCTCGCTCAATTCACCGCGGTCGACCAGCGCCGCTCCTAACATTTGGTGGGCTTCAGCGTAGTCCGGACGGTGACTCAGCGCTCGGCGATAGTGTTCGATGGCCAGCTCGATTCGTCCGGTCTCGCTGAGATACGCGGCCGAGAGGACCAGACTTTCGGGGTCATCGGGCAACTTCTGAGCAGCACGCATCGCGAGCGCCCCGGCTTCATGGTGTTTGCCAGCCCAGTTGAGCACCTTGGCCAAGTTGCGTAGTGCGATTGCATGCTGCCGAGGGTCGATGCGGGAGTCGATCTGCCGGGAAACATCTGTCACCAGTTCCTCGGTGGGCATGGAGCGGGCGTCGATGATTCCCGACTCGATCAGCCGCCCGATGATCGCCGCAGCAAGCTGGCCGTTCGTCGAGATCGTGGGGTGGACGTGGTCGAGAAAGGACTCCTCGCCGGGGCACGCATGGCCAAGTTGTCGCCGACACCGATCGCTGACGATCCGTTCGAAGTCTACGACCGGCACGTTCAATTGGTCGCCCATGCGGCGGATGATTTGTGGTATTTCGTTCACTGCCCGCAATGGGCAGACATCCTCGTCGATGGCACGCGCGAGTGCAGTCTTTGCCTCGTCGGGCCGCTTTAGCTTCAGCAGCACGCGGCCCGTTCGCCAGTGAAGCTCGGCGTAGCGTGCGTCGATCTCCTCTGCTCTCCGGTAGGCGGCAAGGGCATCTTCAATCTTTCCGTCTCGATCCAACCTCCGCGCTCGTTCGTACAGCCGCGTCCAACGTTGCCGTTCTTCCTCGGAAAGCCCGTCTGAGTGCTGGCTCTTGAATGGTGAACAGTCTTTCAGATTCGAGGTGGGCGTAACGAGCACCACATCGGCACCAGCGCTGCGAGCGACGCGAACAATGCGCGCGAGGTTATCCTCGAAGTGTTCGAGAATCCGCCGACGCCGGCCGTCGTTTCGCTCATAAGACGTTGGACCGACCGTGTGGTCCAGCTTCGCGTCGACTTCCTCCGGAATTATAAATCGACCGGCGTCCTGCGTGTTGCGCTGCCTGCCGCGTATTCGATGCGCCAGCGCGTAGATCCGCGTTCGTGCGAGGGTGCTAGTGAGGTGACGCCATAGGGGCGACGCTCGCCGAATGTCGCCATACGTGCGCTCCTCGAGGAACTCGTTCTGACCGGTGTAGACGATCAGCAGGTCAGGCTCGTATTCCGACAGTTCCACGGCCAGTCGCGCCACTCGATAACTCGCGTAGCTGACACCTCCGGCATTAATGACCTCCCATTTCGCATCCGGCGCGACTCGGGGCAACAGCTCGCGCAGCCAGCCGGAAAACGAAGTGGCATCGTCGTACGGTCGGCCGTATGTGGTCGAGCCACCAAGGCAGAAGATGCGTTTCGTGTTGTCCGCCTTTTGATGAGGGAAACTCTGCTTGTTGAAGAAAGCAAGTTTTCCCGGCGCGGTGACCATCCACGTGGAATTGTCCATCTCGGAATCGCTCACAAACAAAGGCGAGCTGCCGGCGAAACCGACGAAGGGATCAGTGGTGTCGATAACGGGTTGGATGCCGACTAATGCAAGTACGCCCTCAAGGCCAGCGAAGAACAGCAGCGTGGCGAGCAGCGAATAGGCGAGCTTTTTCCGCCAAGACAGCCGACGGCGGCCTCTCGTTGGTTGGGCGTTCCGCTTGTCCGGGGTGCGGATCATTTGTTCCCCAGGCAGATCAACGCGCCGCCCTGCGTCGCAATGTAGAGGCGGCCGTCGGCGACCGCAAGGCAGTCGTGCACAAGGCGGTCCTCAATGACATGCTCAGCCAACAGTTTGCCGTCACCAAGGCTATACATCCGCACGCGGCTGTTGGCGTTCTTTTCCTTTTCGCCCTCGTGCAGTAGCCCAGCCACGTATAACCGCTCGCCCGCCAGCACCATCCCGCACAGCCGCGCGGTGGTGGGCATCTTGACCGACCACTCCTTGCCGGAAGCCGGTTTGGCAAACAGCAAAGCGTTGCCCGACATCTCGCCGTCTCCCGTGTTGACTTTGCCGCACGCCCGATAGCCGCAGGTGGCCGTCTCGTTGAAGGCCAGCATCTGACCGGTCGGTCGATCGCCACTCGACCACTGCGAGAGATTGCGGCGAATGGCGATCGGACGTTTGTACCAGGCGTCGTTCAACAGACCCAGCCGGCCGCCGCGGAGCCGCCCTTGGCTGGCACTGCGTGGTTTGCCGGTTTTGGCGTCGACCTCCCAAGCGGCCATCTGAATGGTGCCGCCACCTGCTGTTAGAACGTCGGGCACGCCGTTGTGGCCTTCGACGGGCGCGGTCCAAACGAGCTTCCCCGTCTTCGGCTCGACGGCGTAAGCCAGTATTCCTCCGTCGGATAAGCCGTGCCGCCCAACGACAAAGTACGCCAGGCCGTTGTACACAAGCACGCCACCCACAACCGGGCACGCCGATTCGAGTTGGCCGTAGGCGACGATGCGGCGATCCTGCGGCGCGGCGCGGAACCGCCAAACTAGCTTGCCCTCAGCGGAGGTTACGCAATAGACCCACCCGTCGTGCGAACCGAATAGGCACAGTCCGCCGTGAACGGTCGGTGGACAGTCGATGCGACCGCCACTGGTGAAACTCCATCGAGGCTTGCCGGTGACGGCGTCCAGCGCCGAAAGCCGATGGAAATCGCTGTCGCCCACCAGTGCCAAGCCGCCAGCCACGACCGGGCTGGTGAGCCGGCCTCCGTCCTTTTGATCCCATTCGAGCTCTACGGCCTTCGCGACACGATCGCCCACCTTATGTTCCCACAGCCTGGTCAATCCCGCCGGTCCAGCCGCGTCAGTGCTACCACTCCGGGAGATATCGTGACGATAAGTGGGCCAGCCTGACGCGGAGTCCGACGTGTCAATGGCGCTGCCATACACCGGCCCCTTTTCAAGGCGGTCTTCCGCAGGCGGCGCGGACGAGCCAGTCTCCGGATTTGTCTCCAAGGCGAGAAATCCGCGCAGCATGTCGTAGCATCCGCAGGCGTGCGGAAAGGTGTACACCAAACCGTTAGCTGGCACGAGACCGGCAGTGCGGCACGAGGTCCGGGCGGCGCCGAAGCGCTGGTAGTCATCCGTCTTCAGATCAGCGAACGCCATCGAACCACAGAGTACGAAATTGTCCGTCGCGACGTCGGCACTACAGCGATGCTTGTACTGAAATTCTTTGGGCTGAAGTAGCCGCCTTTTCATTTCTCCCGTTTGTGGATCGAGTCCTTCCCACGCGTACTGGCCCGAACCTTTCGAATCGGCAGTGTGAACCCAGACCAGGCCTCCGGAGTGCATCACCTTGGTGTAACTGCCGCCGTGACCGATACGGGGATAGGTATAGTCCCACAGGTGCGAGCCGTCTTTGGCCGACACCGCATGGTTGCCGCGGCCGCTGGCCAGCACCAGCACGCCGTCGCTGTAGAGAATGAGATCGAACGATGTACCTTTGTCCCACGATTTTGTCGACGCTGCCCACTGTTCGTCACCGGTCTTCAGGTCCAGACGCACCAAATGCGATTCGCCTCCGCGACGGCTGAGGTCGGTGTTGATGAAAAGGTGCCCATCGCCGGCGCGCATTGCCTTTGGCTTGTGCGAGGCCGACCATCGGCTCTGACCGCTTTCGCTATCGAATGCAGTGATGCCTTTCGAGCCGGCAACCACCAGCAGGCCGTCGCTGAGGAGAAACTGGCCGGGGGCTTCGACGTCAAAGGTGCGGACTACTTTGCCCGTCCCGCCATCGAGGGCCACAAGTCTGTCACCGACCTTTGTGAAAACTTGACCATCCACCGATACCAGGTCGTTTGAGTCCGACTTG
>CAZUAH010000413.1:0-592 GCA_964617665.1 uncultured Pirellulaceae bacterium
CCGTCGGCGTGTTGACCGATCCCGAAGTTGACGCGTTCTCGCTCGATCCGTTCGACCTCCGGGAACAGACGGCCTGGGGCCTGGGCGTAGTGCCAGACGTGTGTGCACGTACCGTAGCAGCAGCCGATTCCTTCCCATGCCCAGAATCGGCCGTCTTTGAACCGGTAGCAGGTGGTTGTCGCCAGCGTTGAAGTGTTGGCCATCGCGCGGTCCAACAGCCAATACGGGAGCGTGGAATCGTACCACGTCTCGACCCACTTGCGAGTATCGCCGGCGAGCCGATCGAAATTGGTGGCGATGTAGCCAGTGACGGCCGATGCCGATTCAAAGCGAGCCACGTACGAGTGTCCAACCAGCGCGTTGTCCACTCCATGACCATGAAAGTTGGGGAAATGCCAGACGACGACGAATTCTACCGTCTGCTGCTCGCCCGGCTCCAAATGCAACGAACGACCGACTTGGCCTACCAGCACAGCAGACAGATCGGCAGTGGCAGACGCAGAAGCATCCTTCGCCGTGATGTCGGCCGTGGCCTGGGGGCAAAAGGGGGCCGGGCCCATTTTTGGGGGGCCCCCCCCGCCCGGCCCCCCCC
>CAZUAH010000413.1:602-12465 GCA_964617665.1 uncultured Pirellulaceae bacterium
ATAAAACGGTGCATGGCCAATTTGGGGCGAGCCACCCGCGGGGGGGTCAGGGCAAATTGGACCTGTCCCCTTTTTCGCGTCAAGCAGTGCCAACGTCATCGTGCCAAAATCGCGTTGTTGTTCGATCCCGGTGTCGTCCAACGGCCGATCGGTAAAGATGATGTCATCGATTCCGATGTTACCCCATCCCTCGCTGAACTGATCGACGACCTGCAAACGGGCCTCTTTGCCTTCGAATTCTCGTACATTGAAGGCCGTGCGAAACATGTGGTTGTGGCTGCGGCCGGTGGCCGAGGCGACAACCTTGCCGTCGACCAACAGATTTACGCACGTCCGATTCGTGTGGGCCCCGCCACCGATGAAGAATCGAATGAAGTGTCGCTCGACCTTGAACGAGGGACTTGTGAGCGTGCCGACCTGACTGTCCTTTTCTCGAACGTCATTGCCGGGGGCCGATGCGTGACTGTTCACTACGCGCTTGCCCTCGCCGCCCACGTCGCCCTGATAGTCGGGAATGTCCTTTCTCTCGACCGGTCCGTCGCCGAACGCGACTCCCTCGGTGGTCCAGCCCTCGTAGGTCGGACGTTCGAAGTTATCGAAAGCGATGTCCGGCCGCGGCTTCTCGGCGTCCGCCTTCGCCGGAGGTGCCGCGGAACACGTCAGGGCCGTAAAGCCTTCGCCGTTTACGACTCGGTTGTGAATTTCGCCCGTCTGCTGCAACTTCGATTCCAGGCAAATGGCATTCTGCATGTCGCCGTGGACACTGATGTCCACCGCCGCGTTGCTGGTGTTCTTCACCTGGAAACTCATAACCGTGGCCGGCAATGAAGAATCGTCGACGTTCAGTGGAATGAAGGGCGAGAAGGCTTCCAAATGCACCGAAACCGGGCAGTCGGCATCGCGGTACGCGACGCGGCCGATCGGGTAGCGGCCGTCGAAGGTCACCTCTTCGAAGCCTGTGGCGTCCAGCGGAAACTCGGCATCGCCGGCCTTCACCGTAAAACCGATCTTGAACGGCTGTGTCACAGGCGCTGGTTGCAGGTAGTTCAGTCCTCGCATATTGCTGTTGCCGCCAACCCCGATTCCTTCGGGTAAGTTCGCGTCGCGTGGCAGAATCCCGTTTTGGTCGCGATTGAAGATGTCCCACAACCACAACCGTCCGTCGCCCGACAGGTAGACCGTCCCCGCGAAAAGACCGCCAATCGGCATGCCAATGTGTTCAAGCGCTTCGCGATCGGTGTACGTCTCCTTCTCGCCGCGAGCGAACAGTGATCGGACCCAGGCCGGATTGAGCTTCTTGTCCGCCGGGATTGCCTTGAGGTATTCGTTTGCCTCGAACGGCCCCGCCATGGTCGGCAGCGATCTCGACGCTGCAGCGGACGCGATCGCAGCACTGCTGAAGGCGACGAACTGCCGCCGGCTCATTCCGGAGCAACAGTCCGCGCTCTCACAGCCAGCACTTGCCTGATCATCAGTCGCATTGGATCGGCGTTCGTCGTTACTCATCGTGAAACTCGCCTATGAAAGGGTGAAGTCGGGACGTTTTGTGACAGACTGTGCCCTAGTCCTCCAGTTTTGCGTCCCGCGAGTCATGACGCAACCCGCATTCGCACTACTTGCTCTCGCACGGTCTTAGCGACGAGAATATCTCACACACGCCAAATGTCCACAAACACTGGAATATGTCATGGGAAACACCAACAAGAGCATCGCAATCTTCACCCTCATCATCGTCACTGCGAATTTGGGCCAAAGCCTAGCCGAATCGCCGAATTACGTGCCCCGCATGTACTATGCGGACGACGTCAGCGGCGTGCCGTTTTCCAAGGATCCGGCTGTCGTGAAGTTCAAGGGCAAGTATTGGCTCTATTACTCCGTTTCGCCGTACAAGGGCAAGCCGACGGTGGGCTGGACCATCGGTGTTGCGACGAGCGACAACCTGGTGGACTGGACCAAGGTCAGCGAATTGCGGAATACCGGCGAGGCTGAAGCCAAGGGATTCACCGCTCCGGGCGCGATCGTGCTTAGGGGCAAGATCCATCTGTTCTATCAGACCTATGGCAACGGCAAACGAGACGCGATATGCCACGCTTGGTCGGATGACGGGCTGGAGTTCGTACGCAATCCAACCAATCCGATCTTCCGCCCGACCGGAAATTGGACCGTTGGGCGAGCGATCGATGCCGACGTCATTCCATACCGCGGAAAGCTGCTGCTGTACTGGGCAACACGCGACCCGGAGATGAAGATCCAAATGCAAGGCGTATCCGCCGCGCCGCTCGACAGCGACTTCACGCGCGAGGACTGGACCCAGCTCAATCTCGACGGCCCGATCCTCGCCCCGACCGTGCCAACGAAGCTCGACGACCCAAATCTGGACCTGGCGTGGGAGAAGCGATGTGTCGAAGCCGCGGCGATGGCCCGCCACAACGGCAGACTCTACATGTTCTATGCCGGAGGCTACAACAACGACCCGCAGCAGATCGGCGTGGCCGTCAGTGACGATGGAGTGAGTTTCAAACGCCTATCTGACAAACCTCTGGTGCCGAACGGTCCGCCCGGCAGTTGGAACTCGAGCGAGTCCGGCCACCCGTTTCTTTTCCAGGGCGACGATGGACAGGACTATCTTTTCTACCAAGGCAACCACACACGCGGAAAATCGTGGCACCTATCGGTCGTGCCAATCGACTGGAACGACGGCCAGCCCATTCCAGCCCCGGAGAAGCTGCCGCGGCGGTGACCGCCTTTCGGCGAGATGGCTCGGATGCGGACGTGCGATTCATTCAGCGGCGTCTTGGTCACGTGAAGTCGGAAACCACGACTATCTATGCCGAGGTCGCCTTGATTCGCGAGCAGCAGGTATCGAGCCCGGCAGCAGTGCTCCGAAGCCGCAAGATGTCTAACCGAACTGGCCGTGCGATTAGTACGTCGCATCAAGATTCATGTTCGGTGCGCGTCGAACGGGTGCTGGGAGTGGCACCGTCTCGGGTTGCGTTCGTTCGTCGAGCCGTTCGACGGGGTTTTCCAGATTGAACGATCTCTCGGCGGGCTCGGTTCCGGTTGGATAGCGATCGGTATTTGGAGTGGGCCGCATCGCAGACGGATAGCAGCGCATGTGTGCCAGTCTACCGAGCGGTCCCGCGGATGCGAAGCGTTCCTCGTAGAAACGAATCCCATGCGTCTCCAGGATCGTTCCGGTTTCGCGTTCCAGATTCGCCAGTTCCATATTGTACTGTGTCAGGGATCGGGCTTCCGATCCAATCGAGTTCCCCCAATCGTTGATCGCCAGCAACACGTTCAGGAACGGGGTCTTTCCTGCTCGGTAACTCTCCATCTGCAGCGTCAGATTCGTCCGGGCTGCGGTACGTCGAACTTTGGCGATTTCGTACTGCCGATACAAGTTTGCCAGATTGCGGTAACTCTGTGCCAGGATATGGATGACCGTCTGCATACCCTGCTTGAGATTCGCCCAGTCCCGCGCGATGATCAACTCGTGCCGCCGCAATTGCGCTCGCTCGCGTCTCAGCCCAAGTGGAACGGAGAAGTCGATGCCCAACGTCCAGTCGGTGAACTGGCCTGGACGCGACTGCAGAACAACGCCGGTCGGTGGTAGTTCCCCATACAGTCCATTCCAGCGATACAGGGCGTTTGCATCGACACGAGGAGAAAACTGATTGCGGGCCAAGAGCAGTCGCTGTTCATCAGCTTCGATGATCAGCTTCAATTCAATCAGGTCCGGCCGATTCTCCTCGGCCAATGCGACCATCGCCCTCCAGTCCAGTTCGTGGAGGCTTGTGTCCGGTGGAGTCACAGGGACCAGTAGTTGTCCGTCGTAGGGATCCAGCCCGAGTATGCTACGAAGTGCGGACTCACGCTCCAGGACGCTTTGCCGGGATGTCAACAGAGACGAACGGAAATTCTCCAGTGAAACGCGAGTTTGAGCCAAATCGCCCGCATCGCTAATCCCTGTCTCGAATCTTCCTTCGGTAAGAGCGTATGCGAACTGCGCCTGCTCCAATTGACGCTCGGTAGCCCATATCTCCGTGCGTGCCGATACTAGCGCCCAGTACGCCGTGATCACGCTGCTGACCAACCCCTGAACGCCGTCTTTGAGCTGGAAATAGGATCGCTCGGTATTGTTGCGGGCCAGTACAATCGGCGCTCGGTTCACTCTAACGCCACCACCCTGAAGCAACGGCTGAGTGTAACTCAAATCAAGCGACGAACTGGATTGACGGTCGAGTAGGAACGCACCGGGATTCTGGGCATTCGAGTTCACGCCAAAGTTGAGCGCGCCACCCGTAGTAGTCGCCTTCGACAAGCCGAAGTTGAGGGCGTAGTCGTCGCTGCGCGAGCCAACGATTTGCGGCGTCGCGTCAATACCCGCCGGCAACTCGGAACGATTCCAGCGGTTGGTCATCTGGGTGGACGGATCAAATCGAGCCTGCTCTTCATCCACCGCCGTACCCGCAATCGCGGTGTCATAGATTGTGCGTCCGCTGGACCCCGCGGCTACGCCGCCGAGAACCCGAATCACTTCGGAATTGGTCAGTGCCACGCGAATCGCTTCATCCAGTGAAAGCTGCCACGTGCCAGTGTCAACTCGCGTCCCAGTAACGGTTGGCGGTGCGGGAACGTCGGGAATGCTAGCTCTAGGTAGCTCCGAGGGCGATCGAATACAACTGAACCGCTCCTCCGGCAAGAACAGCGGAGGCAATACCTGCGCATGGGCAAGCTGCGTAGTCGGCGCAAGGATCGCGAGTGCGTATAACGCTAGCGCAGAATGACACGAGGGATGCCTCATGGATATGAGTATTCGGACCAACCGGGCGTTCTAGTTGAAGAATAACGATTATGCCGAAGAATTCCGTTCTTCCGGTTGGAATGACTTTGCGGAATGTAGGGCTCTTAGCGCCTGTTTGATGTCCGGTGTGTCTTCAACAATCCCGCCGTCTCGCATCACAATGATCCTCTTTGCGTTACCTGCGATGTCTTGGTCGTGGGTCACCATTATCAGCGTGATGCCGCTCTGCTCGTTCAACTCGCGGAATAGAGCGATCACGTCCCGACTGGTCCGGGAATCGAGATTTCCTGTTGGCTCGTCCGCCATGAGAATCGAAGGTCCGTTGACCAGCGCACGGGCGATGGCAACGCGTTGTTGCTGTCCGCCGGAAAGCTGGCCAGGGTGATGATCCATGCGATCGCCCAGTCCGACCAGTTCGAGCATCTCGATCGCTCGTTTTCGTCGCTGTCGTGCCGAGAGTTCGCTAGCATAAAGAAGCGGCAACTCAACATTCTCGATGGCCGAGGTGCGTGGCAGCAGATTGAAGTTCTGAAAGACGAAGCCGATTCGCTCATTTCGAATCCTCGCGCGAGCGTCGCGATTCAAATCCGCCACCTCCTCGTCGGCCAGGCGATAGCTGCCAGCCGTTGGCGTATCCAGGCACCCCACGGTGTTCATCAAGGTCGATTTACCTGAACCGGATGGCCCTACGAGCGCGACGTATTCGCCCTCCTTGATGGTCAAAGACAGGTCTTTCAGCGCCTCGACTTTGACCTCGCCGAGGTCGTACACCTTGCAAATCCCGCGCAGTTCGATCAGCGTCATTCTGTCCCTCTGCTAGTACCGAACTGCGTATCCAACAACCTGTGGACCTGGTTGATGAGTATCTCTTCGGCTTTGGGATCCAACCGCGTTGGATAGTCGGGCGTAATGTCTATCTTGGCCACGCCGACTCGCACTTGCCGGGATTCGCCAGCTATGCCACTACCAACCAGGGACAAGAGACAAAGAACCAACAGCGCAGAGAGTCGCATACACATGGTTATGCTCCGTTGTTCATTTCAGCCTATTCTCGAACCAGACCGGCCCGCCCCACTTGCCTGTGACAACGATGTCCAGGTCGCCGTCGTCGTCCAAATCGATGACCGGGATGCTCATCCCCGAACCGATTCCCTGGCCGAACGAAACGGTGTGCTTCGTCCATATTGTAGTCCGTCCAGGTTGTACTTCGTACCAGAATACACCGGGCGGATCGTCGCCACCTGGGTCGTGGCCGTTGTGTGCTCTGAATCGTTTGCCAGTCACCAAGTCCAAATCGCCATCTTCATCCACATCCGCCAACGTGAGGCTGTGGGCTTGGCTCCAGCTGTCGTCGATCACGTGCTGCTTCCAGACCCTTTCAGCCCCATTCGTAATCTGTTGGTACCAGAAGATCCCGTACTTGTGGGCCGAACTTGTGATGATGTCGTTCAGGCCATCGCCGTTCACGTCGTACACGAGAATTTGTGGGGTATGATCCGGCTTGTCTTCCCCCAAGCTGCCAACAGCCAACGGATGTTCCTTCCATTCGCCGCTTCGCGGATCGACAGGGGCTTCGTACCATGCGCCCGGTCGCAAAATATCGGCTCGCCCATCGCCGTTGACATCACCGGCACCGACGCCCCAGATGTTCTGCTTTTCCGACACTGTGTGCTTCAGAACACCGCGTTTGCCGCCAGGCAGAGTGCCTACCTCGTACCAGACTGTGCTCCTGACACCCGGCAGAATCTCGTCGTGTTTGCCATCGTTGTCGACATCCCAAAGGTCGCCATGTTCAAAGTTGCCGTCCACCTCGATTACGGTTTCTGGCCACAGACGGCCATTAAGGCCGATGTTACGGAACCAGACAGATCGTTTTTCATGCCACGAGCAGGATACGACGTCCAATCGCCCATCGCCATCGACGTCCAAGGGAGCGTTCATGAAATCGTACATGTATCCGTCACCCTGCTCGTCGACACTCCCTTTCAGTTCGCGGATCTTGACCGCTTTCCATTCCGGAGCCAGGTAGACATTGGGCCCAGCGACGATGTCCAACTTGCCGTCGCTGTCGAAATCGCCCACTCCGCAGGCTTCACTTCGATAGTTGCCAACTCGGTGCATGACGAATTTCGGCGGATCAGCCGATCTCGCGACGTTCGCGCAAACGAATATGGACGTCAGACAGCAGAGCAAGATAGGTCGCATGGTTTGACTCCTGTTAGGGCAGGAAGGATCGGAACGGTCACCGACAGTTCCACTTCGCTGGGCATGCATCGTCAATCTGGAAGTCGAACGATCTACTTCTCGACGCACCAAATGTTTCTGAATTGCAGCGGGTTGCCATGGCCCTGCAACTTGATCGGCCCGGGCGTGCCTTCGGGATCGCCGCGATGGCCGCCGGTGGGTCCGCTGATCTCCTGGTTTTCGTAAATCACCACCCCATTGTGTTTGACGCTCATGACCGCATTTCTGACCTTGTTGCCATTTTCGTCTCGTACCGCATTGGTGAACTCGACGTCGTACGTCTGCCAAACGAGAGGTGGAAAGCACATGTTCACCTCCGGAACCGCCTTCTTATAGATCCCGCCGCATTCGTTGTCCAAGCCCTCCAGGCCAAACGAGTCCAGAATTTGCATTTCGTAATGATCCACCTGATAGAAGCCGCTGTTGCCGCGTCCTTGACCGCGAGCATCCGGCCGAAACGGCAGCATGAACTCGACGTGCATTGCATAGTTGTTGAGCTTCCGCTTGGTCCGCATGTCCTTTCCGTCCGTATTCAACAGCTTCGTCTGTTCGTCCAAACGGCCGCCATTCCACTCGTCCTTGTTCGAGCCGTCAAACAGCGCAATCGCATCGGCCGGCGGCTTCTCTCCAATCGTGGGGCTCGTGCGCGCCGTCTTTTTCAACTCGAAGGCTTTGCCGTCATCGGTCTTGCCGGTCATGGTCTCGCCGCTGATCGCTGCGCAGTACTCTTTGTGGCCTTCGGGCGGAAACTGTCTGGTTGCCGAAAACTCTTGGGGCGACTTGCCCAGATAGTTCTTGTTCCCGCTAGCTGGCTCAAACAGAACCTCTTCGCCATCCATTCGGCCATCCATCAGCATCTTGTTCTTGCCATCCCAGCCGTCACCGGGCAATCCACCTGGGTAGACAACGGCCTGAAACGCACCTTGGCCCAGTGCGATCACCTGACAGCCCAATTTGGCGCCACCTTCGATCTGCCCTGCATACTCGCCTTGCACATGGAATTCGATGGGGAGCTCAGGATCACTCGGATCGGTCCATAAGCCTTTCCATTTCTGTTCCGCACCATTCAATGACCCGACCACGAATACTGCAATCGTGAATGCGACGCCGACAGTCATCTTTGTTCTTGCTTGAGGCTCGCTCATCATGTTGCTCCTTCCAGAAGACTTTCTGCGTTCAATACCTAGGTAACTGAGGTTCCGTGAACTAGGCCAAATGTGTGGACCGTTTCACGTTGTGTCCCGCATTGTATATTCCCATCATGGGAAGGCCAACTCGCCACGTAAACCCAGAAGGAGAAGGAATCGGAGCCCGCGGCAATGCTGAAGAACGAGATGGCCGGCAGCTTGGCTCTGGCGTGCTGGATTCTATTCGCGTGGCCCCCAGCGCAAAGAGCTACGGCGAAGCTTGTATCGGCCACTCAGCATCGGCCAAGAAATAGGTGGCGTAAGCTTCCAGCTTGCGGTCCATACAACTCGCAAGCTGGAAGCTTACGCCACGGAAGATGCGACAGTAATTGTTCGGCCGATGCTTACTTGGGAACGCACGCGCGACTCTCGGATGTGACGATTGCGCAAGACGGTACGATCTACGGTGCCGGCGCGGGCAGTAACTCGGTTCCCTTTGGAGCCAACGTGAACTTCACCGGATTCGATGCCGCCGTGTCTCCGCGTACGACTACCAATTCTGCCTCGGTTGCCTCGGCAAGCGGCAGTTCTGGAATCTTGACCCGCACGCCCAAGTCGTACCAACCTTGAATTTCGGGCTGCAACTCAAGCCCTTTGACATACAGAAGCACCTGACCGGGTTCCGGACCAAATCCCTCGCCCGCGATGCTGACCATGTCGCCAGCGGCCACAGTATCGACATCGGTCGAGAAGGCCGCCGGGTCGACCGGCAGAATCTCCTCTCGTTCCAGCGAGGTCCCGTTGTTCGTTTCTGATGTCTCGACTATCTCGCCGTGGCTATCCACAATTGCGTGCACTTTGGCAAACGGAGCCGGATTTCCATCCGCATCGCGTCCCATCTCGTACACTTCCCACGGTAGCCGCACGTCTACCGACTGCGTTTCGCCTGCCTTGATCGCCTCGACTCGCACACCGGCCTGCGGCAGGTCTTCGTTCAAGCGATCGTCGTTGGACGCGATCACCGATACGTTGAACGGTGTGGTCAACTCTACACTGCTGTTGTTGCGGATCCACACGCGAAAACGTGGCCCTAGTTTTTGGTCCGGGTGCCCGGCATCAACGAATCGGATGGCCAGTAGTTGCACGTCGTGCTGCTGCTTCTCGACGACCACTTCCGGCGCATCCACCCACGTGCCGCTGCCAACGGCGTAGAGCGGTTCCCAGCGCGGGTAGCTGTAGGTGACGATCCGAGGGCACGAATGATAGACGATCGGCCGACAGTATGTTGGTCTGGGATCGTAACCAAAGTGGCAATGGTCCCACAAGCACCATCGCACCCAATCCGACCAACGCGGCCACCAAACACGGCTGGGGTACGATCTCGGTCCGCAATAGTGATGGCCGAAATGCACGCTCAGGTACGATCTGGATAGGCGTCCGCAATGATGATGCCGTCGCCAATCGCGATGATCGTACAAATGGGAATACAGGTGCAAACGTCGAGCAACATCGCCCGAATGGTGGTGATTGTACTGTCGGGTCAAGTCAATCCTGCGAGCAACGTTGCTGTGGAGGATCGAGTCCAGGTGCCCGCCTTTGAGTCGATCGTGAAATGAATGGTGGCGATGGCCGGAATGTAATGCCCCTGGATGTCGCGACGGATGACGGCTTAGGTCAATCTTGGCGACATGCCCGTGTCCAACCTTCGCGTGGGGGCGATGATCATGTCGATCAGCGTCCGAGTGTCCTGCTTTCGGTTTTGGGTGGTGAACGATTCGATCGGCATCTGGGGGCCGAACCTTCGATGGCGAGGAATGGCCGTGCCTATCAGCATCGGGGGGTCCGGCCTTTGGTCGCGCGTGAAGACCTGGTACGTCCGCGTCAGGATATCCGTTGCGTTCGATCGATTTGACGAACATTGATTTCAGGGAATCTGGCCGGCCACGGCGAGCGATCTCCGCAGAACGTTCGCGCAGTCGGCTAACCATCTCCTCGCGCGAGGCCGGTTTCTCCAATGCCGGTCGTTTAGCTGGATCCGGTCGCGATGTCCGAAAGATCGATGTGCCAGTGCGCCCGTTTGCCGGCCTTGGACCGGAAGATGTCTGTGGGTTCGATCGGACAATGGGGGCAGGCGGTTTCGCTCCAAGTTTCTCGAACCGTTCCCGAATCGAATTCAATTGGTTGCCCCCGCCGCTGGGTTGGGCGATTGCCGGGGCTGCCGAAGGCTTTCGCCCACCTGCGCCACTCGGCCTAGTCGGTTTGTCTCTTGATGTCAGGTCAATTGACTTGGGGGCAGCTTTCGCGGCCGGCGGCGACTGCTTCACGATATTAGGCACCGACGGTCTGGCCGGCGAGGCGGGTCTTGGCGGAGTCGATCGTGCCTTGAGTTGCTCGAGCCGTTCGCGAATCGATTTTGCCCGCTCGGCCGCGTCGCTTACCCGACCGGCTGCAGGGACGGACGAAGAACCCCGCCCATCGGCGTCCGGCGCAGGTGGTCTGCGCTGCGAAAACAGTTCCGTCGCCTTGGGACTGGATTTCGGAGTGGTCGGTGATTGCCTGACGATCGACGGCGTCGATGGTTTGGGCGGCACAACAAGCTTTGGCGTAGATGGCTTTGTGGGCGTAGTCTTGGACGTTGGCGCGGGCGTTCTTGGCGTCGGCGCCTGTTCGCGCAATCGGGAAAACAGCTGACGTTGGGCCTCGATTCTTGGATCGATCCGCGGAGATGGCGATGAAGGGCTTGGTCTCGATACCGTCGGCTTCGGAGCCCTATCTCGATCGCGCATTTCAGCCAAACGTCTGAATACATCGTTTGTGCTCTGCGGTGCCGACGGAGACGGCGTTGGCGGTCTCACTCGCGGTGCCGTATTCTGCGGTTTCTCGGTAATCCGAGGAGTAGTTGGCTGCGGTCTTACGCGTATTGGCTTCGACGTCGGTGATGACTGACCGCTGGACCGCGCACCCGCCCCAAACATACTGCCTAAAGAACTCGATCGACCATTTTGCCCCCGGAATACCTGGGGCGTCGGGTTGGATGGTCTGGGCTGAGATATCCTTGGTGGGCTCGATTTGGGCTGCGTCGGTGTTACTCTTGGCATGGTGAATGACGGTCTCGGTTGAGTATGTGACCGCCCGCTTGACCTACTCGGCGTAGGCGTCGGTCGCGCGGTTGGCGCTGGACTACTGCGAAACGACCTGGGGATGCTCGGCGTGCTGGGTGCGACGGATCGGCTTCGCGAAGTGCTTGGTGCGGGCCTGCTGGGCGTTTGGATCCGCGGTGTGGGTCTTGGCGCTGACCTGGGAGTCTGGACCCGTGGTGTGGGTCTCGGCGCTGACCTTGTAGCAGGAGCGTGCGTGGACCGCGCACTGGCCTGCGGACCGGACGCGTTGCCGCGACCATTGAACATCCCACGGAGTGAGTTTGGCTGGGCTGCGGTACTCTGCGCGAGTGACATACTCAGGGTGAGCAGCGAGGCAACGCCCGCCGACGCAATGGATCTCATCTTCCCGTATCTGCGGCACATGGCTCGTCCTCCCGACGGACTAGGCTAAGTCAGTTTTGCCAAGACGCACTTCTCTCGCCGTAGTAGTCAGCAATCCTCATGCCCTGAGAACTCGGCCGCGGGGTGTCCACGCCTCGGGGGCGCCAAACTTGCTCTTTCCTGGTTAACTGAGCTGGTTTTGTGAG
>CAZUAH010000414.1:0-12461 GCA_964617665.1 uncultured Pirellulaceae bacterium
ACGTTTTCCAGAGCGGTCAGATAGGGGACCAAGTTGAAGGTCTGGAATACGAAACCGATGTTTCCCTTGCGCAACCGTGCGCGGCCGTCTGCGTTCAGGTCGTACAGGGACTGGTCTTTGAAAAGCACTTGGCCGGACGTCGGAGACAGCATGCCGCCGAGCATCAACAGCAGCGTGCTTTTGCCGCTGCCGCTGGGGCCAACCAACGATACGAAGTCGCCTTCGGGGATGTCCAGCGTCGCGTTATCTAATGCCATGACCGTTTGGCCACGGTGCTGATAAGCCTTGGTGACGTTTTCCATTTTCAGCATGATCTATATCTCCTGGAGGGTCGCACACGGATCGAGCCGGGCGGCGCGTCGAGCCGGGAAATAGCTCGCCAGCAAAGCAATTCCGACGGAAATCACGATGGCCCACACGGCAAGGACGGGCATGGGAAGAACCGTTACGCCAGCCAGTCTGGGACCGAGCGTCACCGCAAGGATAGTGCCGATTGCATAACCGCCAACTCCACCTGCCAGTCCCAGCAGAAACGCCTTTACCAGGAAGAGACGCAGGATCAGGGAGGATTCGGCACCCAGAGCCATCAGCGTACCGACCTCGCGCCGTCGTTCGAGTACATTCGCGTACATATAGTTAGCGATGCCGACACCGCCGACCACGACGATGATGACCACGAAAATGAGCGACAGGCGCTCCATCATGTGGTTGACCTTGGCCTGTGTGGCGACGACCTGGGCGACGGTCACCACCTTGGCATCCGGCAGAAGCTTGTTGACGTCGTCGACTAGCCCCGCGGAGATTTCTTTGCAGCATCCCACGATTTCGATGCAACTCACCACTTGGTCCTTGCCCGACAAGTCTTGAATCGTGTGCAAGTGCGCGAAGATTCGGGAGTCGTCCACCGTCCCGGTTGACGGCAAAACGGCGACAACCGAAAACTTGTCCCCGAGTAGATCAAGCGAATCGCCTTCCTTCACACCGAGGATCATCGCGACATCGGCGCCCACCAGCGTCTCGTGAGTGTCGAGCGTTTCGATCACTCGCTTGCGAACCAACGTCTTTTTGTCCTCTGGCTTGGGCGCTGCTCCTGCGTCAATGGCTCCACAACCGATAGGGCGCGAGAAGATGCCCGCGCCAGCCCACGCGGCCTTTGCCTGAAACTCGCTCTTGGGCAGAATCCCTGTCAAAGTGAACTGGCGTCCCTGCAATTCGACCGGCACGCACAATTTGGGCGACAGATTGTCCACACCCTGCAAGTCGGACAGGGTCAGCCGCAGGACGTACTCCTCGGGAATTGTCTGTTCGTGCATGTCAGCCGAGTAGTAGTCCTGAAGCGTGACGGCCTTAGGCAAGACCAACACGTTGGCTCCGAGGCTGTCCAACTCGCGAGCCACCGCCTTTTCGGAATAGAAGGTGATATTCTTGATGGCAATCACGGTCGTGATACCCAGTAAGATGCCCAGAGAGATTGTGAGCATCTGGCTCTTGCGTTCGAAAAGTTCGCGCCAGACCAAGGTCCGAAGTTTCATCGCAATACCTCCTGGTAGCTTTTGTCAGTTCTGGGGACCGCACTGGCCGCCTGGGCAACATCCGCTTGGGCCGCACGCCGATTGCGACGCCGTTACCTTGGCGACGATATCGTCCTTCTTGACCGGACCTACGAACTTGGCGACGGGGCGTCCTGGCGGGGCGAAGAGAACCGTGACGGCATTCGCTGTACGGGGATCAACTTCAAGCGATTGAAGAAACGAAGTTTCGTTGCTGTCGCTCGGGTCGACCGTGACGATTTCGGTGGCACCGCCAAAGCGAGCATCAGACTTAAAGCCCAATGCACCCTGCATTGCGGCTTGATTGAATTGTGTCCGCTGGTTCTGCACGCACAGAAGCACAAGCTTCCGATCTTGGATCGCCTTCAAGCATTTCGCCGTGCCCGCACTGACGAAAGCATCGCGCAGAAGCTGCTCTTCCGTAAACCGGACCGGAAACCCCTTAGTCACGGCTCCGTTCGGAGCCAAAGCCAGAACTAGCGGCATGGGGGCGCGGCTGACGCCAAATCGGTCAACAATGGACTTCTCTCTAGCGTCGTTCGTGTTAACGCTGATCGCGGTTGCCGACTCCGTTATCTTGGCTGCAACCGACTTGAAAACTCCGTACATCGTCTGCGTTTGCCGATCGTTTTCCTTCCAGAAGAACACAAACAGGTACTTTCCATCTCGGGCAGCCGTATCCAACGCCGATGCCGCTGGACTCATCCTCGCCGCGACCCGATACTGCGGACCCGTCTGGCCCATCAACGGGCTAGATCGACCAAGCCAAAAGCTTGACAGCAACAACATGGCGACTGCAGCGCGCATCACATTCCCTCGCGAAATCATGAGCAACCTCCTGTTTGTAGAAAACCAATCCTTGGTAACTGCCGGCTTCACGGCCCAGAGGCCCCCGGACCGCAACCACCAGGCCCACAGCCGCCGGGACCGCACGCTTGGGCCTTTGCCAGCATGTCCCCGAAAAGCTCCTTGGTCGTCGGCCCTTCGATTATGCCGATGGGCGCTCCCGGGGGAGCCATCAGTACTGTAACGGCCGTTTCGGTCTTCGGCGACACATCCAGGTCGGCAAGGAACTTCGCTTCCGCCGAGTCGCTGGGATCCAGCAGGACGACTTCCGTGGCCTCGGCAAACCGCTCGTCCTCCTTGAACGCCCGCACGCCTTTCATGGCGTCTTCGTTCGATTCGGTGTCTGCATTTTGGAGGCAAAGCAGTACAAGCTTGTTCTCCTGCAAGGGCTTGATGCACTCGGCCGTACCGGGCGAGACGAATGCCTTCAAAAGGTCCTTTTCCTCGAAGCTCGTGGGAAAACCGCCGGTGATCGCTCCGTTCGGTGCAAGGGTCAGGACCAGTGGCATAGGCGCCCGTTCCAAGCCGTACTCCTCGACAATCTCCTTCTGCGATTCGTCCGTGATATTCACCGCCACCGAATCCGCTCGGTCTGCCTCCTTCGCCACCGCTTGGTCAAACACTTGCCTCATCGCGATGCTCTGGTCGTCATCTTCCTTCCAGAAAAACGCGAACAGATACCTTTTCCCATCCGCCGCCTTTCGAATGGCTTCCATCCCATTGACGGTAGCGATCGGACTCTCGACTTGTTCATTCGGCTCTGCGGCCTCGTCCGTAGTCGCAGGTTGCGGTGATTCCGTTTCCGCGGCGACACCGGCGGCGCTCGCTTCTGTCGATTGTGCCTGACTGCCGCATCCTGTGGCGGCAGCCACGGAACAGAGAGCGGCAAGATAGAGGGTGAAATGCAGTCGATTCATTGGTGTTTCCCTTTACCTGCGGAGCGACAGGTGGCCGCCCGGACGTGAAGGCGATCAACCACTCAGCCGGTCGTCGTGGACGGGAGAACTCCGTCTTAGGCGGGGATTTCTCCTATATTCGAGGAGCCGAATATAGTACATATTCGGCTATGGGCATATAGTGAATCCAGTCCATGCCCAGAAATATCCAAACATCATTGTTGAATGCCGGCTAGCCACAGAATTCTTGTCCACGGATTAGACGGAGGCTCTTGGCCGATGGCGCCAATCGCCAGCGCGCGTAGAAGTTTGAACGACCGCAGTTGGCGAGTCCTTGTGTGGCAGGGCGAGTCGGCGTATCTTGCTTCCGCGACAGTGTCTGAGAGAAGATTCGAGTTGAGGAGACCACGTTGAAACGGACCCAGATTTATTGCGTGTTGTTCCATGCTTGCCTGTTTCAGTATTTCGTGGCTGGCCACCGGACGCAGGCCACGGAGGAGGATCTCATCCGTCCGGATCTGCCGTACCAGGCAGATCGTCGTGATCCAATTCTGCACGATGTCGACTTCTCCGTCGTCGTGACGCCTCCTTATCACTGCAGACTTCTGCGCGTCTGGTTGCCCTTGCCGCAGAGTGATTTCGCACAGGAAATAGCGGATAGACGATTGACGACGTCTCCTATGGAAGTGGAACCCAAAATCGGCACTGCGTCGACCTATGGAAACAAGTTTGCCTATTTCGGAAGACCAAAGGCATCTCTCCCACGGAGTACCGGCAACAATGTTCGGTCTGAGACGCGTCAGGAGCCTCCCTTCTCGCCACGGTTCTTTGCTTCGACGGACTTCTTTATGCGTTCCATCAACGCCCGCGCTTTTTCAATTCGTGCTCGCGATCCCTCATCCTTCGGCTCCCGTTCCGGGTCCTTTACGCGCCACGTGATCTGGCCGCTCGATGGCGGCTGGGGAAAGGCGCCAGGATCGCAAAGCGCATAATCTCGGAAGGCCGTGGGCTCTTCTTGGTAACAGGACCAAACAGCCTGCCGCAGGACGTCTGGAGAGCCTTCATTCACAAGGTCGATCACGGTAGTCTAGCCGCTGAGGAAACGATGCGCGCGGCGTTCCGGTTCGAGAACGAGATGCACCCTACCTGATCTATGATGTCAACTATTGGCTGTTCGGCGAAAGAGCGGAGAGGGTTCCCCTCGACTACTGCGATGCCGATCCCAAGAGCATGATCGACTATCAGATACGCAAGATCGAGCGTCACATGGCCGAGTATGACGACGCCTACATCCCCTTTCTGATGCCTTGGTATGGCACGGGCGTGCTGGCCTCCGGTTTCGGAGTGAATGTGAAGTTCCAGGAACGCATGGACCCAGCGGTCAATTTGGCGCCGATTACCGACGTTGCGCAACTGAAAGATCTACGGCGTCCAGATGCCGAAAACGACGGCCTGATGCCCCGAGTTCTCAAAACGATTCGAGCGATGCGTCAGCAGACGGGCTTGCCGGTTGGTGTGACCGATTGCCAAGGGCCGCTGACCACGGCCCTGCAGATCATCGGTTACGACAAGATGACCTATTGGATGCACGACCATCCGCAGGCCGTGCACAGCCTGATGCAACTGGTCACCGACGCGTTGATCGCCTGGGTCAAGGTGCAGAAGGAAGTGGCCGGGCAGAGCATGGAGGACGACGCCTACGTATTGGGGATCAGAATTCCCGGCGGCTGCGGCGGCGTGTGGATGTCGGACGACGATTGCGTGATCTTTGGCTCGGACCTGTATCGCGAATTCGTTGTGCCATACAACAGCCAAGTGTTGAAGGCTTTCGGCGGCGGGGCGGTCCATTATTGGGGTACGGCCACGCAACACATCGATAACATCCTGCCCACCTCCTGGTCGCGTTGAAACGGCCGCATGAGGGCGGAAGGTTGCGGTTCCCGTCGTTTTCAGGCGATTCTCGACATGTTCTTTCGCCTGGGCGCAAAGGAGAAGTGCGCCTTTGGGACGCGTACACCGGTCGGACAATCAAAACAATCAAAGCGATTTTGCCCGTGGCTGACGCAGCCGTGTCTCCTGATGCCCGGCTTGTTGCCTTTGCCGATACCTTTCAGAAAGTGCGGGTGTATAGCCTCGTGACCGACGAGGAATTGTGGTGCCAGTCCGCTTGCGGTCGATCGATCGCGTCTTCTCCCGGTGGCCGCTTCCTGGTGACTGATTGCTATACGGCCGGTAACGGCGGTTATTGGAGGTTCAACGTATACGACGCATGTAACGGACAGCGAATGTGCGAATTGCCTGGCCATCGTGCTCCTCTCCCGGGACTTGTTTTTGCGTCCGACGGCCTCCTGCATTCCTACGTCCCGTACGGAGTAATTCGCGCGTGGAGCATCGAACACCAGCGGGAGCAGTGGTGCTTTCCCACGCTCGCGTGGGCCTCGAGTAACCGATTCTTCCATGAGGCTCCTGAGCAGCTTGATGCATGCAAAGGCCGCAATGATGGACGATGACGCCGGCGGTCATGCCAATCGGTCCGACAGCGTCGACACGGTCTTTGCAGTATGGAGTTAATAACGAGCGGAGCTTGTTCAACTAGGAGACAGCAACTTTGGCTTCGATGCTTCGTTTCAATGAAAGCCATTTGCTTCGTTCGTACGCCGAGGATATCCGAGATGCCTTCCGAAATCATCTTTCTCTCGGTCGACGACTCTCGCCCGATTCCTACTGAAGAACTGTATCAGCAGTTGGTCGGCGTATTCGAGACGCCATGGAGTCTTGGCGTCCATGAAACAGGCGGGCAACTGGTGTTAAGCGAGGTCGGCATTGTTCTGTCGTTGATCTTTGACGAGATCGGTAACCCCGTCACCGTGGTGGCTGAGATTCCACACGATGCCAGAGTCGAGCACGTCAGCCTTCTATGCGGAGTCTTCCGGGATATGGGCTGGGAGTCCTGACGCGACAATGCGATGCTTGGGCGCACAAGCGAATACTGCCAGGACTACATCATCCGCCAAATCGACGTTGCTACATGCACACACCCTCCAGTCAGCCGTGATCTTAGGGGATAAGGAAGAGAGTACTCAGCCGAGCACGAACTCGTTGCCTGGTGTCGCTGCGGTACCTAATCCGCCAATTACGTACGGTGCTGAGTATTGCGTTGACGGTAATCCCGCGGTGAACTTCCAAACACGTTACGGAATTGAACGGCGAAATACTGGCTGGACGAGAACCCGCAGTCCAGCGCGATCTCCGTGATCGGCCTTGGGGGATGCTGACGCAACAACACGGCTCCGCGTTCGATCCGGCAACGAGTAAGATGGCGCATCGGACTCGTGTTGACAAGCTGCCGGCAATACCGAGTCAGCGCGGTGACGCCCATGCCGCAATGTTGGGCCATCTCGGCAATCGTCCACGGGCGGGCAAGCATGTCAGGGTTCTGCTGGAGATCCTGAAGGAACAACGACACGGTATGGCCTGCTGAGATCAAATGCGGGTCGACTTCAACATCGTGCTGACGCAGCATGTCGAGGATAGCCAGCAGCAGTTGGTTCAAGTGGACAACGATGCGCGAGATCCGGCCGACCATCGAGCAATCTTCGAGCGCGCGGCCGATCTTCGTGAACGCGCTGGCGATTTCCGCCGTGCCGTGCCAGACCGGTTGAGCGTTCTGCCGCAGACAGGTTGTCAATTCGTCGATGTCGTCCGGCGCAAGCACGACCCAGCGCGGCCATCGCCACTGTTGGTTCGGCCGTCGCACGCCCACGTCGATGATGAACCAGTACAAACGCCCGGGGCCAATGTGCGGGTCGCCAAGACAGTGGCTTTGCCAGGGCCGCGTGACGGTCAGGGCTCCGGCATTGAGCTGATGTCCTTCATCGTCGACAACGAACGCCATGGAACCAGTCTCGAGGAAAGTGATCTCGATCCCTTCGTTGCGGTGCGGTTCCGTGCCCCAGGCCTGCGGGCCCACGGCATCGAAGAAGCCAATGTTACTCAACTTCGGCAGGGCCCCTTGAGGGATCAGGTCCCCCGGATAATGGCCATGGCTTAGCGCATGCCACTCGATCACCCCCTCTTCGATCGCACGGCGCTGAGGGCGGCAACTGTCGACCAGGTACTTGCGTGTCGGCGTGGTATAGATGGGGGCCTTTTTCATGATTGTCGTCAGTCCAAGAGTGAACCCAGCGTTGCAGAACTTATTGGTGCGATGGCCCTCCGAGGCCGTCGAACGCTATGCCACGACGAAGTGTACGGCGTGATCGCACAGTTCACTTTTCGTGAAGTCTCGACGACGGGTCGGAATGTCGCAATCACCCGTGAACCGACGGCCTCGGAGGGCCATCGTACCCGGTTCTTGTGCAACTGTAGGGTGAAGCAGGGGCACCTGCCCCCGAACCACCAGTCCCTCGTCCCCAAACGCGAGTTTGTTCAATTCTCTTCCCCGGTCAATTTTAGAAGACAAACGCCCGGCGGCCAAGTACAAGGCAAACATCGTGCGATGGTTTGCCGGATATCTGCTTTGTTGCATCCCCCGGCGATAGGCTCACCAACAAGACCCACTTCAAGATCTCATGCCTGCAACTTGGGGAGTTCACCATGAAGACGCAGTCTGCTCTCGCCGTCTTGTGTTTTGCCGTTGCGGTCGGAGGCTCTCACGCGGTTGCCGCCGGCCCGCCGGAAAAGGAGAAACCGCCGGCAGCGAACCAAGATCGTGGGCACGAAGGGAAACGTATCCCGACACGTGGTGTGATCAGTTCCGTTCCGGCAAGCCGATGGGACTATGGTTTTCTCACGGGCAACGGACGGATCGGGGCCGTCGTGTACGGACATCCGACCAGTGAAACCATTGTCTTCAACCATGAACGACTGTACTTGCCGCAAGATCGACCGAGTATCCCGGATTTGGGGAAAACCTTGCCAGAGGTTCGTCGCATTATCCGAGACGAAGGTCATGTCGCCGCACGAGATTTTTCTAATAGACAGGCCGAAGAGCAAGGCCATTTCAAATACCACAGTGATCCCTTTCATCTCGCTTTCGAACTCAAGCTCGAGATGCCCGCGAAGGGATCTGTGGCAGACTATCTGCGCACTACGGACTTTCAGACCGGCGAGGTATCGGTCCGCTGGAGCGATGACGATGGAGAATATGTACGCAAGCTGTTCGTGTCCCGCCCCAACAACGTAGCGGTCTTATCCATCGCACGTCCGGACGCCAAACGGCTGAACTTGACAATCGCTGCGCCGCCGATCACCCATGCTCTCATTGATTCAGAGCTTCGTGTTGATAAGGAATGGATCACCTACCACAATGCTTATGCAAAAAGTCAGGGCGGTTACGATAATGTCGTCCGCGTGATCACCAAGCGTGGACATGCCACGAGCGATGGCGAGAAGATCGTCATCGTCGATGCCGACGAAGTGTTCCTGCTGACCGGAATTGAGTGGTACGACAAGTGTCAGCAGGGGGCTATCGACGCCTTGAAAAACCGCCTGCGTGCGCTGCCGCAAGATTATGACACCCTCTTGCGGCCCCATGCCGCGGAGCATGGTGAGATTTTCAACCGCGTGACATTGGATCTCGGCGGTGGAGACAATCGCCTACGTACCTCGGAAGACCTTCTTGAGCGTGCCAAGAAGACCGACTACAAACGCGTCCCTGACGCCTTGATCGAGAAAATGTATGACGCCAGCCGCTTCTACTTCATCTGCTGTGCCGGCGAGCTACCTCCGAACCTGCAGGGCATTTGGAACGGCGTATTCACCGCTCCGTGGAATGGCTCTTATACCTTTGACACCAATGTCCAAAACGCCATGGATTCGGCGTTAAGCGCCAACATGAAAGGGGGGATGGAGGGCTACTTTCGGCTGATTGAATCCCATGTGCCTGACTGGAGAATCAATGCGCAGAAACTGTTTGGAGCCAGGGGAGTTGTGGCGCCGATAGTCGCATCGCCGAATACAGGTTTGCATCTTCATCTCTGCAACGGCTCCTGGGCATGGCAGTTCTGGACACCTGGCGCCGGGTGGTTGTCCAGCTATTTCTACGATTATTACCGGTACACGGGAGACAAAGACTTCCTGGCAAAGCGAGCGATCCCCCTGATGAAAGAAACCGCCTTGTTCTACGAGGATTTTCTGATCGAGAAGGATGCCAGCGGCCATTATATCTATCGGCCGTCCTTCTCGCCCGAAGTGGGTGCCCTACTGATTTCGGATAATTCCACATTTGACATTGCCATTGCTAAGGATCTTCTGACCAATCTGATTGCAGCCTGTGAAGAGATGCAGATCGAGCAGGAGAATGTCGCCAAGTGGCGGGGGATGTTGAAAAATATTCCGCCATATCAGATCGGCCCGGATGGAGACCTTTCGGAATGGGCGGATGGCTCCTTCAGGCACGCCTACAGCCACAGGCATCATTCTCCCTTCTATCCCGTCTTTCGCAGCTTTGAATTCTCGCCTGAGACCACACCGAAACTGTGGAAAGCTGCAGAAGTAGCGATGGAGAAGAAGGGCGCCCAGTGGCTGCGCAACTCCAAGGCGAATTGGGCGGGAATCCCCTTTGGACGAGCGTTCCATGCGCAGTCGGCAGCATACTTGGGCCAGGGGGAGGTCGTCGAAGAGATCCTGAATAGTATGGCCGACAGGGCATATCCGAGCCTTCACATGTCGTTAGGGCCTAACGGCAAGATCTTCAACTTCGATGGAAACGGGGCTTTCCCGGACATCATCAACAGATCGCTCGCCTTCTCCCTGGATGGAACATTGGATCTGCTGCGGTCTGTTCCTCCGAGTTGGTCGAAGGGCAGCATCCGTGGCATCCTTGTCCGGGGGCAGATCGAGATAGACCGCTTACAATGGGATCAGGGTGCGAGTGTCGTGACCCTTGAACTGACATCGGCTGTGGCTCAAGAGATTACGCTGCGTCTGCCGGGAGTTGAGACCATTGACGCGATAGAAGTGATTCAAGGAACTGCGGAGATTGAAGCGTCACCGAGAGGCATCAACGCTCGTCAAGTGAGCCTGTCCGCGAATGAGAAGATCAAGATGGAAATCCGCTACGCCAGTAGCCGGAAATGAATCAAGTAACGTCAATGGCTTAACGTCACTAACTTAAGGAGTTGCCATGAAGATGCAATCTACTCTCGCCGTCCTGTGTTTTGCCGTTGCCGTAGGAGGTTCTCACGCGGTTGCCGCCGATGCGCCGGAAACGGAGAAATCGGGGGCGGTGGAACAAGATCTTCTGCAGCCCACACCCGAAGCCCTCGAAGCCTGGAAGGACATGCGGTTCGGCATGTTTATATGCTGGGGGCCTGTGTCGCTGACAGGTCACGAGATCGGCTGGTCGCGAGGCAGAGAGACCCCGATCGAGGAATACGACAATCTTTACAAGCGTTGGGATCCGAAGAACTTTGACGCTAATCAGTGGGTGGAAGTCGTCAAGCAAATGGGCGCTCGCTATATCATCTTTCTAACCAAGCATCACGATGGCTTCTGTCTCTGGGATACGAGGCAGACAGAATTCAACGTCATGAATTCACCGCTGAAGCGTGATGTGACCAAAGAACTGGCGGAAGCCTGCAAGAAAAAAGGGATCGCGTTCTTTCCTTATTACTCGACTTGTGACTGGTATCATCCAGATTTTCCGGGAACCGGGCAAGCGGGCAGGACGAAGAGGGAAGAGCATAACCTTGACCGTTACACGGAATACTTGGAAGCACAGAGCAAGGAGCTGATCACGAATTACGGTCCTTTGTTGGGAATCTGGTACGACGTCCCCCAGCATTTCGACCGGGAACGCGGCGAACGGGTAATTCGTTACGTGCGCGGGTTGCAGCCGAGTCTTCTCGTGAACAACCGCACCGGGGCACCCGGCGATTTCGATACGCCGGAACAGCACGTGGGACAGTTCAACCGAAAACGACCGTGGGAAAGCTGTATCACGCTTGGTACCCAATGGGCGTGGAAGCCGGATGACCACCTGAAATCCTACAAGGAAGCCATCAAGATGCTGGTGGTCTGTGCTTCGGGTGACGGGAATCTGGCGTTGAATACAAACCCTATGCCGGACGGACCGATGGAACCGCGCCAGGTCGAGAGCTTCAAGGAGATAGGGAGATGGATGAAGCAATACGGCGAGTCCATCTACGAAACACGCGGTGGACCATTTATTGCGCCGGATGCAGATGTTCGCAAATTCGGTTCTGCACGGCACAAGTTCAACCTGCCCGGCGGCCGTTGGTGGGGCGGTTCGACTCATAAGGGAAACACGGTCTATCTGCATGTACTGCGCTGGCCGAGTGACACGATCGTTCTCCCTGGCATAGGTCGAGAGATTGTCTCGCACGAGGTGCTGACCGGCGGGACCGTGACACTGAATCAAATGGAAAACACCATGGAGGTATCTGTCCCAGAAAATGAGAGGGACGAGCTTGACACAATCATAAGAATAGAATTCGACAAGCCGGTCTCCGACGTGCAACCCGTCACGACAGGCAAACCATCTCTGGCTCAGAACTGCAAAGCGACTGCATCGGGCACATGGCCGGATCCTCCCTTGGGCCCTGAGCTGGCATTCGATAACGATACCTCCACTCGCTGGGGCGGGGCTCCCAACAGCAAAGACGGCTGGTTGGCAGTCGATTTGGGCGAGCCGAAAACTTTCAGTGAAATCCGGATCAATGAAGAATTCGACCGCATCCAAAAGTTCGAATTGCAGATCAAGAATGACGGCGATTGGGAGACCATCCATATGGGCACAGTCGTTGGAAGGAACTTTGCGTTGACCCTCGACCCGGTCAAGGCACAGTGTGTCCGCCTGAATATCCTGGAAGCAACGGATGTACCTACCATCTGGGAAGTGAAGTTGTTCTAGCTGGGACTGATCGTGTTCATTGACCTTGGGTAACTCGCAGAGAATAGGGCGCCCGTAGCCTGGCTCTCCAGAGCCGGGAAGACGGAATCTCCCCGGCTCAGGAGAGCTTGTCTTTACCCAAGTTCCAAAGTTGGAAGAGGGGCTGATGTAAAGGGTCGTTCACGACCCTTTTTCCGCGTAAGCGATATTAGGCCCGTGCTTTAGCACGGGTCGACTCGGACAATGCGTGAATCCCGCCCACCCCCCTTTGGGGCGGCGCGGGGGGCGGGGGGCGGGGGGGGGGGGGGGGGGGGG
>CAZUAH010000415.1:0-12419 GCA_964617665.1 uncultured Pirellulaceae bacterium
AACGCCACCGTCCACATAGGATGTGGGCAAGGACAAGGCCGGGGGCCCGTGCTACGAAAATGCTTCACAGCCTTGCCTTGACGGGGTGGCGATGGCCCATTTTCCTGATAGACTGCACGGCATCCAATCGACCAAAAACGCCACCATACTTGTCGAAAAGGAGACCAGGAATGCCGGTACCAGGAACCATGGGAAAGATCCTGATGGTGGATCTTGACACACAGGAAATCTCAGTTGAAACGCCAAGCGATGATCTATACCTGACATATCTCGGCGGCTACGGGTTGGGGGCCTACTATCTGTACAAGTTACAGAAGCCGGGCGTCGACCCTCTGGGCCCCGAAAACCACCTTGGGTTCTTCACCGGTGTGCTTACGGGCACTCCGGGCATCACGTCCAACCGGTACGTTGTGGTCGCGAAGAGTCCCAAGACGGGAACTTGGGGCGATGCAAATTCCGGTGGCAGTTTCGGACGTGCTATGAAGCGAGCCGGCTTCGACGGGGTGATTCTCAAAGGCATCAGTGAGAAGCCTGTGTATCTGTTGCTGCAAGACGGCGAAGCCAAACTGGTTCCGGCCGACGACTGGTGGGGCATGGATACTCACGAAGTCGAAGACAAGACCCAAGAGCTTTACGGCAAGGATGCACGTTCCGCATGCATTGGGCCTCCGGGCGAACGAATGCACATGCTCTCGTGTATCATCAACGACAAGGGTAGGGCCGCCGGCCGGAGTGGGCTCGGCGCGGTCATGGGGTCGAAGAAGTTGAAAGCCATCGTCGCTGCGGGCGATGCCGAGATTTCGGTGGCCGACCTGGAAGGCATGAAGGCGTCGATGAAGGAACATCGCGATTTCATGAAAGAACAGCCGTTCTTTGACGTGTTGGCCGAGCACGGTACATCGGGAATCACGGCGGCCGCGTGCGCCACGGCCGACACGCCCATCAAGAACTGGGGCGGCGTGCCCGAGGACTTCCCCTCCGTGGAGAAGATCAGTGACGACAACGTCAAGGCGATCCAGAAGCGCAAATGGGGCTGCTGGAAATGCCCGATTGCTTGCGGCGGTCTGACCGAAGTGGAAGAAGGCGAATACAAGTCGGACACGCACAAACCCGAATACGAAACGCTGGGCTCGTTCGGAACGATGTGCCTGAACGACAACGTCGAATCGATCAATCTCTGCAACGAGTACTGCAACCGGTATGGGCTGGACACGATCAGCGCTGGCTGCACCGTGGCCTTCGCCATCGAGTGTTACGAGAATGGCGTCTTGACGAAGGAAGACACCGACGGCCTCGAGTTGACATGGGGCAATGCCGAAGCGATTGCCGAACTCACGCGGCAGATTGCCATGGGCGAAGGCTTCGGCGGAAAGGTGTTGGCCGACGGAGAGAAGGCGGCGGCCGAACGGATCGGCAAGGGTGCCGAGCAATACGCGATTCACGTGGGCGGCGAAGAATTGCCGATGCACGACCCACGTCTGAATCCCGGCTTGGCCACCAGCTACAAAATGGATGCCACCCCCGGCCGGCATACGCAAATGAGCGCCTGGACGCTCGAGGGCGGATTCTCCCCGCCGGGATTAGTGACCGGAGAGTATGAGCAGCGCCAAGTCGAAGGCAAAGGCGAGGTGTATCGCACGATCGCCGCTCACCACCACGTGATGAGCGCTGCCGGGATGTGTATTTTTTCCTGGTGCGTTATGAGGCCGGAATCGGTAACCGACTCGTTGAAGTACTCCACCGGCAAAGACTACACGCTGGACGAGGTACAGGAAATGGGCGATCGGATCACCGCCCTGCGTACCGCCTTCAATGTTCGTGAAGGGTTCAGCAGTATCGATCTGGACGTGCCCGGGCGCATGATCGGGGCGCCGCCGCTCGAAAGCGGTCCGATCGAAGGTGTTACCGTTGACATCGATACGCAGATTCGCGACTACCTGGATGCCATGGGTTGGGACACCGAGACCGGCGTCCCAACCAAAGAGACGCTCGACGGCCTGGGCCTCGATTTCGTCTCCGCGGATCTTCATCCAGCGGGGGCCTAATCGCCGCTTGCGGCCACAAGAGGGTCCCGACTGCGGACGGGACCTGAGGTTAGCGGCAAACCCGGGAAGCCAAGGTCCCGCTCGGCAGGCGGGACCTACTTCCTTAACCCTTGTGTGCGGCCCCCACGGACCGCGTCGTCCCATTCGCACAGGGCGAGATCATGGAAGTCGAAGTGAAACTCTCGGCCTCTCTGCGCAAAGACCGGTTCGGCCGGAAGGCGTTCGAGTTGCCGGAGGGCAGCACGGTGGCCGATCTCCTAAAGCACTTGAATCTGCCGGAAAAGAAGGTGGCCGTCGTCGCGGTCAACAGCGAGTACTCCACCCACGACCGCCAATTGCAGTCCGGCGACGCGATTGCTATCTATCCCCCTGTGGCCGGGGGCTAGCAGCCTGTTGATTTGCTGTAGGTCAGGCTGTGCCTGACGCAATACGTGGGGTTGTCATGCACAGCATGACCTACATGTGGTATTCGAATTCTCGATTCTCGGCCAAATCAACAGGCCGCTAGTGCTTTGTCAATTTTTGAACGTGGGGTAAGCATCCTGCTTGCCAAGGCCTCCACCTCGTTCATCGCAAGCTGGGAGCTTACGCCACGAGAACGCGAAGCCGCTCGTTGGCTTTACCACTCGGAGTCCTCACTCGTGTGTCTATTAAGGAGTCCTACTGCTAGCACCCGCCACGACAACTGATCTTCCGGCAGGCCGTTGATTTTGGTAAGTACGCGGCTCCCACTCTAGTTGGACGGAGGATTGTCTAGTTTCTCGGTTTTTGCGGGATGCAAGTGATGTCAAGACCCAGAATCAAACTTACCAAACGTGTTGCCCTTGGTCTGGCGGTGTTCTCCTCGGTAGGAGCGCTGAGCGCTTTCGGTCTCTACAATGGCCAGATCTTCCCGGAGGACCCTGTTGCTGACGGCGTTGGAGAGCCGGGTGCCGAATCCGAAAAGCCGGAAGATGTCAAGCCGATCCCGTTGCCTGCCGGGGAAGCGGTGCCACCCGGTTCGATGCTTGCTTCGCCCCGCGAAGATCTCGACGACCCGGTTGCGCTCGTTGGTTACGAGGCGGAAATGCCCAAACAGACGGGAACCCCCAACGATTTCTTGCTTCCGCCGCCTGAGACGACCATCTTGCGTGCGAACGATGGAGATGCAACGACGCCTGGGACTCCAACACCAGCTGGAAACGATGGTTCGACGGCGGGCAGTGACACTGGTTTCGTGCCACCGTCGCCTCCGCCCACTGAACTTGCTCCTCCAACGGAGTTGAACTCGCCACCACCAACCGAACTGCCACTCACAGGCCCGCCGGCGCCAAATCAACTTGAGGTGCCGGAAGCCAACCCGGCCGCGACGACATCAAGTTTGCGCGAAGCGACGCGTGCTGCGCTATCGGATGGTGGTTCCGATGCCAGCATCTACGGCGGAGGGGCATCGGCCGGGGCTTCAGCTACGGACATGCCCGCCACGCCGCAATTTGATGCAACGATCAGCGATGCGTCCCCCGTCGACACTCGCCCGGCACCGATCTACGAGGCTTCGGCCCCGGCAGTCAACACAATGACGTCTCCAAGGAGGATTCCCTCAACCGATTCGGCATCCGGCACTGATTTCTCGCCCAGCCTGTCGTCAACGGAGCCATCTTTCGGACAGCCGGCTGTCGGCGCTACTGAACCGTTCGAAGGTGGCGGCACACCTGGCGCAAATTCGCTGGAAGGTCTGCAGTCGCCAGCTCTGACGTTGGAAAAGACAGCACCAGAAGAAATCCAGGTTGGCAAGGAAGCCGAGTTCCAATTGCGAGTCCGCAATGTGGGTTCCGTCGCAGCTCACGACGTAATCGTATTGGATCATGTGCCAAGAGGCACTCGCTTCGTCAATGCCACGCCCCAATCGAACCGCGCTCCCGATGGCCAGTTGATGTGGCAATTGGGTACGTTGCAGCCGGGCGACGAGACCGCAATCTCGATCCAATTGCTGCCCACGACCGAGGGCGAATTGGGCAGCGTTGCACAGGTACTGTTCGGGGCAAAGGCCTCCGTGCGCACGGTCTGCACCAAGCCCGAGCTTACACTCAGCGTCACCGGCCCGCAGCGGGTGATGATTGGCGAAGCCGTTACATTCGACATCACGGTCTCGAATCCGGGAAGCGGAGCGGCGACCGGTGTCGTTTTGGAGGAAAACGTTCCCGAGGGGCTGGCGCACATCAAAGGCAACGGATTGACGCTTGATGTGGGCACCCTGAAACCTGGTGAAACTCGCCGGATGCAATTGGCGCTGAAAGCCGACAAGGCTGGCGTTGTCGACAACATCTTGCTGGCGAGGGGCGACGGAAATCTGATCGCCAAAGACGGTGTAACCTTGGAGGTACTCGCACCGTCGTTGGAGGTGGCTGTTAGCGGGCCCGGTCTGCGATTCCTGGATAGACAAGCTACGTACGAAGTCGCCGTATCCAATCCCGGCACCGCGGCGGCACGTGAGGTCGAGTTGGTCACCTACTTGCCTAAGGGCATGAAGTTCATCTCGGCCGACCACAAGGGTCAGTACGAGCCGCAAAACCACGCTGTCTACTGGAGCCTGGAGGAGTTGCCGCCACGCGAGATGGGCGTCGCCAAGCTGACGCTGTTGCCGCTGGAAACGGGCGAGCAGAAGCTGAGTGTCGAAGGACGCGGCGAATTGGGGATTGAGCATAAACATGAGAAGCTGGTCCAGGTTGACAGTCTTGCCGAACTTCAATTCACGATTGCGGACGTCGCTGATCCGATCGAGGTCGACAGCGAAACGACGTACATGATCACACTTAGCAATACCGGCTCCAGTGCCGCTACCAACATCCGCCTGCAGATCGGGCTGCCACCGTCACTGAAACCTGTCGGTGGCGACGGACCGACGCGAGTGGTCGTGGATGGCGTCCAGGTGGCGATTGATCCTCTGGCCCGCTTGGCCCCCGGCGAACAGGCTGTCTACAAGCTGAAGGTACGCGGGCTGGACGCCGGCGTGCAGCGAATCCAGGTACAATTGGTCACCGACGAGACGCCAGTTCCGGTGACAAAAGAAGAGATCACACGCGTGTACGTTGATCGGTAGGCGGATCGGTCAGCGTTCGCGATCTGGAAGCATCACGACTTCCGCTAATGCGGTCGGCAAAATTCTTCCTTCCCCGCGTCTGGTAGTGTCCTAATTTCAAAGTAGCTCGGCCCCCTGGGCCGAGAAATCACGGGCCGGGGGCCCGTGCCACGAGCCAAACTAGCCCACTACCTTCGCGTCTCGGTTTCTGGACTTTGGCAATCATAGCTGCTATCCTGCCGGGCTATGGTTGCGTCGCCTGAGACTATCGATCGCGTCATTCGTGACTATCTACAAGCGGCAGAGGCTAATCGCAAGACGCCGATGCGTGACGGGAACGTCGTCTCTCTCTCGTCGGATAATGCCGACGACTTGATGATCACCGGCGATCTTCACGGCCAGCGAGTTCACTTCAATAGGATCTGTCGCATAGCCGACCTCGATTCGCAGCCGCGACGTCATCTCGTCTTGCAGGAAGTCTGCCATGGCGGTCCCACGTATCCATCCAGCACGGGCTGCATGTCCCATTTGTTGCTGGAAGATGTGGCCCGGTTGAAGGTGAAGTATCCCGAACGTTTCCACTTTTTGCTCAGCAATCACGAGTTGGCCGAGCTGAACGATTTTCCAATCGCCAAGGGCGGCCACATGTTAAACCTTCAGTTCCGCGCCGGGCTGAAGAGAATGTACGGAGACGCGATCTGGCGAGTCCGTGACGCCTTTGTCGAGTTCCTCTCGACGTGCCCTCTGACCGTTCGTCTGGCCAGCGGAGTGTTCGTCTGCCACGGCATACCCGAGCTTATTGATGACCACGGTTTTGACACGGGCGTGTTTCGGCGCCCATTGACGAAAGCCGACCTCAGTCCCGACGGCGCGGCGTTTCGCCTAGTTTGGGGGCGCGACTTCCGGCCGGAGAATGCTGAGGCCTTTTCAGAGTTGGTCGACGCCAATGTGCTCATTCATGGCCACGAACCCTGTGCCGAGGGATTCGCCATTCCGAACGAACGGCAGATCATTTTGGACTGCGCCGGCCCAAACGCATGCTACTTGATTGTGCCTGCCGGCGGCACGATAACGCACGAGCAAATCGCCGCTCGTATTCAGCGGCTGAACGGTGCGGGCGCGGAAGACGAATGACCGGGTATGATGGCCCACGAACTTGGATCAGGCGGTGGTCAGGAGTCAGGCTTCTGCGGGCGGGTCGCTCGGTGTCTTGTCCGGCGTAGTGGCCTCGGCGGGCGTTTCACTGTCTGCGGTCTCCGCGGCAGCCGGCTTCGCTTCCTCTTCCGAGACGGGCTCCGCTTTGGCTTCCACCTCTGGCGCGTCTGGCGCTGGTGCCGAAGCTGGGACATCCTTCGACGGCGCGTCCTGCTTCTGTTCTGGTTCTTTGACCTCTTTCTCGCTGCGAGCCTTCTCCAACTCCGACGGCGCTTTTTCAGCCTTCTCGGCCTTCTTCGGTGCCCGCTTCCTCGCGGGCTTCTCTTCCTTTGGCAGCGGTTCGTCAATAACTTTCAAGAAGTCGATGTCGATGTCATACCAGCCGTGGTTGTTGTTCCCGTCGAATTCGACTAACGCTCGACCATTCATATTGACCGTCTTGACGGTCCCTGTCATGCCCTTGAACCGTCGCAATTCCGGACGTCCTTCGTCTACGATGACATACTGGTCGGTGTATTCTCTCCTGAGCTTTTCGACATGCTCGGTGTCCATTGCGCCGATTCCTCCGCATCTCTGTAGGTCCCAGCCGCCTAAGGGGATGGGTGCCATACCCACTTTCTTTCAGGTCCATAGCGATTCTGGCCAGCGCGGGCCAGAAAAGCAAGGCGGCATCCGAGAACTTGTCGCCCCCAAATAGCACTGATATAGTTGACCAGACGTCTTGCCAGGGAAATTGGCTACGGAGGAGGAAAAACTATGCGTCAGAGAATCGTGATCGCCGGCCTGTTGTCTCTTGGCGTCTTGTGCCCCATTAAGACTCCTTCGGTACACGCACAGTCTGACGAGAACGAATCCGGTACTCCGGCGGTTCGCGTGCTGGTGGACCCACGCGTCGAGTTGATCAGCATCATTTTTCGCCTGGCTGGAAACCCAGAGTACTGCCAAGGGAGAGTTGCCGGATACAGCAGCGATGTCGACGAGCATTTCGGTCCGTTCCGCGATCACCCCGTCGTCCAGTTGGCTCGCCAACTCCGCCGGACGCGCGGTGTGTCGTACGACGCTTGCATGAGCATGGCCGTGCACATGTCGGATACGATCGACTTGAAGGAGAAAGTACCGTTTGATCCTCAGCCAACGAATCTGGATGGACGATGGCGGGTCGCCGAAGCTCGCGAATTCCTTCAGAAAGCCCGCCAGTTTGTCGAGGACACGTCCTTCGACGAGTTCGTCAAGGAGCATCAGTCGCTGTACCGCCTGACCGAATCGAGGATGAAGGAAGTGCTGGACAAGCACGCGCATCTGGAATGGTTCGACCAGTTCTTCGGCCGGCGTCCGCAGGCGAGCTTCACGGTGATCCTGGCACTGGTTAACGGTGGCCAGTGCTACGGGCCACGATGCCGCGACGAAGATGGCAACGAAGAGCTGTTCTGTGTCCTGGGCGTGTGGCAGACTGACGACGAAGGAAGCCCGACGTTCGACCGTAGCATGCTGGGAACGGTCATCCACGAGTTCTGTCACTCGTACGCCAATCCAATCGTTGACGCTCACGAAGCGGAGTTGCACGATGCGGGCCAGAAGATCTTCCCGCATGTCGCGTCCGCCATGAAACGGCAGGCGTATGGCAATTGGAAGACCATGATGTACGAATCACTCGTTCGAGCCTGTGTCGTCCGGTACAAACGTCAGCATGACGGGGCACTCGCAGCATGGGCGGAGGTTCAGAAACAGAAGCAGCGACAGTTTCTGTGGATGAAGGAGCTGTCGGATTTGCTGAGCGAATATGAAGCGGCCCGAGACGACTACCCGACGCTGGAGAAATTCGCACCACGAATCGTATCGTTCTTTGACGAGTATGCAGAAGGCTTTGCCGAAAAGCAGGAGGAAGAGGATGCCAAACGGCCGAAGGTCGTCGAGATGGCGCCGGTCAACGGGGCCGCGGATGTCGATCCTAACCTGACGGCAATCAGAGTGGTCTTCGATCGGCCTATGAGTGACGGTTCGTGGTCGATGGTTGGTGGCGGACCGAATTTCCCGGAAATCGTGGGGAAACCATCCTACGACGCGAAGAAGACCGTGTGGTCGGTATCGGTGAAACTGAAACCGAATTGGCGATACGAGTTCATGCTCAATTCGGGACGTTTTACCAGCTTTCGAAGCGACGATGGCACGTCTCTCGCTCCGGTTAGGGTATCGTTCAAGACCGGGCCATCAAAGAAACCCGATTGATGCCTGCAACTTCTGTTCGAAAGTGATTCTTCCGCGGCCATGCGAGTTTCCTTGATTGTTGCTATGTCCGAGAACCGCGTGATTGGCCGCGATGGCCAGTTGCCCTGGCACCTCTCGGCCGACCTTCGAAGGTTCAAGCGGCTGACGATGGGGCACCACATCATCATGGGGCGCAAGACATTCGAGTCGATTGGGCGTTTGCTGCCAGGTCGAATCACCATCGTCGTGACGCGCCAGGTAGGCTACGACGCCGGAGAAGCCTTGGTCGCTCACGGTATCGACGAGGCAATACGCTTGGCGGACGGCGACGACGAGGCGTTCATCATCGGCGGCGAGGAGGTTTACCGTCAAGCTCTACGCATGGTCGATCGTATTCACCTGACACAAGTTCACGCAGAAATACACGGCGACGCAGTCTTCCCAAATTTACAGTTCGACGATTGGCAACTAGTCGAACAATCACGACATCCGGCTGACGAACAGAACGAATACGAACACACCTTCTTAGTGTATGATCGCGCAGGGTGAGGGCGTTTTGCCGACGCATACTGGCTGCGACGGGCGTGGAGCGGTCAAAGCCGGTCGCGTTCGGCCGAAGACGGCTGTTGCAGCATTGGCTGAAGCTCGTCGACGAAGTCTCGCACGTCTTTGAACTCGCGGTATACACTAGCAAACCGCACGAAAGCCACTTGATCCAGGTGCCGCAACTGTTTCATTACCAACTCGCCCAGGTCGCCGCTGTCGATTTCCCCTTCAAATCGATCGTGAACTGCACGTTCAATAGCACCGACGACAGTCTCGATCTGCTCGTTGCTGATAGGGCGTTTCCAGCAAGCCTTTTCCAAACCGCGGCGGATTTTGCCGCGTTCGAAGGGCTCCCGAACGTTGTTCTTCTTGACGACTTTCAGTGCGATCGGCTCATACCGTTCGTAAGTCGTAAACCGTCGTCCGCAGCCCAGACACTCACGTCGACGACGGATTGCATCGCCGTCTTCGCTTGCTCGCGAATCAGTGACCTTGTCGTTTTCAGCTTGACAGAAAGGGCATTTCATGAGCCGCCATCGCCCCCAAAAGATTTGTGGCAAGTGGCCAATAGTCCCCAAGTATACACGAATCACCATGGTACAAGCTATGGTTTTGGCGTGATTGCTTGCTAACAATTTTGTCGATTTGCCGCTATAATATCGGCTCGTTTACCTACTATCGACTTCCTGGGAACTTGCGAAAGTTGTCGAAATGAGCACCACACCGCCAGATGACTCCGGAACGGAACCGAACGAAAACCAGTCACCCAGAGCCCCCAAACCTACCGAACCCGAAAACATCGCCCAAAACCCCGCTAGTCCATCAACGCCGATGGAGCGTTTCAAAGACGCAACCAAGGCACGACAAGATGAAGACGAAGATGAGCAGGAGGAGGAACTCTGGGAAGGCCGCTATTCCTCCCGAGCCATGATCGGCAAGTGGGTCCTTGCGGGCTTCGTCACGGTGGTGCTCCTGGTCGGCATCTTCTTCATTCCTATGGAGAGCAAGGGGTGGCTCTGGATGACTTGGCTAGTCATCTGTGTCGCGATGTGGGGCGGTTTCGCGATGCAACTCGCGTATCGAAAACTCACGTTCAAATACCGCCTGACGACACAGCGTTTCATTCATGAATCGGGGCTGCTGAAACGAGTGACCGACCGCATCGAGGTGATCGACATTGACGACGTGTCTTTCGAGCAGCGAATTGTGGAACGCATGTTGGGCGTGGGCACCATCAAGATCACCTCATCGGATCGCTCTCATCCCGAGCTGTACATGCGGGGTATCGAGAAAGTCAAAGAAGTCGCCGGCGAGATCGACGACACTCGTCGAAAAGAGCGCCGACGTCGCGGTTTGCACATCGAGTCGATCTGAGTCCCCGAGGTCGTCGACAAGGGGGAGTCGCTGACACATGTCATCGTCGCCATCCATTACGAGAGACGGGGGATTACCGCGCGCCATCATTTCGACTTTCTCGTTCGTGCTGTTGCTGGGTCAGACGTCATACGCGGCGGAGGTGCGGCCCTATCCCGATCCGGGGTATCGCCAATTGGGCGTCTATGCCAGCGGGCCGGACAGCTATTTCGACTACCGCCTGGTCAAGCTAAGACTTGGGGATACGTTCCCCAATAAGAAAGCGTATTGGTCGGGTCTGAAGGCTCGTCCAGGCAAACAGAACAGCTCGCATCGGCACGATGTCTACTTCATCTATTGCGGCGAGCAAACTGAGAGCCTCGAAACCGTGAAGTCGCGCGTCGATGCGTGGCTGAAAGCGGAGCCGGGTATCCCCACCTACCCGGAACTGATCCCGGCGATCTGCATCGGTGAAGAGAACATCGGCAGCCGCAACGCTGTTTTGGACGGTTTGGCGCGTCATATCCGTAAGACCTACGGGATCCCCGTATTTCAGTTCTACTCGATGCCTCTTCCACCAAACCCTGGTCTCATGGCCGACGGATGGGTGTTCGATGCATACGGCTGGCAACACGTCGAATTCCGAAAGCACCTAACGAAATTCGTCGCGTTGGGCAAGCCCGTCATCTGCATACCGTGGGCGAGCGACCCGCATTGGACCGGATGGTCGCAGTCGTCTGACACGGCGGCGATGATCAACCGCGAGTGGCATCAGTTTCAGACGTGCATGGAGTTCGACGTGTCGTGCGCGGCGTTTGCTGTAGCTGGCCCCGGCGCCATGAATCCATGGTTGGGCAGCCAGACCAAGCACATGATCAAGCTGCGCAACTGGCTCCGTACGAAACGCGAGGAAATGCATGCCTTTCGAGACGGGGATCTTCCGCTGCAATCGGCCGACTTCTCGGCACGCGATCGCAGTGTCCCAGCTGGCGGCGATACAGATGCCCCAAGCGTGTATGAGGAGACCTTCTCGGGATTCTCGTGGATTCATGACGCCGATATTCGCGGCCTTCTCAATCTGAAGCTGACCAGCCGTCCCGATGAACGGGGCTTCTTGCTCTTGAAGGCAGACGGATCACGGAACCAAGCTTCACTGACCTACCGTTTCGAGTCGTATTTCCCGATTGAATGCGTGACGGTAACGCTCGACGCGGCGGCGCCCGAGTTGCCTCGGTGCCGAAACGAATTGGCAATATCGACAGACGAGCTTGGGCAATCGTGGCCGCTAAGGGCAGCACAGTCGGAGGTCGACGCCGTTCAGTCGCTTGTGTTGGAGGATGAACAACAGCTCAAGGGACGACATGCCTTCTATTTGCGTGTCGCGATGGAGAATCAGGCCGACTCGTCCCGCGGTGAAATGCCAGCAAACCGGATGGATCGGTTGCGGGTCGAGTGCGTGCACCAGTCGCCACCATCAGGAGCAGCTGCCAAGCTGGTCGAGGACGCCTACGGCAATCTGACCTACGAGGACGATTTCTCGACACCGCGATGGCGTCATCTGGGCAGTGTGAAGGCTCGTCACGAGGATCATGGCGGTTACCGCGGAGGCAAGTTTTGGGTGGGAATGGTCGGTGGTTACGCGAGTTCGACCGAACTCCTGCAGCGTGTCTCGTCGCCCAGAGAACTCACGGAATTGGCCGTGACCGTAGACTGTTACGCGGACGGGAAGAACCTCGGAGGTACCGCCGTCCTGCAAATCGCTCCGCGCGACAGCGACCCGAAATGGAAAGTCAGCACGCAAGGGTTGCACCGTGGCGTGCTCCAGCTTGAAGTACCCAAGGAAGAACTTTCCGGCCTGAGGGAATTCGATATCCGCGTCCTGCTGAAAAGCAACAGCGGCGTCGAACACAGCGAGAAAGCCTGCGCGACGTTAGATAATCTGTCGATTCACGCCAAGTAACAGGCCGGACACCCCCTTCCGATTAGGGGTTTCGTCGCTGGTGAGCGCACCACGTGGTTTGTATGATCAGGCGTTCATTACTGGGACGGCGGTAGGG
>CAZUAH010000416.1:0-12404 GCA_964617665.1 uncultured Pirellulaceae bacterium
GGGCAAGTTCTTCGTCTATGATAATACGCTGATCGCAACAGGTCATGCAACTCTGAAGGATATCCAATGATGACGCACCGAAGTAACTGGCGTGCGAGTCTTTTGGCAGTGTCCGTCACATTGTGGCTCCTGATCCTGGGCACAACATGGGCGAAGGTGGCCCGATTCGAGATGCAATCGCGTGAACCGTTTGCCGATGGCAAGGCATTTGGCGAAGTTGGCCCGTACGAGCGAATTGTTGGTCGGGTCTATTACGAATTGGACCCTGATCTTCCTCAGAACGAGAACGTTGTCGATTTGCAGCTCGCTCCGCGGAACGAGCGCGGCAAAGTCGACTACTCCGGCGACTTGTTCATTCTTGCACCTTGCGATCTGACCAAAGGCAACGGAGCGATCCTGTGCGACGTCAATAACCGCGGCAACAAGCTTGCTCTTCGCTTTTTCAACTACGCCAGCGGAAGCAATGATCCGCGAACCGAACAGCACGCGGGCGATGGATTCCTCATGCGACACGGCTTCACGATCATCTCGAGCGGTTGGGATGGGGAACTGCTGCCCGGCGGTAATCGGCTTCGTCTTGCGCCGCCCGTGGCGCGCGATGGGGATCGACCGATCACCGGTCTGGTGCGGTGCGAAATCGTGCCAGACAAGGATATCAAGCGGACCGTTGTCAATTGGGCCAATCACGGTTCGTACCGGCCGACGGAAAAAGGGCAGAAGATGGCGACGCTAACTCACCGAGTCCGAACCGGTGACCCTCGCGTGCTGGTCCAGCGAGAACAGTGGACCCTTCATGTCAGCGACGTGCAAAGCGATTGGCCCGGGCAATTGCCAAAGGTCGAGTTGGAGATGCCCGAGGGGCTCAAGAAGGCACACATCTACGAGTTGATCTATGAGGCGCAAGATCCGCTCGTGCATGGCACGTGCTTCACCGGGCTGCGCGATCTGGTCTCGGCGTTCAAACACGGAAGCGGCCAGGACAATCCGCTGCTGGTCGATGGGAAACCAGCGATCCGGCGGGCTCATGGCTTCGGTGTTTCACAAACCGGCCGATTCCTGCGCGAGTTTCTGTACTGGGGCTTCAATAAAGATGAGCAAGGTCGGAAGGTCTTCGACGGTGTGATTCCGCACGTGTCCGGATCGGGCATGGGCTCCTTCAATCACCGGTTTGCCCAGCCCACAAGACACGTCGCCCAGCACGATCATCACGACTACCCGGCCGACCGTTTTCCATTCGCCTACGAGACGCAGCACGATCCACTGTCCGATCAAACGGACGGCATCCTTCGGCGTTCGTTGGCCAGCGGCGCGTGCCCTTACGTTTTGCACACCCAGTCGGAGGCCGAGTACTGGACGCGCAGCGGTTCGCTTGCACACACCGATCCACTGGGGAAACGTGATGGCGAGGTGCCCGAGTGCGTGCGCATCTACCTGTTTGGCGGCACACAACACGGGCCCAGCGGGTATCCTCCCGGTCGAGGCAACGGACAGAACCTGGCAAATCCCGGTGACTACAAACCGTTCCTGCGAGCGTTGCTGTTGGCACTGGATCGCTGGAGCCAGGGTGGCGAACCCGCACCGCCAAGCGTCTATCCCACAATCAAGGCAGGAACACTCGTGGCGTGGGACCAGGAGTCGACCGGCTTTCCATCTATCCCAGGCGTACGCTATCCGACCGTCATCCAGCAGCCCTCGTACTTGGACTTCGGGCCTCGTTGGCTGACCCAACAGATTGCCGATGTCCAGCCGCCAATCGCGCGTGGCAATTACCGCGTGCTGGTGCCGCGCTCGGACGCGGACGGCAACCAGATCGGTTGCTTGTCGCCGCCCGAAGTCGCCGTGCCGGTGGCGACCTACACTGGCTGGAATCTCCGCAGCAAAGATGCCGGTGCCGAAAACGAACTGGTCAGCCTGATTGGGTCCTATATTCCGTTTCCGATCACAGAATCCGAACGCAAATCGACAAAGGACCTTCGGGCTTCGCTGGAAAGCAGATATGGCACGCTGGAGCGGTACATTGCCGAGTTGGAAAAGAAATGCCGCGAACTGGAAGAAGCAGGCTACCTGTTGGACGAAGACGTAGAACGCACATTGCGCGTTCTGCGGCAACGTGTAACGCCATTCTTCGAGAAGATCCGCAGGAAATGAGAGGATAGATTTGACACCAAAGGAAACGGCGAACCAACCGGATACGATCGACAAGGTGGGAATCCCGCCTCCCAGCGGTGTGTTTGCCGGGCCCTGGTCGGTTCGGAAGGTGCTGGGCTTGATGGCCGTGTTTGGGCCGGCGGCGATTTGTGCGTCGATGGCGATAGGTGCGGGCGAGACGATTGTCGTGGTTCGAGCTGGCTCGTGGGCGGGCTACGACTTGCTGTGGTTGGTGTTGCTGGCGTGCGTCGTCAAGGGTGTCTTCCTCACGTATCTTCTCGGACGCTACACGGCGATCAGCGGTGAGTACATCGGCCATCGCCTAGTCCGTCTGCCGGGACCGCGAGGCTGGTTTCTCATCGCGATCGTGGTCCTGGAAATGCTGATAGCCCCACTGGTATGGGCAGCGATCGCCAAGCCCTGCGGAGTTCTGCTGCATTTTCTGCTTCAAGATGGGTTGCCGCAGTCCGTAGCGCAAACGTCCTGGGAGAACGCTTTGACTACGTGCTTCGTCGGTCTTGCCTGCCTGCTTGGTCTGGCGTTATCGTTCCAACGGTTGGAGAAACAGCAGATCATCATCTGCGGCATCTTGGTGTTCGGCACAGTCCTTGGCACTCTGATGGTCCAGCCTGACTTCTGGCAGGCGTTCATGGGTAGCGTCAGCGTGGGAAAGCTGCCGCAATCGTTGCCAGAATGGACACCTGATGACGCTCGGCAGAATCCCCTGCTGACAATGGCGACGACCTTTGGCTACGTGGGTGGTACGATCATGGGCTACATCGTCTATGCCAACTGGGTAGGACTGCACGGTTGGGGGCTGACCGGACACAAGAAGATCGAATCGATCCGCGAGCATGCGTTTACACACGACCCAATCGACTACCTGCCCGACGACCCGAAGCAGGTGAAGCGTCTGCGAGATCTGATTGCGCCGTTGCGGTGGGACGTAGGCATGGGCGCGATCGTGCTGTTCATCGTAACCGGCGCCTTCATGATGTCGGGCGCAGCTGTACTGTATCCCATGTTGGCCCAGGGAGAGCTGGAAGCGGGGTTTCAGGGCTGGAGCCTGTTGACCGAACAAGCCCACGTCTGGCGCAATATTCACCCGTTGCTGGTCGTTGTCTATTACGTGTGTGTTATTGCCGCGCTTTGGGGCACGCTTCAAGCTTTGCCCGAAGCCTACGCCCGAGTCACGCAAGAGTTCTTCCAAGCCGTCTGGCCCAAACGCACTTGGGACTATCACAGAATCCGCGCGGTGATTTGCGTCTATTTGTTCGTGTTCACCACTGTGATTGTGTGGACGGCAGCCTCGTTCGACACACTGATTCAAATCGCCAGTTTCCTTGTGAGCAACTTTGCGCTGGCCATGGTAATGTTCGCGGCGATCTACCTCAATTCGAAGCTCCCGCCCGCATATCGCACGCGGATGCCGATTCTGATCGGCGGCGTCATTTCGGCAGTCATCCTCACGGTCGTCACCGCCGCCAGCGGGTGGGGATTGACAATGAAACTGACAAACACATGGCTTGGTGGCGGATGATTCGACTGTGTCACTCGGCGGGCAAAGTGAAACGCCGAACGGTCTTCCCGTCGCTGTCCTCGCCTTGAGCAAAGGCTCGGCCGGAGCTTTCGATACCGCCGCAGGACACGGTTGCGGGTTCACTGGAGGTACGAAAGGCCACGACGTCCGAGACCTCGTACGGTGACGTCAGCCGCACGCCCACGGCTCTATCGCCCCGAAGCAGTTCAACTTTCGGCAACGTGTCTTCCTTTCCCTGACGATGGGGCAGCAGAACCGTCAGGAATTGAGCGGATCGGGACGGGGTCACCGTGCTGGCGGTCAAGTGCCAGGTATTCGACCACCGCCCTTTGGTTGACTCCGGTTCTGGATCGTATTTGTCCGTCTGTGCGAATTCTACTTTGTCCGGCAACAACAGGTGAACGCTCATGGCCGCCGGAGCGTTTTCGACTCGGAGGATGCGACGCGTTTCGTCAACGCCGATTTGTTTGTACGCGTGAAGTAGCCACTGAAACCGAGCGGGTTCGGGTGCCCGAAGATCGTCGAACATAACGAAGACGCCCGGCCGGACGTGGACCACGTGGCGGCGGAATCGTTCCATCCGGCCCAGGTAGGCGGGGGCTGCCTCGGCTTCGGCGTAGTCGTAGCCGTCGACCGATTCGAAGGCAATCAGTTGTCCGTTGGCGTCCCAGCGGCGCGGCACTTGGCCTTGCCCGTCCACCAGCACGCTATTGACTGCCTTGGTGGCTCGAGTCCACTCGTGATGGTGCGGCGAGCCGTACCAGGGATAGTATCCAGTGGCAATGGCCAACCCTCGGCCGAAGGCTTCGATCACGAAGGCGTTCTGATCGGCATGCCCGTGGCTGACACCGCCGTAGGGACTACTTCGTAGCAGGAAACTGATATCTTTGCTGCTATCGCCCAAGGCAGTGTGAAACGAGGCCAGTCCTACAGCCGGGAAGCTCCGGGCTTGAGGCAATTCCAGAGGCGATCGCGTTTTCAGTTTCGGATCGTACGTGGCTAGGCTTAGTACGTCGGCTCCGATAGTCGTCTTCGACTCCTCGGCGTACCAGCGAAAGTACGGATCTTGGGTCAACGTCGAGAAGACGTACATCACGTTCCCAAGGCCACGGGGACTGCTTGTCTGGCCGTCACCGAACGGGCGGTGTTGATGGTACGGCGTAGCCGTGTACAGACCGTAATATGGCGTGTTGCGGAAGAATGGTTTCTGCATCAGGTCTACGCCTGTGGCCTCGCGCAAGGCGGCGACGTAGTGCAAGGCGAAGCGCATATAGGCGCTCCAGTAGCCGGGCCCTTCCTGCCAACCGCCGCCGTCGCCGCCCCAGGCCGGATAGGATGTGTAGTACAACAGCGTGGCGTATTCGAGCCATTCGCGAGCTTCAGGCCATTCGTGGATGAACGACAGAGCGCATTCGCCCAAGAATCCAGGCAGGCGCCCGGCGTGGCTGTTGTAGGGATTGCTCTCGAACGGCAACCGCTGCAATTGCTTCAGGAACTGCCCGGCACGGACTCGCATGTTGGCTTCGATCTTTGCCCGCTCTTCCGGTGTGAATAGGTCATAGGTCCAATCGTAGGCCCGCGTGCCACGCATCATCATCCACATTGGCGGCTCGTCGTAAGCGAAGAAGCTGGTCGGTCCGTCTGGATCCCACGAGAAGAAGTGCTGCAAACGCCGTTTGGCCTCCTGGCCGACCCGCTGGTTGCCAGTGATCAAATAGGCCAGCGCACAGCGTTCCATCACGTCCATGGGCGGCCGAGTGGTGCGCATCACGTTGACGGCCCACGGTCCGTAGGCCGGTCCCTTCGGACGATAGCCGGGCTCGGCGACCAGCCGCTTACCCACTTCCCGTTCGCACGAAGCCACCAACGAGTCGATCACCGGTTTCAATTCGCCGTCGGCCCACGCACGCACCTGCTGCAGATGCTTGCCGCAGAAGAACAGACGCGGCCGTTCGCGGGGCACGTGCTGGATGACTTTGTCCCACTTGGGAAACGGAAACGGACGAGCGTCCTTCGGGACCGTGAACGGCCGCGCCCGGCTGAAGTTGGTTCCGTCTTCCGTTTCGACGCCATAACGCCAGAACCAGTCGCCCGCAGGCAAAGCTTCGCTGGGAACGAATACGGACCGTTGCAGCTTGCGATACGTATGAGTTTCTTCTTTCGCAAACGCCTCGGATGTCGAAATCTGCAGCACGTATTGGCTGTCCTTTCCCACCGGCACCCAGATAAACGGCGGCGGCGTGATCGCGACCACTTGTCCATCGGTCGGCGAGTAAGGCTTCTGCGTCGCACCTGGTTGACGGTCCAATACGACCGCGGGCTCCCCCGCATATACAGACGACACGGCAAACAGCAACACCAATGCGACCAGACGGTCCAACGGTATCGATGCGAGTGATTGCGCAAGAATGAGTCTGGTGGTCAGTAGCGATTTCTTCATGAACGAGTCCTCCAGCCTACAAAAGTTATCCTCTGTTGGCCCGATTATGACACATTCACGCCCTCCCTCCAGGACCTCGGACGTGAATCTTCCCACCTGCGGGAAATACGAAAGCCGAAACATCTTCCCGGCTCGGACGCTCGGTCTCGTTGCACTGGCCGCGTTGGCAAGAGACAATAGTGGTTGTATTGGTCGCGTTTTCATTTGCGATTGCCCGTTCAACGCGATGTGCCCATCTCATGATACGACAATTGATCCATGTGACTGTGATACTCCTTCTTCTTGGACCTGCCGCGGTTCATCACTTGGCTGCGGCCGAAGCCAAATCGGCGGCGCCGACGGCCGAATCGATCGACCGGTGGATCCGCGACCTGGATCATGCAGACTATGGCGCACGCCAGAAAGCTGCGGATGGTCTGCTCGTCGCCGGAAAGGCGTCGATTCCGTTGTTGGCCAAAGCGGCCGATGGCAAGAGCCTCGAGGTGACCTACCTTGCTGTCTCCATTCTGGCTCGGCTCAGCGAGTCCAAGGACCGACCGACGGAGGATGCGGCCATCGAAGCATTGAAGAAACTGGCCGCAACGGCCGACCGGGCCGCTGCATCTCGCGCCGCCTACGTTTTGGCTTGGCACAAGATCTGGAATCAACAGCGGACCGTTGACAAGATCACAAAGCTTGGCGGTCGCGTCGAGAAGAATACCCAACGGATCCACACGGTTCGCTTGGGAGGTGATTGGAAGGGAGGTGATAACTTGGACATCCTGCGCGAGTTACCCGCCTTCCAGACGCTTTATCTAGAGCAGTCGCCCGTTTCCGATGCTGGACTGGTACACCTGAAGGGAATGAGCACCCTGAATCGCCTGTTCCTCGGGTACTCGAAGATCAATGGCTCTGGACTCGTCCATCTTAAAGGCCTGAGCCGGGTGAACTACCTGTCGCTCAAAGGGCTCGAGCTTCAAGCCGACGCTCTGGACCACGTGGCCGGGTTAGATCAACTCATGTACCTGTACCTGGACGAAGCCACCTTCGACGAGGCCACGCTGGCGCGTCTTGGAGCTCTATCGAAACTCCGATACTTGTACCTGAATCGAACCAAGGTCACCGACGCAGGTATCGAGAAGCTGAAGGGAATAACCAGCCTGGCGAGACTTGACCTGACGGAAGCCCCCGTGACCGGCGCGGGATTTGCCGTGCTGAAGGACCTCGCCGCGTTGACGAGTGTTTCGCTGCGTTGGTCCGGCGTGACGGACGAGGGTATGAAGGGGCTCGGACGTTTGCCTTCGCTGAGCAGCCTGTCGCTCAGCGAGACGAAGCTGACGGATGTCGGGCTGGCTCACTTGGCCACCCTCAAGAATCTGCGGACTATCGACCTTTCCAGCACCGACGTGAGCGGTGCCGGTTTTGCGTCCTGGGACGAGACGAGCAACCTGACCAGCATCGTGTTGAAATCTACCAAGCTCGACGACAGAGGTTTGGAGGCTATGGCCGGCTTGACCAAATTGAGCAGTCCAAACTTGGAAAGCACACCCGTGACCGGGACTGGTTTTGCACGATGGACGAAAATGACAAATCTTAGACAGTTGACGTTGCGATCGACAAAGCTGAATGACGCCGGTCTGGAGGCCATCTCGAAACTGACCACGATTCAGAATCTGTACCTGGACAACACCGAAGTGACGGACGCTGGGCTGGAGCACTTGGCAAAACTTCCCAACCTCAGGTCACTTTATCTTGTGAACACCGCCGTCACGGATACCGGGCTGGAGCACCTTCGAGAGGTCAAGAATCTCAGGCTGTTGCGTTTGGCCGACACCAAAGTGACCGACGCCGGAATCGCCGAGTTGAAAAAGGCCCTGCCTCAATGCAACGCAAGCAGGTGACGAATGACACCGACAGAATCGAAATGACGAACGGCAGACAACGGCTCATGCGTTTCTCCTGACTCGAGGCGAACGAGAGGTGCTATTATCACCTCTTTAGCAGGTCCCCGAGGCGAAGCAACCGAAGCATCCATGGCTTGGTTGACATTCGTTTCGAGGGCGTGTTACGTTCGAGGTTATGTCCCAGCGTTCAAATCAAGGCACTGCAATCGACCCGCGGTTTGTGCTGGACCCGTTCGAGCCGGCCTACCTGAAGCTCCATCGGACAGGCGGCGTCGCCGAGCGGGTCACGGCCGCGCTTCGCGAACTGGAGGATTGCTGCGCCTGCCCGCGCAACTGTCACGTGGATCGTTCGGCCGACGAGTCGAAGTTTTGCCGATCAGGTCGACACGCTCGTGTCTCCAGCGCGTTTCCACATCATGGCGAAGAGGATTGCCTGCGCGGTTACCGAGGCTCGGGGACCATCTTCTTCAGCCTCTGCAATCTGCGCTGTGTGTTCTGCCAAAACTGGGACATCAGCCAGGAAGCATCGGGGGTAGAATGCTCGGCGGAACGCATCGCCGAATTGATGCTGTCTTTGCAGGCACAAGGTTGCCACAACATCAACTTCGTCACGCCTGAACACGTCGTGCCGCAGATGATCGAGGCCGTCGGCGAGGCAATCCCGCGCGGTTTGAATCTGCCGATTGTCTATAACACCAGCGCCTATGATTCGCTGGAATCACTGAAGCTCTTGGACGGAATCGTCGACATCTACATGCCCGATTTCAAATTCTGGAAGTCCAACACGGCCAAGCGACTCTGCAAAGCCAAGGACTATCCAGATCGAGCTCGCGAAGCCGTCGCTGAAATGCATCGGCAAGTGGGGCCGCTGAAATTCGCACCGGATGGCGTGGCGCGTCATGGCGTGCTGATTCGTCATCTGGTTGTGCCGGGACAGTTGGACGAAACATCGGCCATCTTCAACTGGCTGGCCAACGAAGTCTCGCCGGACACGTTCGTCAACATCATGGGCCAGTACCGGCCGGCTTACGAGGTCGGCAAGCTCGCTCAGGACGGCACGCGGACCTACACGGAGGTAAATCGCTGTCCGACGATTGACGAACTGAAAGCTGCCTACGAAGCCGCACGTAACGCCGGTCTGTGGCGTTTCGATCAACGACATAGGCTTGGCGGCTAGCCGTCAGTAACAGCAACACAATTGCTCGGCAACACCGAAACATCGTTCCGTCCATGGTGTTTATTCTCTAGAGGCAAAACGCGTCGTAAGAACAGAGAACAGAGGAGAGCACCGATGAAGAATTGCGCTGTTGTTACCGCTGTTGTAGTTGCATTGGTTGTGTGGGTTGCGAGCGATGCGCTGGCTCAACCAGGCCGGCCTGGCGCTGGCGGTAAGCCCGGTGCCAAGGCGTCGCCGAAGGCGCCCGGCGTAGCGAAACCCGCGGGAAATCCGACGGCAAGGCCAGGCGTCGGCACATCGCCGGCCAAGCCAAACATCCCCAAAGTGTTCAGCAAACACAGCCCAACGAAACCAAGCACGTTGCCGGGCGTCTTTCCGGGCAAGGGAGGCAAACCGGGACTGAAACCGGGTGGTGGTTCATCATTCAAACCGGGCCTTGGAGGCGGCCTCTCAGGCCTGAAACCTAGACCGGGCATCTCGCCGGGCTTGAAGCCGGGGATCGGGGGCGGATCGAACCCTAAGTTCGGAATCGGCGGCGGGCCGGGCCTCAAGCCGGCCATATCGCCGAAGGCTATCGCAGGCAAGTTCCCGCACGGAAAGCCGGCCATTGGACCGCCGTTGCTTTGGCACCTACATCACCCTCACCACAACCATCATCACCACTGTCACTGGCATCACTGGAACTACCGACCGTGGGTGTGGGCCACTTGGCGTGGTCTGCACGGATGGCTGGGATACCCCGCACGCCCGATCGTGTACAGCTACTACGTTTCGGGCGGCTATGTCTACAACGGCGGCACCCAGATCACGACCGTTGCGCAATACGCTGAGCAGGCAAACGAGATCGCAGAATCGGCCGAAGAACAGGACGAAGATGCCGAATGGATGTCGCTGGGCGTGTTTGGGATCGTGCAGAACGAAGGAGACGATGTCGAAGTGACGGTACAACTGGCGCTGGCCAAGGATGGAACAATCGGCGGCACTTATCGTAACACCGCCGTCGACGTCACGCTGCCAGTTTCAGGTGCGGTCGACGAGAGTACCCAGCGTGCCGCATGGGAAATCGGTGAAGACGACGCGGTGGTGATGGAGACCGGACTTGAGAACCTGACCAAGGACAAGTCCAGCGTGCTACTGCACTTCGATAACGGCGTCACCGAGACCTGGACGATGATCCGAATGGACGAATCGGCCGCAAAGGAAGTCGTAGCCGAACTCGACGACAAATCGTCGCTGGAACAATTGGCCAAGGCGGCCCAGGCGTTGAACGACCAATTGCCGGACGAGTGGAAGGACTATTTGGTATTGCCCGACGAGGTCGCCACAGGCGCGACGCCTGATCCGGACGCCCTTAACGCCACCTTGAAACGATACAATACGGTCGCTGACGACTCGAAGTACAGTAAAATCACCGAACTACCCGAGTTCCAGGAGACTTACCAACTCTTAATATCCTACGTGCAGGATCTGCCTTCTTCCGACTCGGGCGACTAGACCAAGACGACTTGCAGCCAGCCGAAGGAACCGCCACCTCCGCGAGCCACGCAACCCGTAGCGTCCGGCTCGCGGAGGCTCTTTTCCCCCAGGCTCGCATATTTTGGTCGGCACTTGGCTGCCCCTCCCGTCACGACGCACACTTGATGTCGTTCCGGACATTTACGCATTGTTGGTTACCGCGTCTTCGCCCACCCCACCTGGCCCGACAACTCCAACATTCGGCTAACGAATTCCGTCCGGGTGTGGCCCTTGAAACGTGACAACTCCCGTCTGGATGGTAAGATGCACCGAAGCGTCTTCCAAAACGTCCCGCATGAACGCAGTTGGAAAACAGGATGGTCCATATTCCCGACATTATGAACGAGACTTCTGCCTCGCAAGCTCGGAGCCTGAGTTACTACTGGCCCGCTGACGCGGCTGGGGAGAAAGATCTTGCGGAGAACAACTTGGCCGTGCACATGGCCCACGCATTCTTTTTGCGTGGCTATGCTGTGTTTGCCGAGGTTGACCACCCAGATCGCACCATTCAAGGTGTCGATCTGCTTGCCGTCGCATCGGATCAGAGTCACTACGTCGCCGCCGAATTGAAGCGACATATCTCCGCAGGCATGAGTGACTCGAGTGACGATGTGCAGCGGCTTATTTCGTTCAGGCTCAACCGAAGGCTCCTCAGGAATCGTGAACCAGGAAATTCTATCCTTCCGCCTGATACGTGCAGAAGTGCGTTTGGAGTCGTTGCGGGCCTCAAATGGTACGGCGGGTCCAGATTCCCTAATCTCGACAATGACCCCGTGGCCGAGCGACTTCGTCGTCACGGAGGAACAGTTGACACGATACAGACCCATGTCTCCGCATCCACGTCGGGGGCATACTGGCTGCAATACGGATTCTTCCGGCTGGAAACTGACTGATTCTGGGCAGCCATGGATTGACCCAGGCGACGGGTACACTGGCAAGATGGCATTCCGAGGCATCGTAAGGAATAAGTCTGCAACTACGAGGACGCCCAGCGTCCCCGAAAGGTCTGCGCATTTGCATGAAGAAAATCGCGATCATTCCGCTGCTGTTTGTGATCGGTTGTCTGTTTGCCGGAGTTTACGGTGCGGTGCACAATCAGATCTCCTACACCGTATCGCCGGAGTACTTCACGCAGTACAAGTTTCATCAGTTCCACATTCCCCCGGCGCTGCCGGATCGAATTGGCGCCGCAATCGTTGGCTGGAATGCGTCGTGGTGGATGGGGATTGTGATTGGGATCGTCGTGATCCCCTTTGGGCTGAGGATCCCTGGAACGAAGCAGTACTTCATTGGCACGACGCGTTCCTTTGCTGTCGTCGCATTGACGGCTGTGGTCGTCGGCCTGCTCGCGCTACTGATCGCTTTCATTGCGATCGATGCTGAGTTTGCTGGACAACAGACGCGTTTTGGCAACGAAATAAACAACGACGTCGCATTCGTGCGTGCCTGGACAATGCACAACTTCAGTTACCTCGGCGGCTTGTTCGGCATCATTACCGGTTGTTTCTCAATCATTGCCAGACGTAGAAAGATCCTTCGCGAAACCGAGTCAATCGTGACCTGACGTACCGCGGTCGGTCAACCTGGATGCAGGCTGGCATCTCGGCCCAATCCGGTCCTTCTTTTGCTGCTGATCGTGTATGAACGGTACAACTCGCTGGAAAATGGCTTGATTAGCGAAGGACTGTACGAAAAGTGGCT
>CAZUAH010000417.1:0-12350 GCA_964617665.1 uncultured Pirellulaceae bacterium
CGGCTCAACTCACCCTCCAACCCACCCCGCCTGCCGCGAAGCGGCTTAGTTCAACTTCTATTTATGCCGCTGGGACAGCACCTCCGTAATTACTTATGGTGGTGATTTTGGCGGCGTAACACTCCTCGACTTGACCGTCAGTCTACCCGCGCAAGGGTCATGTCGCAAACGTCTTCCGCCGAGTCTACCCCAATTGACTTCGCGTGTTATGCGGTCCGCATAACACGCATGCGACGCCTCGGTGGTGGGGGGAGCATGAACAGCGTGGACTTAGGGGGGGCAGGCGGTTTCGCAGGCGGTCCTTTGGTCAGTCGGGGCGGGCGGCGAGCACGACTTGAACCTGGCTTCTTGAGTTTCACGTACTTCGTTAGACCACGCTTCTTGATGGCCCGCGATTCTTCGCGGCCGGGGCGATCTCGTACGAGGCGTGAACTCGCTGACAGGATGATCCATATCAAGTCGTTGGTCGTCTCCAACTCGGCGCCAAAACTTCGCCAAGCGTCCCGAGCCTGACTGAAGTTACAAGCTCCAGCCTTTCCGGTACTCCCTGTGGATGAAGCGGTTGGCCTCGGGGGCACTTGTGGCCTGCAGCTTTTTGCTGTCCCATTCGATCGGCTCGCCGCTCAGTAGGGCCACGTTGCCGAGCAGTACCATTTCGGTCAGAGGCGCGGAGTGCTCGAAACTGGCGCAAGGCTGTTTGCCCGCTTTGCAGGCGGAAACCCACTCCTGGATGTGTCGGTTGCCTTTCGTCCAGGCGCTTTCTTTCACTTGTGGGATCTTCTTGAAAGTTCTTCTGTTTTCGATCTTGGCAAATTCTGGGATCGTCCTGGGACCAATCTGACCGGGGTTCGTCCCAAAGACCGTTGGACCAAACATCATGGCGTGTTCCTCGCCGATGAACAGCGAGCCGTTGCTGCCGACTTCCCTGAGATGTGGTAGTCCGCCGGGCGTAGTTGGCTCGCGCCCGCCGTCGTACCAAGTGACAGTGACCGGCGGTAGGTCTCCGCGGGCCGGGAAACGGTATCGGATGGTGGAAGCCTCGGGGTACGTTTCATCGTTGGTGCCGGTAGATTCCGCTTCGACGGTGAACGACTTGGCATCGCCTAGCTCTAGGCCCCAGAATACCACGTCCAACAGATGGCACCCCATGGCTCCGAGGGCCCCAGTGCCGAAGTCCAGCCAACCTCGCCAGCGGTAGGGATGGTAGGCCGGATCGTAGGTGCGTTCGGATGCTGGGCCAAGCCATAGGTCCCAGGCTAATCCTCCGGGCGGCGGCGTTTGTGCTTGAGGCCGACCGATGCCTTGTGGCCACTGAGGTCGGTTGGTCCAGCAGTGGACTTCTCGGATGGGTCCGAGGCCGCCGCCCCAGATCATCTCGACAGCGCGTCGAATTCCCGCCCCCGAATGACGCTCGTTGCCCATCTGAGTCGTGACTCCGGTTTCGACAGCCAACCGGGCCAACTCGCGGACTTCCCAGACGTCGTGGGCCAACGGCGCTTCGACGTAGACATGCTTCCCACGTTTCATCGCCTCGGCGGCAATCACCGCGTGGGTATGGTCCGGCGTGGATATGACAACGGCGTCGATGCCCGCTTCCTTGTCCAGCATCTTGCGGAAGTCTCTGTACCTGGCCGCATCAGGATACTTCTTGAACGCCATAGCCGCGGTGCGCCAGTCAACATCGCACAAAGCAACGATATTGGTGCCTTCGCATTTTTCGACGTTGCCCAACCCTCTAGCGCCTAAGCCGACTGCGGCGATGTTCAATCGTTCGCCGGGAGGCAACTCGGTGTTCTGGTCGCCTTTCCTTCGCTGTGCGCCGAGCACCGAGCAAGGGACGAGAAGGCATCCGGCCGTGACGGCACTACTACGCAAAAAACGCCGCCTTGTCAGGTCACTGTCCAACGTTTCCTGTCGCCGCTTGTTCATTTCGTCCTCCCAGGTCATGCCCTTTGTGTGATCTGAATACGTAGCCTCCGCCGGTTTGTACTGCACTAAGCGGTTCTGGAAACCGTTGTCATTCAGCTTCAGACGAAACGCCTGCGCCTCCGGCTACGGGTTAAACGATCATCCAGATTTCTTCCCCCCAAAGCAAATCAGCGTTCCTTCCATGGTGCACATGTACAGCCGGTCGCCGGCCGCGATCAAGCCGTCAAAGACGGGGACTTCTTTCATGTCGAATTCCGCCAGAGCGCTTCCATCGGAGGTCGAGACGACACGGAATTTGGCGCCTCGCTTGCCGATCATCGCCTCGTAGGCTCCGTCCTCCGGTGACAGGTCTGGCGGACCGGCAAGGTACAGGTGCTCGCGGGCCAGAAGCATGCCTTGTGCACGAATCGGTACCTTCTCGGCCCAGATCGGCAATTCGGTCCGCGAAAATCCACGTCCCTTCTCGGCACCGATGTCCATGACGTCCAACACCGGCTTCGTTGTGTTGCGGTCGGCAATCAAATGGTAGCCGGTGCCGGGTTTGAATTCGGGGCTGTGACCGTGTCGTTCGGTGTAGACTTTCAGAGCATAAGTCGTGGAATCATCGAACACCAAAATCTGTCCAGATTTCGGTCCTCGATAGGTGAAGTAGTATCCCGGCCAGCGTTCGCTGTGACTCCAGTAGGTCCGGTTGAACCACGTCTTGTCCAGGAAACCGTCGTTGGTCATCAAATGCGGTTCGCCCAACCGGTCACCCAGTTTGGTGACCCGGGGCATGGGTTGAGGAGTCAAGCTGGAATTGAATCTGTTCAGGAATAGGTAAATGTCTTCCTTGCCCGCAACCAATATGTCCGATCTCGATCCCTCCATATCGAACGGCCTGCCTCCGTACTTCGTCACGTCCGGTTCCTCGCTCCGCAACAATGTCTCGTACAAGACTTCACCACTGTTGGGGTCTAGCGCAAACATATAGATACCGCCGTCCAAATGGCTAGATCGCCCCGCGGTGCAGTAGATCTTGTCTTCGCGTACCAGCACGCTTCCGTGGACGGGCCATGCCGATTCCACTTGCCCCATCGCGCAAACCTGACGCTCTTCGGGCGCAGCTCGGAAACGCCACGCGAGTTGGCCATCTGATGCAGAGAGGCAATACACAAAACCGTCAGTACACCCAAAGATACAGAGCCCTTGATAGATCGTGGGTGGCGAGTCCACCCGCCCATCCGCGATGTAGCTCCACAGTCGCTTACCATCCTTCGCATTGACTGCATGAACCATGTGCGCGTCCGGTTCCGCGACGAACACCCTGCCATCGGCGGCTACGGGCGGAGTAAGACCGCCGTTGGGGCGCTCGCGCAGTCTTGGAGTCTCCACTGGTCCACGTGGCGGCTTCTCGCCACCGATCGCGACGGCTGCCACATTGCCGAGCCGGCCTTCGACCTGCTCGACAGGTCTTACACTCACCGTGTAGGAACCCGCGTCCGGGACGTTGATTTCGCCCACATGGATCCATACATACTGTTCCCAGCCATTGGTGTGACGGATCTCGCTGGTCAGTTTCTCCTGGCCGACGGCGATTTCGAAAACCGAGCCGCCCTGGCCCGCGTTCGATTGAGAAATCCACACCGGCTGTTTGCCGGTCTTGTCGATGCGAGTCTCCCACGCGATGAAGGTATCCTTGCCGCGCCAGGCGACGATGGCGTCTCCGCTTTTCCTCGCACCTTCCCCATGGATCGTCGCCTTGGCCCCCGACAGGATCACCATGCCTTCTTCGTCGCCGGCCGTCGTAGCATCCGCCGGACCGAAGGCCGGGGCGCATAGCGATGTCTCCCAGACACGGTCCAGTTCGACCGGCAAGGATGTGTCGACAGACCCACTCCGCAAGGCATCATGGCGGTACGTGGGCCAATCTGTCGAGATTCGAGATTCGAGATTCGAGTTTCGAGATTCCCCAAAAGCCGGCCCTTTCTCCAAACGCGGTTTCTGCTCGTGCGTTGTGGCCTCGCGTGTGGCGGACAGCGCGTTCAATCCAGTCAGAAGAACTCCCTGATAGCAAAAGCACTGAGCTGGCGGCGTGTAAAGGAAACCGTTTGCCGGCAGTATGCCAAAGCCGCATGCGCCGCGCGTCCAATTGGCGCGCATGTGGCTCGTTCCTTCGAGGTCTAAGAACTCGACGCCTCTTTTGTTCAGCAGCAAGTATCGTTTCGTCGCCTTGGGCGGATAACAGCGGATGTGATGACCGGCCGTCACCAAACGCTCGACCGTCACCGTCTTCTTCACTTCCCCCGTAATCGGATCGTATCCGTTTCGCACTTCCTCGCGGTGTTGCCACAAGAAGGACCTCGGATCTACATGCCCCCAAGCGGTCCAAATCAGACCTCCGGCACCGAACAAGCCAGGCGGATTGCGGGCGTGCGGGCTGCCGTCCGGCCCGGTCCACAGCAGTTCGCCCGTTTCCAACGAGTAAGCTCTGGTACTGCCGCCCGTCAAGAAAATGGCACCGTTGTACAACACCGCGTATCCCTTTCCGCGGCTCTTGGTATCGCTGCGCCAGAGTTCCTTGCCGCTTTCCAGCGAAAGGCAAACCAATTCGCTGCCCGTCAAACAGCAGACGCGGCCGCTGCCGGCGACCAACGTGTTTTTCACGATGGCCTCGACCGGTTTCTTCCATAAAATATGCCCGTCGTCGGGATGGGCGGCGATAACGTGGGGACCAGAGACTCCCTGCGAAGCCGACAGTTGCGTTCCGAGGATCAGCCGATTCTCACAGTATGCAATTTCGTTCACCCTGCCAGTCTCGTCGCACGTGTGAAGCGTCTCGCCCGTGGCTGCGTCGAGAATGCACAACGGCCCTCGATTCCGCAGGGTGACATAGACTTTGTCTCTGATCGCCGCCAAAGCGTGCGGGTTGATGTGGTCGCACGGCCGCCGCCAAAGCAAGATCCCGTTGAACGCGTCGCGAGCAATCAATGTCCAAAGTGCGGGAACGCCGCGAGGTTGACCGATGATTCCTTCGTCAATAACCCCGATCAGGCGGCCGTTGGCCGATATGAGTGCCTGAACGCTGGATGCAAACTCGTGACTACGGCTCCACATCGGCCCGGATTTCCACTGCAGGTGTCGGGGCGGTCCTACACGGTCGTCGTCGGCCACGGCGTTGTTGCCCGCATCGTGCAGGTAGTGGGTCCACTGGTCGATATCGTCGGGCCATGGTTTGACGAGCATCTTGAGGCCAAGACCGGCAAGGGATGCGGGAACCGAGATACGGGATGCGGGAACCGAGATACGGGATGCGGGTTCCGGGATACGCGATGTGGGTCTTTCTGGAGACGAATCCGGGATCAGCGCCACGCCTCCCGGTGACAAGACACGCATGATTTCTTCATCCCGTATCTCGCATCCCGTATCCCGAATCACGATGAGGTCCACCAAGTTGTCCCCATACGGTAGGTGGCGGCTGTCCCATTGTCGCACGGACACTTTGCCGTAGAGGCCGAGTGATTGGATGTGCTTTCGAGCGGCTTCGACATTCTGCACGCCCCGATCCAGCCCCTGCACGATGTAGCGATCGTTCGCGCACAAGGCGGCGGTCAGTTTCCCTTGGCCGCAATCTACGTGCACAACCAAACCGCCCTGCACGCCTGAAGCTCGCAGGATCGCATCGGCTTCTTTCGACGCCGCGTCGCCCTCCGCGGCAAACGCAGCCGACAGGCCGCACAGAAGTAGCGCCGTGACCATACAGGCCATGTTGCGGTATCTACAGATCATGCCTGCGATTCTGCTGGCTGAGACTTCGCGTGGTATCTGATCCGATGGCTGAAGGTTGAATCTCATCGGCGACTCCTCGTTTGTCGTGTTCTCCTTGAATGACTCTTGCCCCTGAGGATATTCGCTGTGGCAGACGATATCAATCCGGCGGGACGCAATCGTAGCTCAACGGCGGACTCGAAGTGAACGGGCAGACAGGCGGTTTCTCTTGACGTGTGTTTTGCGGCAGCGTACAAACAAAGGCAGCACTATCCGGGACGCTATCCGTGTCATTGCGGTCGATTCGCACACAAGGAGATTAGGATGCCTGACCAGGACCAACGAGAAGGAAGGGAAGTACCACCGACCACAGGGCGACGCCAGTTCCTTGCCGGGATGTCGTCCCTTGCTGCTGCCGCTTGGATCGGCATCGACCGCCAAACGTCGGCTGCGGAGTCCTCGACCGCTACCGAAGCTTCGCCGATGCCGATGATTCAACTTGGCAAGTACCGCGTCAGCCGACTGATCGTGGGTAGCAATCCTCTGCTCGGGTATTCCTATTTAGGCGCACACACCGATCGGCACATGAAGGAGTACTTCACCACCGAGCGAAGCGTCGAGTTCCTTCAGCAGTGCGAGGCTGCGGGGATCAATACGCATCAGCTTTCCACGGTCGAACGAAGAGCCGAGAGTCTGCGAATTCTGCGCGAGCATGGCTCGAGACTGCAGTACCTTCTGTTGCACTCACAACGCGACAAGATCCAATCGGCGATTGAACTGAGCCAACCGATCGCGTTCGTTCATCACGGCGGAGCAACAGACCGGCTCTTCGCAGAAGGGAACAGCCAGCGCGTGCACGACTACGTCAAGGCCGTGAAGGACACCGGCCTGATGGCTGGCGTCTCGGCTCACAACCCCGACTGCATCAAACGCGTGGCAGACGAGGGTTGGGACGTGGATTTCTTCATGACGTGCTTCTACTTCCTCACTCGGAAGATCTCCAAGGTCGATTGCGAGACACGCACTCTGCAACTGGTCTATCCGTTCTTCAAAAACGATCCGCTAAGGATGACTGAGGTAGTCCGGCAAGTCGACCAGCCCTGCCTGGGGTTCAAGATCCTAGCCGCCGGACGGCGATGTGCAAACCAGCAGATGGTGAAAGAGGCGTTTGAGTTCGCTTTCTCGAACATCAAGCCGACCGATGGTGTGATTGTGGGTATGTACCCTCGTTTCTTCGACGAGGTGACCGCCAATTCCGATTACACCCGCGAATTCGGCCGTGCGCCCGCATGACCGTAGTGTGGCAGAAAAAAAGACCCGGCCGCCGCGGGCAAGATGGGGGGTCAGACTGCAGCGACCGGGCCCCAGCGAGAGTTGGAGCATTTGCGAGTTTCTCAGGTAACCGCAACACTCCGACTGCCATAACCGCTGGCTCGGGCACATTACCTTGGCACGACGCGTAGCGTGAGAGGAGCCTTCGAGTGATCGACTGGAAGATCACTCCAGACGTAGCAAAACACTCCTGCTCGCTGATCGTCGCGAGCAGGAGTGTGTTGGACACGAATGGAGTTCGTGCAAGGGCGAGCATTCTCTCGCCGGTTGGCTACTCGCCTTTTATGTCGCCGATGGCGGACCAGGGCCGATGACCACCAATCGTCCAGGGCTGAGGAGTCTCGCCTTTGATATCGCCCAGGGTCACCCAGGGGCGGAAACCACCACGCATCCGCGGTTGGGGCATCTCTCCCTTGATGTCGCCGATGCTGGACCAGGGTCGATAGCCACCAGTTCCTCGGAGTTGCGGAATTTCTCCTTTGATGTCCCCCAAGCTGGACCAAGGGCGATATCCGCCAATCCCGCTGGACCTTACCGGGCGAGGTGTTTCGCCCTTGATATCGCCCATGCTGGCCCAAGGTCGCGTCGAGACATTTCCGCGATTGACTGCCGGTTGGCGAGCATACCCACTGCGCATCGTCCCGGCCGTTGGCCGTGCACTGGGCCGAGGCGTCGGCCGCCCAACGTGGCTGGGCGCGCGATGCATGGATGGTCGTGCCCGACCTGCTTTGGAGACTCCTCGAGCCATCGTCGTCGAAGTGGCCAACAATGCCAGTCCACATGCGAATGTAGCCGTCAACGTCTTCATAGCACTAACTCCTTCTCACAAAAGGCCTCTCATTTGCCCCAGGGCCGACCCAAGGCTTCGTTCTCGTTTGTGTCCTCTCACCCTGGTTTACCCGGTGCTGCCCAACATCCTGCGCGCTGATGCCGTCTTTTTTCGGGAGGTCGTTTCCTGCGAGTTAGCCGGCGCCGGACACATTGACATCGTCACCCAGTGGCTTACGCTAGGGAATCAACGATACTGGGGCCGGTCGCTCGACAGTCGCCACACCGGAAACGGCGAAAGGAGAATCTCTTATGTGCCGACGTCCACACGTTTTCCTGTCAGCCGTTCTTGGCAGTTTCCTGCTGACCGCCTCTGGCGTAGACGCAGCCGATGGCACTGCAACCCGCAAGCCCAAACGCACGCCGGACTCGGTGTATGTGCCCACGCCCGATGACGTGGTAGCGAAGATGTTGAAAGTCGCTGGTGTGACCAAAGACGACGTCGTGTACGATCCCGGCTGTGGCGACGGGCGCATCGTCGTGACGGCGGCCAAGAAGTACGGCTGCCGAGGCGTCGGTATCGAACTCAACCCGAAGCTGGTTCAGAACGCGCGGGCGAACGCTGTCCGCAACAACGTCAAGGACTTGGTAAAGATTGTCGAAGAGGACATCTACGTGGTAGACATGAGCAAGGCGACGGTCGTGGCGCTATACCTGTTGCCTGGGATGAATGTGAAGTTGATCCCGCAGTTACAGAAGCTCAAGCCCGGCACGCGCATCGTGGCTCACGACTACGGCTTTCGCGGACAAGTCGAAGGGCCGGAGAAGACGATCACGATGACGTCGAAGGAAGACGCGGTCGAGCACTACATCTACCTATGGAAAGCGCCGCTGAAACTGGCATCACCGTGACGGATTGGGCACGGCCGCTTGCCAGCCGGCACGGAGTTTCGCTGCCAGTTCTTGGATGATATCTCGCTTCTCGGGCGAATCCGCAATGTTCACATTTTCCTGCGGATCGGTCCTATGGTCGTACAGTTCGCAGCCGACGTTCTCATTGGTTGCCCAGTTGGTCCACTCGACGTAGCGGTATCGTTCTGTACGGATGCTGTGGCCCATGTACTCCTTGCCGTCCGGTCCTACCCACTTCCCTTCGCGGAGAAACTGGCTGAAAACGGCGGTCTTCCATGGGCGACTGCAGTCGTCGAGTAACGGTTTGAAACTCGTCCCTTCGACGTGCTCGGGCACATTCAGACCTGCCAGCGCACACAGCGACGGATAGACATCGACGAATTCGACAAGCCGATCGCATCGCTTCCCGTTCTCCTTCGCACCCGGTGCGCTGACAATCAAAGGCACCCGAGTGTCGATCTCGTAATTGGTCATCTTGCACCAACTGCCGTGTTCGCCGAGCTTCCAGCCGTGATCACCCCAGAGAACGACGATCGTTTTGTCGTGAAGTCCAAGTCGTTTCAATTCGTCGAGAAGTCTTCCGATCTGTGCGTCGATGTAAGTGACCGAGGCAAAGTAGCCGTGTCTCAACAGCCTGGACTGCGCATCGGTCAATTGCCCCTGGTCCGGCGTGGGGGCTTCCCTGAAATCCACATAGCCCCTCAGTTCGCGAATCGTGTTCACAGCCATGGACGGTGCGTTCTTGGGCAGGTAGTCATTCTCTGCCAGAGGGATCTCGTCTCGGTCGTACATCTCCCAGTACTTGCGGGGCACGTTGAACGGTAGATGTGGCCGGTAGTAGCCGACGGCAAAGAAAAATGGTTGGCGTCGGTCTTTCAGATCTTTGAGCTTCTCGATCGCCACGTCCGTTTGCGCACCGTCGAAGTATGCATTGTCGGGGACGTCCACGTTCTCGGTGGCGACCGATTTCAGGTACCACTCGCCCAAACGGTCGATGTACCGAGCCTGCCTCCCCTCGTTGATGATTTCGGCTTGCCATTTGGCGAGATACTCAACATTCTCCTTCTTGCGATAGACGGCGTCCGGATCGAACGGATAACCGTCGATGTGCAGCTTCGGTTCGCTCCAGGAAATCGGATCGGGAATCGTGTTGTGGTAGATTTTGCCGATTCCGACCGTGTGGTGACCGTTCTGTTTGAAGTGCTGAGCCACTGTGACGGCATCGGGCGTAGTAGTGCGAAAACTCGTCCTCAAGTCCCATACCTTGATCGTGTCAGGCCGCAGACCTGTCATCAGGCTGGCACGCGACGGGTTACAGACTGCCTGCTGACAATAGGCGTGCGTGAAGGTCACTCCGTTTTCCGCCAGTCGGTCGATGTGCGGACTCTTGACGTGACTCGTGCCATAGCAGCCCAACTCTGGGCGCAGGTCGTCCACTGCGATGAAAAGAACGTTGGGGCGTTCAGTGGGTGTCGTGTCCGACGCGCGGGTAACCGTCGTACCGGCTGATACGACAAACACAAACAGGCAAGAGGCGCGCAAGAACTCAATTCGCGACAAGCGGCATTTCACCATTCCACGGTCTCCAATCTTGCAGTGTTCGTCTGAGAATCCTCGCCCTACGTTTCATTTTCCATCGCGGTCGCTGTGACCGAGATTCCGATCGGGGGCGATCTCGTCACGCACCAGTTGCTTGAGCTGCTTGATATTGGGAAAGCCCCCATCGAGCTCGCGCGACCAGATGAGTTGTTCGCCAACACGAATCTCGAATGTACCTCCCTCACCGGGCACAAGCGCTACCTCGCCTAATTCCTCCGCGAACGTGGTCAACAACTCTTGAGCCATCCAGGCTGACCGCAGCATCCAACGGCACTTGGTGCAGTATGTGATTTCGACTCGTGGAGTTGGCATGCACTCTTCCTTTGCTCCCGTCGTATCTTGGCTTCATCGACCATTCCGCTGATGGTCGAGTTTGCCAATCTTGCGCGGAGTTGATTGTAGCAGATCCTGATGCGAAACCGGCACGCGGTCGCGGAGGCGTTTGGTGAACCGGAGGGAGATTAGTTGGACAGCGCCACTTTGAATGAGCCGTTTTGGGCGATAGCCCCGGTTCTTCCGGCAAAAACCGGGGCTATCGCCCAAACGGCTCACTTGTTCAGGAAATCCTGCAATAGGCAGGGTTTGGGTTTCAAAGTGGCGCAGTCCAATTAGGCAGGCAATCGGGGACTCGGCTCACAGCTAGTCGGTTGGATCGCCTGCCTTCATGAAATGCCAGCTTTCCACTTGCTTATCTAGGCTCCGCGACATAGGGTTTCAGTAAGGGACAGGAAATCTCGTTATGGCGTTCTCTCGATTGGCCGCGCTGGCTCGGTGCCAGGGCGGCTCTTTTTCTTGGCATAGTCCCTCAACCGCAAACACTCCGCATCCTCCGAGCACTCACCGCTGATCCCAATCATCGCACGAACCGGCGTTACCGGATCAGTTCAGTTCCCGGTCAACTATGAGTGGGCGATTCTCGATGAAGAGGGTTAGAGCACCTTACGCTCCGGACTGCAAACCAGTCACAGAAGCCACGTCGGCCCTCAGGGGGCGACGTGGCATTTTTCGTTTCTCGACCGGTCCGGCACGATCTAGTCTCGACAGCGCATGGACGAGCGGTCTGCCACAACTAATCGAAAAGAGTTTGCTGAGCGTCTCCGCTGACATCTTGGCCGGGCAGCAAGTTTAAATGCTCATATGCCTTTGCGGTGACGACCCGGCCCCGCGGAGTACGGACGACCAATTCGCTGCGGAGCAAGAACGGTTCGACCTCGTCCTCCAGCGTATCGGGCGATGCGTTCATCGTGTGGGCGATGGCCTCGATTCCGGCCGGCCCGCCCTCGAAAACGCGCATGATGGTCTTTAGGTAATTGCGGTCAAGTTTATTGAGCCCCAGTTTGTCGATGCCGGCCATTTTCAACGCCGCACAGGCCACTTCCAGCGTAATGCGTCCGTCGGCTCTGCTGTCCGCGTAATCTCGTACCCATCGCAGTCGGTTGTTCGCGACGCGCGGAGTGCTGCGACTGCGAGTGGCGATTTCGCTGGCGGCATCTTCGTCCGTTTCGACGCTGAGTTTTCGGGCGTTGCGGCGAATGATTTCGGTCAATTCGTCAACCGTATAGAAGCCCAAGTGCTCCCGAACCTGGAACCGATCGCGAAGCGGCCCTGAAAGTAAACCGGCTCGGGTCGTAGCGCCGATCAAGGTAAAAGGCTTGAGCCACAGGTTGTGCGTCCGAGCATTGATGCCGTCGCCCAGCACGATATCGATTCGGAAATCCTCCATCGCGGTGTAAAGATACTCCTCGACCGGGGTGGGCAAGCGGTGGATTTCGTCGATAAACAACACCGATCGCTCTTCGGCGTTGGTCAGATAGGGGACAATGTCCTTGGGAGCTTTCAGGCCTGGGCCGCTGGCCAGCTGAATGGTCACATTCAGCTCGCGCGGGATGCACAACGCGAACGTGGTCTTGCCTAGACCGGGCGGACCGTCAAAGAGTATGTGACCAAGTGGCTCGTCACGTTTGCGTGCGGCCTGGACGACGATCTGCAAACGTTCGTACACATCGCACTGGCCGACCATCTCGGACATGCGCTGCGGGCGCAAATCGCGGTCTTCGTCGTCT
>CAZUAH010000418.1:0-12338 GCA_964617665.1 uncultured Pirellulaceae bacterium
AGGATTCGTGAAGTTGTCCGCTGACCCGCCAGCAACACACTCCTAGGACACTACCAAGAACTGGATTCGCCCCGCGCTTGCGGGCAGGCGAGTATGGGAGGGGCGGGGGTCGAGCGTAGCGAGCCTCCAGCATCAGCCGACGCGCCCCCAGCACGGGATCGTGAACCGTCGACCATCTGGTTATTGCCGAATGCAGACACGGTCACGTCCCAACATGATTCACACCAGTCGCAAGACCACGTATTGGCAAGCGTTCGTCTAGGGATTCAGGTTGCCGGCGCGTTGCACTACGCACATCAGTGCGGCGTCATCCACCGGGACATCAAACCCTCCAATCTGCTTTTGGGTCGCGATGGACATATTTGGATCACCGATTTCGGTTTGGCACGTCTGCGGTGCGACGAGGATCTGACGCGAACCGGCGATGTATTGGGAACCGTTCGCTACATGAGTCCCGAACAGGCTGCTGGCAACGCCGTTGACGCGGACGCTCGATCCGACGTGTATTCGCTGGGTATTACGCTCTACGAATTGCTCACGCTTCGACAGGCAATTCCCTGTCGAGATGCTGGCGATTTTCTGAAACGTGTGGAATGCGAAGAGCCCGCGTCGCCCCGGAGTATCAATTCGGCCGTATCCATTGACTTGGAAACGATCATTCTGAAGGCGATTGCCAAGCAGCCCGCACAGCGTTACGAGACGACCGCCGAATTTGCAGCTGATTTGCAGCGGTACCTGGACGGCGAGCCGATTCATGCTCGCCGCCCTACATTGATCGACCGCGCGGCAAAATGGTCGCGCCGGCACCGGACTCTGGTGACCTCCGCCGCCGTAATGCTCTTCTTAGGGATTATTGGTTTGGGCACCAGCTGGCTGATGATTGCCAACCAGCAACGCCAAACACAAGCGGCACTGACACAGGCCGAGGCCAACTGCCAACAGGCGCGCGCCGTGGTAGATGACTTGGGAGCTCGCTATGCCGAGCGTTTGGCGAGACTGCCGGGGGCCGAACCGATCCGCCGAGAAATGCTAGGCGACGTCTTGGCGTACTATCAGAGTTTTCTCGCTCAAGACCTCCAGGACGCAAACCTGGATGGTGATCTAGCGGTGACACAATTCAAGGCCGGACGTGTGGCCGAGCAGTTGGGTGATGCAGCGTCAGCAAAAGCAGCCTATGTCAAGGCGATGGGGATGCTCGGCAAGCTATCCGAGCAACATCCCGGTGCGACGAAGTATCAAAGCGATCTGGCCTTGTGCTTGAACGGCTTGGGGCGGTTGTACGCCCAATCGCGCCGATATGACGAGGCAGAAGCTTCGTATCGTCAAGCGATCGCGATTCAGCAGGCTTTGATCGAGCGTGAGCCCAACCGATCGCGGCACCAGGATCAACATGTCTTGTCGTATGGAAACCTGAGCATGTCGTTGGGCGAGATGGGCCGAACGAAAGAGGCCAGGGCCGGTTACCGACATGCCATTGAAACGCAGCGTAAGCTGGTGGCGCAAACGCCCGAGGACGCCATCAGGCTCCATCGCTTGGCAATGAGCCTGAACAACCTGAGCTACTTGGAAAGCAAGAAGGATACGGACAAAGCGAGACAGCTTTGCCGCGAGTCACTGGCACTTCATCGGCGGTTGGTCCTCGTCGAACCGGAGGCAATAGACTACCAAAACGACCTGGCGATCACGGTCCGCAACCTGGGGTCTCTGCAAAGCCACGCAGGGCTGCTGAGCGAGGCTTGTGAGGCCTATCGCGAGGCGATTGACATCGGCACGCGACTTACCCTCCAAGCCCCCACCGTGATTGCCTATCGCCGCGACTTGGCCGTCAGCTACAACAATCTAGCTGAAACACGATCGAAGCTGGACCAACACGAGGCAGCCTTGGCGGCCTATGCCCAGGCGCGAAAAATACTCGAGTGCTTGTTGGGCGACGCCCCAGAATTGCTGCGCGAACGCAGTTTGCTGAGCGGTGTGCTCAACAATCAAGCGTTCTCGTTAGAACGGCACGGAAGACTCGACGAGGCATTGGCTAACTACGAGGCGGCCATCGCTCATCAGAAGCAGGTTGTCCAAGCCGCGCCAGCCGTGCAACCATTCCGAGATTTCCTGGTTCGGCAATACGTGAACTACGGCCGATTGTTACGGACTACCGGCAATCAGCAGGCCGCGGAAGTGATTGAATCCGAATATCGGCAACTGAAAGACCTCGTGGAAGCAACCGCGTCTGATGTGAGAGACAGTTAGATGAAGAACCGAAAGAAACACGGCGTGCTCGGTTCGACACCCGGACGGGCTTCCCAGGGCAGACGATCATGCCGACGGCCACTATTCTTTGAACCGCTCGAGCAGCGGAACTTGCTGACGGCAACGTTGGGTGACGGGCAGCTAGATTTTACCGACGAGAGCATTTTGGAGGGCACGGAGTACCTAGCTTCATGTGCCGTCGTCGAGCAAGACGATCACGGTCTCCTATTCTGCAAGGTCAGCGACTCAGTCTCGGCAGATTTCGAATCGGATGACGTGGTTGCTGACATTGTTCAGGGCGATGCCTTTACGATCGCAGTTTCCAATAGCCTAAACCAGTTTGCGGCTCAGCACGGCGGATTCACTTTGGCTGTGACCGATGACGATCATCGGAATAGCGTTGCCGGTCTGATTGCCGAATCGGCCGACGGCCAAGTTCTCGACAATACACTAACATTTGACGCCGAGAACAATTCAGGGACACTACGCTTTTCTTTGGCGGATAGCAGTGTTGTGACCGACGAGGTGCTTCCAGCTGCGGGCGCCAGAGTGACCATCGATGTAGTCGTCTCGCCGTTGGCGACGATCGGACCTGAACCGAATCCTTCACCTCCGAGTTCGGGCGGCATCCAGCCATTGGAGCCTGTATTGGGACTCACGTTGCCGCCGCTCGACGTTCCTTCCTCGGCTCGCCCGTCTGTCGAGACTGGAACCCTGGTCACAGGACTTGCGATTCCCATTCCGTCACCTGCCACATCCTCGATTGGAATCGATTCTACGATGGATCGTGGGCAGATTTTCGCTGTCGAATCGGCGCCGTTCACATCGCCTTGGGACACGGGTGTGTCCGCGTCGGTGACTCGCGCTCCGTTGGGAAACACGTTTCTGGCCCATGGGTTCGGATTTCTCAGAGAGAGTCTGACCACCAGGGTCACTCCCGGAATCCGCACTGCCATTGTTCATGCATCGCTAGACACGTACACCATTCCCACTAGACGCGGCAACTCGTCATTCACAGCGCCACGGGGTCCCCGAGCCGAGCACCTGGAATTGTGGAGAGATTTCCGTAGCAGCTTGCGCGTCGCAGATCATCCGTTGGAGTTTGCCATCGACAAGATCGCCCACGAGCGAGTTCTGCTTGGAATCGACGACGGCGAGGAAACCACCACAGTGCCATTGCGGCGGTGGGCAGACCACACCGAACCCATCCGTTTGGAGCTCCAACGCGACCGCAGGGACGAAACCCCAACAAGACAGTATCTGCTGCCTATCGCGCTGCTGGGGCTGTTCAAGTCGCTGAGTATTGCAATCGATCCGAAGCTACCGTAGCCGCAGTGGCCAGGATTTGGATGCGTCGCCACCGGTGGGGGCCTCCAACGCCAAAGTCTGGGCACTTCGGCTGCGCACCGCACTGTTTGCACCTTTCTCGGCGTGACATCTCTGATCGCTTCCGGCCTTTTCTTGAAAGAGGCCGCACGATTCCAGCCGAATCGAAGGACCGCACCGCTTCCCGGATGCTTTGGCTTCGTGGTGTGCATCAACAAGTACTGGATCGCCGCATGATCACCCGCGCACAAGATAGTCACAATTAACTATTGCGGCCCTTGCTACTTTGGGTGTATCCTGGAGTTCATAGACGCTGCGGCCCAGCGAGAAGGCGCCGCATGATCCAGAGAGGACCATTGTTCATGAAACGTTCAACAAAGAAACGCCGACAATCACGCTCACTTCGGCGTCTTGGTGTCGAGACGCTGGAATCCCGGCAAATGCTATCGGTGGTCGCGGGCTATCCCGTGGGTCCATCGGTGTTCGATGCACGCGACGACATGTTTGTTGCTGCCCAGGGCAGTCAACAGAACGAGTTGTCGGTCCTTGCCAACGACAGGGACGTTTATTGGGGGTGGGGCTATCGGACGGTCGACCTACCGAGCCCGCTACCTCAGGGCGATTTCGGTGAACTTGTCATCTCGAGCGTTTCCGTACCGACGGCCGGTTCCGTCCAGATCGATGTAGACGGCAAGACAATTCTCTACACGCCGCCCAGCGATTTCACGGGGATTGCCAAGTTCCAATACACCGTGACCAATGTCCAGGACGAGACCCAAGAAGCCGAGGTCTACGTTCACGTCGTCAACCCGGCTGCCGCGGTCAGGGATTGGTTCCAAGTCGAACAGGGTAGCAGCGGGGTGGAACTGGATATCCTGAGCAATGACGGTGGCAACGCCGGTGGTTTGCTGCCCGTCGAGTTGACGATCGTGGAGGTCGCCGATCTTTCCCACGGCGGCACTGCGTCGATCAGCGAAGACGGCCAGACGGTTGTTTACACCCCCGAGCCGGGGTTTGTTGGTCTGGAAACGATGCGATACATCGTCGTGGATGAAAACGGCTATCGTGACGAAGCGATCATCCATGCGAGGGTCATCGAAACAGACCCCGACGAGGCCACCTTGGAGATCGTGCGCCGCGAGGAACTGGAGCAGTTCATTCTCGATCAATCCGTGGCACGGTGGGAGAACACATTCGGTTCACCCGATTGGAGTTCGGTGAATGGGTACTTTGCCGACTACCGTGGGTACCCTGAGCGTTGGTTGGACGTGGGCCAAGTCGTCCCCTTTGTAGTAGCTGACCAAGCGTTTTCTATGACGACGTCTGGTACGACGGCGGTGGACACCAACGCAGAGTCTTTCTCGAACACCAATGTCCAGGTCGAAGGTGTCGACGAAGGCGACTTGGTGAAGACCGATGGCCGTTACCTGTACATCCTATCCAATCGCAACGATGAACTGGGCCAGCACCACGAAGTGGTGATTGTAGATGCCCAGGATGCATCGGAACTGGTGGTCGTTTCGCGTCTATCGCTGGAACACCATGTGCTTGAGCAGTATCTCCATGGAGACCGGCTGACGGTGATTTCGAGCGGATATGGCTGGTCCTATCAACCTGATCTCATGGCGAACGAAACGGTTCAGGTGACGGTGTTTGACGTGTCCGACCCAACGGACCCGGCAAAGCTTCATGAGACCGTGATTCAGGGTTCCCGTTTCGGCTCGCGAGCCATTGGGGACTATGTCTATCTGGTGACCAAGGCCAACGTCGATTCTACCAGCGTGCTTCCATCCCCAACAACGGAGTGTTTCGAAGAATCGGTCGGCTGCTTCTATGAAACCAAGCAGCAGTACGTGGATCGTATCGAACCGTTCTTGGCGGATGCCGTCGCGGCCTACGAATCTCACTTGCCAGAGTTCGTCTCCTACGATGCAAGTGGCGAAGTGGCGGATTCAGGTTTGTTAGGCGATTCGAAACAACGTCTGGGACTTGACGATTGGGGGCAGTCGACGTACTACGCTTCGATCGCGTCGATCGACGTGGCGGCTGACGTGCCGGCAGTGGTGTCGGCAACCAGCGTGATCTCGCAATGGTCGTCCGAAGTGTATGTCGCTGTCGACGCTTTGTATCTATTGGAGGCCGATGGCGGCGGTACCGATATTCGGAAATTCGGCTTGGCAGAAACCGGCGAAATTGCGTATGCCGCTTCTGGATTCATCGACGGACACGTGTTGAACCAGTTCTCGATCGATCAACACAACGGCTTTCTACGCGTCACGACGCATGGCGGGAATCTGTGGGCCGGCGGCAACAATCTCTATGTCCTGCAGCAGGTAGCGGATCAACTGGAGGTCGTCGGCGAGATCGAGGGACTCGCGCCGGGCGAGAACATCTACTCGACGCGGTTCATGGGCGATCGAGGCTTCGTCGTCACCTTCCGTAAGGTCGATCCGCTGTTTGTCATTGATTTGAGTAACCCCACGTCTCCGGAATTGCTTGGGCAACTGAAAGTACCCGGCTATTCCAGCTACCTGCAGTTAATCGACGAAAACCACCTACTGGGAATCGGACGCGATGCCGATGAACGGACGGGACTCTATCAGGGCCTGCAGGTTTCCCTGTTCGACTTGACCGATTTGACGGATCCGACATTGGTAGATCGCTACTCGTTTGAAGGTGGTCGCAGTACATGGTCGCCGTTGGCGGACGCCTGGAATCTAAAAGACCATCATGCGGTCAGCTATTTTTCCGGCCACCAGGTGCTGACGATTCCCTTCTACAGCTCGGGATACAGCGCTGGCAATAACTACGCGGGCGTCGACAATACACCGATTTTCGACGATCAAACCCGGTCCGCGGTGCGTGTGTTTCAAGTGGATCCCGAGCGGGGCTTCGAAGTTCTGGGACAAGTCGAATTCGATGCGCGAGCACACCGCACGGTCCGTATCGGCGAGGTGATGTATTCGTTGTCTACGGACACAGTTAAGGCGACTGAACTACTGAAACCAGAGAACCTACTGTCTGAATTGCATGTCGGCCGCGGTGCGGTGGACGACCGTGCTGAAACACAGTCAGACACCGCGATCCGAATTGCAGTCACCGCTAACGATCTGTTCGTTGGGGCAGCCGAAGGAGAACCGGAGATCGTATTGGTCGATCAACCCGTGCATGGTGGCGTGGTATCGCTTGCCGCCGATGGCCGCAGCATTGACTACACGCCGCCGAGTGGTTTCTTCGGAAAAGACACATTCCGCTATTCCGTTGCCGCGGACAGCGTGCGTGAGCAGGGGACGGTTACTGTCGATGTTCAATGGAACTGGCATAACAAGGATCAACCGGATGATGTCAATGGAGACGGCCTCGTCACGCCGCTGGACATGCTGATGGTCATCCACTGGGTCAATTCGCGCGGCGTGGGGTCCGTGTCGGATGCAGCAATGGCGGCCGCGGGGCGCAGCGAGGATACCGGCGCCGGCTCGATGCAACCGGATGTGAACGATGATGGCCTAATCACACCGCTGGACGTCCTGATGCTGATCAACGGTCGATTCAGTCAAACTGTGGCGGCTTCGGAGCTCAGTAGCGGCGAAGGGGAGTATGTCCCCACAGTTTACCGGAACTTCGTTCAAACGAAGTCTGCCGTTGTGTCCTCTGTCGCGACTCAATCTGCGATGGTTGCCGATAACGAGCCAGCCCATCCGATCGTCGATCGCCCGTCGAAAACGAGCGCCGCGGCCCGCGTGCGATTCTTCGACACGTTGGCAGGTGAACCCGAGACCGACGCGAATACTCTGGTTGTCGAGCTCCTGGAACCGATCGGGATGATTTGACTTTCCGTGAGCTCAAGATATTCAGCCTACACCCTGACTCCTTGAAGCTCGGGAGTTCACGCGCGCCAACCGGAGGAAAGCCGGACGACGTTCGGTGTCGCGATAGCAGTAGCGGAATCTCCTCGCAACCTACGCCGTCCTCGTCCCCGCCTGGGCGAGGAGTGAGACGTGCTACATCGCCCGTGGGACCATGCGCCGGTCCGTCATGCGCTATAATCTGATTCGTCTCTTGGCCGAAAAGAGAAGCCGCGAGGCTGGATTAATTGCAGTCCACAAGAAGGGCGGGTTCCACAGGTGGAAACGGAGATGACAGAGGAAGACGGTTCGACCTACTATCGCTTCCAACCAGGAGGAGTCAGCGTGACCAAACCTCGAACGGTGCCAAGCGATGCCCAGTGTAGTTGGGCCTCGGAGAGCCCCTCCTACGGTACAGAAAGGACAGCCCTGTTCCGAGAACTCAGACAGGAGATGACACCATGTCACAAGTAACGCGACGCAGGTTTCTCGAGAGCAGCGCAGCCGCGGGGGCCGCAGTCGGTCTGACCGGTCTCGGAGGTTTCCATGTCCACGCGGCCGATCCGCTTGTGGAAGGAATGCCCAGCGCGGAAAAGCTCGGTTGGCGCGTCGGCTTCTCGGCCTATTCGTTCCGTTCCGTCACCGTGTTCGAGGCCCTGGAAAAGATCGCAGCCACGGGTCTGCATTACGCCGAGTTGTTCGCATGGCAGAAGCTCAGCCCGGCCAACCCAAACGCGAAACCGACGGCCGGGCTTTCAGAGACCTTGCGAAAGGACCTCAGAAAGAAGGCCGCGGATTTGGGCGTCAAGATGATTGGCGTTTACACCGGTTTGGACAGCCCCGAATCGGCAAAGGCCATGTTCGAATTCGCTGCGGAAATGGATTTCGAGGTGATTGTCAGCGAGCCGCCGACAGCCTTGCTTGATACGATTGAAAAACTCACCCAGGAGTACAATATCGATCTCGCCTTGCACAATCACCCGAAACCGTCGCACTACTGGAATCCGGAAACCGGTCTCGCCGCAGTGAAGGGGCGGTCGAAGGGTATGGGGTTTTGCTGCGATACGGGCCACTGGTGCCGCTGCGGACTTGAACCGGTCGATACGCTCAACAAGGTTGCCCCACGGGTGAAGACGTTCCACCTGAAAGACCTCGACCAATTCGGCGTCCGTGGTGCGAAAGACGTGATCTGGGGCCACGGCAAGGGACGCATCGCCGACATATTGGCCGAAGTCGACAAGCTGAACATCAAGAATCCCTATTTCGGCATCGAATGGGAACGAAACCCCAACGAACCGCTCGATACACACGCCAAGTCCGCCGCGTTTCTCGAACAGATCGCCAGTCGATTCGCTGCATCGTGATATTGTCGATTTGGAGCTCCTGAGCGTCTTCACAGCTTTGCGAAGCATCTCAGACGAACTCGCGAGATTCTCTCGGAAGAGAGGAGGAGACTGCCCCCGTCTTCAAACCCTGGCTGCCAACTCTTGGAGGTGCGCCACGGAATGCACTAAGCAAACTGCCGTTGTCTGCTGCGGTCGTGAACACCTCCGCAGGATAGCGACTTGCGTATCGAGACAACCGCAGGTGCGGCCTCTTGCGCGAACCCGTGGTCGACGAATGCGGTTTGGGTAGTCAGTTCGATGTCGCACCTCTGCGAAGTCCAGCTACCGAATCTCATTTCCCGTGGAAATCACATTCTCTGAAAAATCCGTAAAATGAGCGAAACCCTCGGACCGCCCAGTTGTTAAGTAGGCATATATTATGTCTACTGAATAAGTTGCCGGGTGTGATCCAAGACGAGCGGCAGAAATGAGCCCACAAGTAGCCACCGTCGCGAGACGGTGGAATCCACGGTCTGGTGACCGTAGCTACGGGGACCTCTCGAATGCCGTTCGCCCAGAAGGAGAAAGCGATGTTGCTGAGAAAGCGGTTCGTCATTACGTGTGCCATTGTCTTGGTTGGGGTTGGTTCGAGTTTCGGACAACAAGCGGGCCGTCGCGGAAATCAAAACTGGCCGGGTCAGCGGCGCGGCGGACTTCCGTCGGTCAGCGAGCTGGTCAGCCGGTTGGACAAGAATCGTGACGGCAAGTTGACGAAGGACGAGATGACTCAACCACCGTTCAGTCGAAATTTCTCGCGCTGGGATGCGGATAAGGACGGAACCGCCACCGAGTCCGAGATTGCCAATTTCCGCCGCGGGCTTGGGATTCCGATCGAAGGGACAGCCGGCGCGCCCAATCGACCGCAACCCCGGGAAGCGGGCGAGGTCGCCAAGTTGACCATTCCGGATGTCGATGATCTGCTGCGCATCGGCCCAGGTACACGGGCGTCGCGGCAGGCGATGCAAAACTCGGCGTTTGTCATGAAGACCGGGCCACACGCGGTTGACGGCGACAAGTATGTCATCCTGACCGACCATGCCGAGCCGAGTTATCTGAAATCGATCGAGCGTCTAGCAAAACATCGCGAAGGACTGATCCTGCGTGTCGATGACCTCGCTTTGCTGCACAAGAACCCGGACGCGATGGCCAAGGTTCGCAAGCGGCTTCAGGAAGCGAACGTCCGCTACCTGGCAATCGCCCCACGCATGGGAACGTACCGCGAGAACATGCTGCTGGGGATGTGGGAGTTGATTTCGACGATCGACGAAGATCCGCAACTCGACGCTTTTCCAGGACTGCTATTGGCATCCAATGCAGAGGATTTTGCTGGGCTGATCGACAGGTCCATCAGGTACGCACCGCAAGCGTCGCAGGAGTTTCAACCGTTCGCGATCAGTCAGGTGCCTTCAACGCGAGAGCTTCGGTCGTTGCAGAAATCCGGCATTTTGCGGAACCTCTTTGCCGAACAAGGATGCAAGACACCGACGGTCGCCATCTATGGCTCTCGCGCGACCGAAGCACCCAAGCTGCCCGGCGATCAGTCTTGGAGCTACCAGAGCAAGAGCCGTGGCGACTTCCTCAAACAATTTCCCGGCGAAGCGGCGAGGCAACTTCAAAAAGCATCGTTGCTGGTCATGCACGGTCACGGCGTTCCTGGAATGTCCTGTGGTGTCGATATCGGCGCGATTCCCGAAGAGCTGTCCGCAAAGGTCGTACTGTGCGGCTCCTGTTTTGCCGCAGCGCCGAAGACGTCGGATTTCCCGGCCATGCGTCAGGCACCTGGCGGCTATGACGTCGAAGCCCGCGATGCTTTCGCGGTGCGAGCGATTGATAACGGCGCCTGTGTTGTGTTCGGGCATATGCGTTTGAGTCAGGGGTTCCCCCATCTGTATCCCGTCTTGGAGGCGTGGATAAAGGGCAAGACCGTTGGTGAGGCGTACCAAGAACTGATGAACGGCATTATCGACATACAGGGAACGACGTCTGGGGGATTTGTAGTTTCCGAGGAGCCGGCCATGGGACGGCAGCCGCCGCAGAACATTTTGCTGTACGTCGTTATCGGCGACCCGGCGATTCAGCCGTTTGAACGAATGCTGGAATAGTCGGGCGTTCAGGTTGAAATACCCCGCATGCGTCAGATAAACGGGAGTGAATCGCTGATGACCACAGAAGAGCCTCTTGTCGAAATGGACAAAGATCGCGAGCTTGACTACGACCCAGGTCGGCTCGGGTTGGGCATGCTCTTGCGCGACGCGTACTTCGCTCTGCGCCGTTGTTCGAACGCGCATTGTGCTCCGTTCGATTGCAACGGTGATCAGTTTGTCTTGCTAAAGCTGCTCGCGGACGAGGACGGCGTAACTCAGCAGGATTTGGTCGATCGCGCCGGATACGATGCAAGCACCACGGCGAACATGGTCAAACGCTTGGAGAGCAACGGGCTGGTCCGGCGTGACGAGCATCCGGACGACGCTCGGGCGAAGCTGGTCTGTTTGACGCAAGAGGGCCGGCGACTTCAGCGAAAACTCTGGAAGCAATCGGAAACCCTGCGCCGTCGCGTGTGGGAGTGCCTTCCGCTGGAACATCGCCCCATCGTAGCGGACGGCCTGAGACTGATTGCTGCGGAGATGGAACAGGTCAAGGCCGATTTCGATGCTAAGCGGTGACAAATGGGATCATACGAATAGTCACTTACTCAAACGCCGGCGAATCCGGCACAGTGGAGAACCAGCATGAAAGGTCTTTTGGTAATTGGGGTTATAGGCTTCTTTGTGATCCCGACCTCACGTCTACAGGCAGATGGCGACGAATCATTGCATTGCGTCGCCCAGATTCGCACTATGAAGATTGCCACCGTAGAAAAAGGGGGAAGAACTCTCGAGCGGTTTCTCCGCGATCCAAAGACCAAGCAAATGTTGCCCGACCTCCAACCCATCGGCGGCACCGGCTTCCTTGTGAAGCACAACAGTGCGCTCTACCTGGTGACCGCTCGGCACGTGGGGCTCCATACCGATCGCCCCACTGAGTTGCTCATGTATCAACCGGATGAAGAACCCTTGCGCTTTCGACTGGGCGATGTGGTACCACGCGAAGGGCCACTCCAATGGCGTCATCACGACACCGCCGACGTTTCCGTCTTGCCGCTGCAAGTGCAACGCGAAGTCTTGGCCGAAGAACTCGAATCTCGCGCCTGGCCGGTGGAGATGCTGGAGGGCGAACTCGTCGCACCGGCTCGCGGAGCGATCGTCGAAGCGATAGGGTTTCCAATGGGGCTGGGCGGAGGGCCGAGGTTCAACCCGATTTCCCGTTACAGCCGAGTTGCCACCGGCATCACCGATCTACCCACGCCGGACGGCACAGTGCCCGGCATATTGCTAGACGGCGCGACGGCAGGTGGAATGAGCGGAGGTCCCGTCTTTTCACCAGCACCGCACATTCCGGGTTCCACATTGAAACCCGAAGGCCCAAAATGCATTGGCCTCGTCAGCGGCACCCATGCCGACAATACCGGTGGAAAAATCGGCGGCATCATGCCCGCGGT
>CAZUAH010000419.1:0-12288 GCA_964617665.1 uncultured Pirellulaceae bacterium
GGTGTCCCCCGGTTTGCGGGGGGGGGGGGGGTTTTTTGTGGGCGGGCGTGGCGGCCGGGGGGGGCGGGGGGGGGCGGGCCCACGCCCGAAACCCCGGGGCTTCCCTCGCTGACGCTCGGTCCAGCCCCGGCCACGCAATCTGACATTGATCGATAGACGATCCAGTAGGTCATGCGCGTCACGCCTGGACCTCCCGTTCTTTTTCACAGCCGACGAGCCCGGCGTTCTGGAGACCCGAAGTATCGGCATTCCACTTTTTTCGCTATATTCTCGGTTTGCTCGACGAATAGACTCGTTGAGGTCGAACTTCCCGCCAATTTGCGACGTATGCGGACAATGGCCTGTACACGGCGTCCGTCCCGAGAAAGTACTGCTAGATGAACAAATCCAGACCGAGCGTCTCCGGAAAGGCGGCGCTGAATCTCAAGAAGATAGTAGAAGAGAAACCCAAAGAAGCCAGCGGCCGAGCGACGCGAGAGACGATCGAATCGATTGTGGTTGCTGTGATTCTGGCCTTTCTATTTCGTGCCTTCATCGCCGAAGCGTTCGTCATTCCCACCGGCTCGATGGCGTCTACGCTGCAAGGCCGCCACATGGAAGTGGCTTGCGAGGAGTGCGGATACGAGTATCGCACCGGCGCGAGTTGTGAAAACAAGACGAACAACGGTCGGGTAGTGGCAAGCACATGTCCGATTTGTCGCTATACGATGATCCTGGACAAGAAGGACTCGCCCAACGAGAGGTCTTTCAACGGCGACCGGATTCTGGTCAGTAAATTCACCTACGAGTTCAGCGACCCAGACCGTTGGGATGTGATTGTCTTTAAGTTCCCCGGCAACGCCAAACAGAACTACATCAAGCGGCTTGTAGGAAAGCCGAACGAGACAATTCTGATTCGCCACGGCGACATCTTCGCGCGGGACAACAAGAATGGCGACGGCAAGTTTCACATCGCCCGCAAACCCCCACGCAAGCTGAGAGCGATGCTGCAGTTGGTGCACGATACCGACTATCGATCCCCGCAGTTGACCAAGGCAGGCTGGCCGCCCCGCTGGCAGGATTGGAAGTCGTCCGACGCACCCGCTTGGCGGCAAGCCCCAGGGGGACATGGCTGCGAAACGGCTGGATTACCGGAAGAGGAAGTCTGGCTGCGTTACCGGCACGTGGTTCCTTCGGAAGAGGACTGGGAGGAGATCAGAGGAGGAAGAGCACCCCAACGTCTTGCAGATGGCCAAATAACGGGCCAGTTGGTTACCGACCACTACGCGTACAACGACGGCGTAGAATACTCGGAGGATGTGCCTGGGATGTCGCGAAGAAAGCTCCGGGAGATCATGGGAATACACGGCATGAGACCCACGGGGCATCACTGGGTCGGCGATTTGGCCTTCGAGTGTGATGTGGATGTGAAGGGCGATAGCGGACAGTTGTCGTTGGAGTTGGTTGAAGGAGGCGTGCACTACACGTGCCGTATTGACGTAGCCACGGGCGAAGCAGTGCTGTCGATCGACAGCGGCAGCGAGAACTTTATCGCAGATGATGGTACCGAGTCGCAACAGCCGAAAGCGATAACCAAGATTCAGGGTGCCGGTTCGTATAGTCTGCGGTTGTCCAACTGCGACGACGAGATTCTGCTGTGGGTCAATAATCGGGTGGTCGAATTCGATGGCCCGACCACGTACAAACCGGACGACAACGGCAAACCCAAATGGAGCCAAGCCGACGCCGGTGATCTGGAGCCAGCTGGGGTAGGTGCCAAAGGTGTCGAGTTGGGAGTCACTGGATTGCGGCTGTACCGAGATGTCTACTACGTTGCTGTAACGCCATCGTCGCCACACAACGAGTACAGTTACTTGGGAGAGATTCCAATTCCAGAGATAATGGCAAGGCCGGAGTTGTGGGCGGAAACGTCGCTGTTCGATTCTCGTCGTGACGACGCTAAGTTCACCATGGGCGAGAACGAATTTTTCCCCATGGGAGACAATAGCCCGCAGAGTCGTGATGCCCGCGTGTGGTCAAGGCCTAATCCCGGTGAAGGTTTCCCTTTCAGTGGCGCACAGCCGGACGCCCACGTCGATCGCAGGTTATTGACCGGCAAAGCGGTGTTGATTTACTGGCCGCACGCTTGGCGGCGTCCCATTCCGTTCTTGCCAAATGTGAAACGAATGGGATTGATTAGGTAGACAAACGCTCACGTCACGGAGGACTTGGCAATGAAGATTCTCGAAGTCCGAGGACTGGTGAAGATTTACGGTCGCCGTCGCGTGGTGGACGGCGTGGACCTTCACGTGGAACCGGGCGAGATCGTCGGTCTGCTGGGGCCAAACGGCGCCGGAAAGACCACATGCTTCCGCATGACGTGCGGTATGATTGAACCGAGCGAGGGAAGAGTCTTCTTAAGCGGCCAAGAGGTAACCGATTGGCCCATGTTTCGTCGAGCCAAGGACGGCGGCATGGGATATCTGCCGCAGGACCCAAGCGTCTTCGCGAAGTTGAATGTCCAGCAGAATCTCTTGGGGGTGATGGAGTTGCTGGGCATGAAGCGGCGAGAACGCCGCGATCGCTGCAAGGAGTTGCTGGAGCAGTTCAAGATAACGAAACGGCGGAAGTCGATCGCGGGTTCGCTGTCGGGCGGCGAGCGTCGACGATTAGAAATCGCACGCTGCCTGGTCTCGAACCCGAAGATTATTCTCTTGGACGAGCCGTTCACCGGCATCGATCCCGTGACCATCCAGAGCATTCAGGCGATCATCCGCAACCTGCGATCGCGAGGGATTGCGATTCTGATCACGGACCATCAAGTTCGCGAAACGTTGCAGATCACCGACCGCAGCTATGTGATCGATGAGGGCAAGGTGCTTTGTCACGGCCCCCCAGAGCATGTGGTCAACCATCCGATAGCGAAGCGAAAATATTTCGGCGATGGCATCGATATCGGTTCGCCCGGCCCTCCGCCACCACATGGTCCGCTGACCGGCAAGAAGCGACCGCGGGGAGCTAGTCAGCCGAGACGCCGGCAGTCGGATCTTGAATAGCCTGCTGTCACGGATTCCGTCACCGCGATAACCGGCGTACACTTCTGGGATACTGCACCCGTTGTTTAGCCGCGTGACATAGCAACGTGGCCCGCGGTTTGGGTTTTCCGGAAGACGCGGCCTACGACACACGAATGAGTGAAATGCTTTTTGCCCTGAACCAAATCGACTATGGCGTGCTGGGGCTGTACCTGGTCGTAATGGTCCTGATCGGCCTGCACTTCAGCCGCGAACAACGCAGCAGCAAGGATTTCTTTCTCGCCGGCCGAACCATGACTTGGTTCCCGATTGGTTTGTCCGTGATGGCAACTCTGCTGTCAGCGCTCAGCTATACCGGTGTTCCTGGCGAAGCGTACTACCACGGGCTGAAACTTCTCTTGCTGCCGATCGGCATCTGGTTGACCTTGCCCATCATGGCAAAGTTCTTCTTGCCGCTGTATCAAGGTCTGAGACTATATTCTGTCTACGAATACCTGGAACTGCGTTTCGATGCGCCGACGCGTTTGGTCAGTAGTCTGGTGTTCATTGTCTGGCGGCTTCTATGGATGGGCGGCGTTATGTACGCCCCGTGCAAAGTCTTGGTGGTGGCGGCCGGATTGGATGTCCCCATGTGGCTGCTTCTGGTCATGCTGGGAGTTGTCGGTACCGCATATACCTACCTGGGCGGCATCAAAGCGGTGATTTGGACGGACGTAATCCAGGCCCTGGTGATGTTCGGCGGGCTGGTGCTGATCATCGGTGGCGTATGGTGGAGCTTGGACGGCGGGGCCAATCGTGTCTGGGAGACGACGGTCGCCTTGGAGCGCAACCAAGTAACGGATTTCACGTTCAGTTGGTCGGACAAATGGTGTGTGTGGGGCGCCCTGCCGCATTTTGTGTTGGCCGTGCTTTCGTTCTACGTGGCCGATCAGATCACCGCCCAACGATTTCTGACAGCCAAGGACGTGCCAACCGCTCGGCGTTCGTTCGTATTGAATTGCGTAAGTGTTTCGTTCATGGGACCTGCGCTGCTGTACGTCGGTTTGTGCATGCTGGCTTTCTATCAGAACAACCCGCAATCGATGCGACCGATTTGGGTCACCAACGTCGACAACGCAACCGGTCAGTCGCTCACCTTCCCGGACACGCGGGAACGGCCATTGATCGATCCCAAAACGGGCGAGCCCAAGAAAAGCATGACGACGGGCGAAGTGATACTGGACCCAACCGACGGCAAGCCTTTGATTGCGTGGGACGAGGACCGTCTGGACGCTTCGACTATCGAGGAGCTGGTCGAACAAGGCCGCGTGCTCCGGCCGAACAGCAAAGAACCGTACGCCGAAGCTGAGGGGCTGGTCGATCCGCAAACGGAAAGGCTGGATATCGACAAGCTGGCCATGCGAAGCGGCGACGAGGTCATCTTGCACCAGCGGGCTCAGGATGAACTCATGCCGCGCTTCATTACCGAGCACTTGCCGTTAGGCATTGCCGGCCTGATCCTGGCCGCTCTGTTCGCCGCGTCGATGTCTTCGATGGATTCGGGCCTGAATTCGATTTGCACTCTATTCATCACCGACTTCCACCGCCGGTTGGGCATCGGTCGGAGTTGGCTAGCTGCCAAGGTAGACAAACCCGAGGAGAGTCTAGGCGAAGAGGACGAACTGAAACTCGGACGACCGTTGGTGCTCGTGATCGGCATTGCCGCGACGGTATTCTCGTTGATCGTCGCTCAGATCGGCGACATCTTCAGCATCATGATTGCCGTGGTCAACACCTTCGGCGGGCCGTTGCTGGCCATCTTTTTGTTGGGCGTTTTCACTCGACGCTGCACGGCTCGAGCGGCGCTCGTTTCGCTGGTCGCGGGTACACTATTCACCATCTGGATTACGGTCGCCAACAGCTACACGGCCTTTGTCTGGTTGTGGCCTTTTGGAGAACGATTGGCAAGCATCTGGTCGGTGACCTTCGGAGTTGGCTTCACATTGGTCTTTGGCTATGCCGCCAGCTTCTTCATCGGCAACCGAAAACCCAAGGACCAATTACGAGGACTGGTTGTGGGCGTTGGCCAGTTGGGAAACCGCGAACCCGAGGAAATGGAAGTGATCGTCATCGAGCCCCCCGCTGACTCGGATGGCGAACGATAAGACGCGCCCGTCTGCGGGCGGTTGAGTTCAATCGAGGCTCGGAGGGCGCAGATTACGGCTGTCGGTGGGCAGGTGGTCGCGGTTCTGGTCCGTCCACATGGCTGCTTCGCCATCCAGCGGGCTCTGGATGTTGTAGGCCTGGTAAGTGATGATCTCCCCGATTCGTATTATCAGGTCCACAAGCCGCTCGCCGGCGGTCCAGTGATCACCGACACAGATGGCTGCCGGTTCGATGTTGGGGTGGAAGACCGGGGTAAGCATCCTGCACTTTGGGCTTTGGCGTGGGTATTCCCGAGTCAACTGGATCTCGACCAAGTGGTGATCATGGTACACCGGCTTGCCGTCAGGACCTCTTACCAATCCTCGCACATGGTACTCGACTTGGTACAACTCCGGAGGGTTGCCCGCCACGCCACGGATCTTGATGAGTGGAAAATTCCCGAATGCGAGCCGAACCTGTTCGACATCGGCCACTAGGCGGCGGATCCGCATCGGAAGTTTCTTCTTGGGCTGGGAAACTGCTGCCGCACCTCCGGCACTGACCGAGGGTGCTGGTGATGTGACGTTTGGGACGTTTGCTCGTTGGGCGGTCGGCTGTGCATTGGTAGGCGCTGCCGTACTGCTTTCGACCTTCGGCTTACTCACAATCCGCTCGGATGGCGCACTACCGGGCTTTGGAGCCACGATTGCACATCCGCATGCTTTGCACTTGCCCTTCTGGCCCGCGACGTAGTCTGGTACGGAGAAGTGCCTGCCGCATTTAGGACACGAGAAATTGATCATGCGTTGCTGTCTCCAATGCCTCGTTTGCAGGATAGTGGATCGTCTTTCGGTCAATGTCAGGTTGGGTGGCCGGGGCTGGACTGAGCGTCAGCGAGGGAAGCCCCGGGGTTTCGGGCTTTCGCCCTCCAACCCCGGCCACCCTGGCCTCAATCTACCTGACGATATCGATAGCCGCACAAACAGGTTGCCCTTCAACCGCAACGGGCATACATACTACTGCCTAAGCCATCCACAAGAAACACGACAGAATCGCCCCGACCACGAACGCCACTATGCAAACTCCCCACACGGCGGCAAGGATATGAAACTTGGGCTGTTCGGTTTTCGCGGCGTACACGCAAGCTAGTCCGCCAACCACCAACGACGGAAAGCCACAAGTGATGATGGACATGAGTGCGGCGAGAACACTGCCTGCCAGGAGGAGGAACTCCCACGGAATCTGATCCTCGGGCGCCGCGCTGGTTGGCCGCATCATCGGGTTTGGGAGCGGAACTGGCTCGATTCCTCCCAAAGGCATACCTTGGCCGCCAATCGACAAGTCGGGACCCTGTTTCAGAGCATCGACGTTGCGGCAGCCGTAAGCTGCACAGCCTAGGTTTTCCCCCCAACATTCCACGTGAAATGGTAGACCGCACGCGTCGCAGACGGTCAATTCGTCCTGGAGTTCGATAGGGCATTGGCAGATGCAGCAGATCTCTTCCACCGACTCTGCCGTGAATACCTCCGGGCCTTGCTCAGGCGTCGCCTTCGTGCTCGGTTTCGTTTCCGCTTGATCGACGTCGGTGCTCGCGTTCGGAATCTGTACTCGCTCGCCACAGAGCTTGCACTTGCCGTGACGTCCAGCCAGCGCCTTGCGCGCCCGAAGGCGATTTCCACACTCACAAAAGAACGTGACGGTCTTACCGGAGGCTTGATCGGCCTGCTTGGCGGAGCGTCCGGATCCACCGTTCTGCTTCGCTGCAGCTTTCTTCTCAGTGTGAGCTTGAAACACAAGCTTGGCATCCCCGATGGAGATCTGGTCACCATTTCGGAGCCAACAATGGCGTCCGGGGACACGTTCACCGTTGACCAATACCGGCTGGCCCGAATCAACGGGGATAAGGACGTAGGCGCGGCCGTCGCGACGTATCCGAGCCTGGGTCGAGGCCACTCCATCGATGACGCAATCGCTGGAGGCACCGCTTCCTATGGATACGCGATCTTCCAACGGCATAACCGATCTTCGACTCCCGTGTTCTACAATCAGACTCGCCATAGCACTCGGCCCTTTCAGGAGCCACCACGTTCCTTCTCCTGAAACAGCAGAATCGTCGCTCCGACTTGGACCTGGTCGTTACTCCTCAGGCGAACTCGAGAAACAGGCCGACTGTTGACCAGCGTCCCCGTACCGGACTGCAGATCCTCAAGCTCGTAGCCACCCGCAACCGTATGTATCGCGGCGTGCCGCGGACCGACCTGTGGGTCCTTGAATAAGTAGATCTCGCACTGAGGTGAACTGCCCAGATAGGTCGGATTCTTGTAGATGATAAACTGCTTGCCCGCAATCAGCCCTCCCACGACACGCAGCCATCCGCTCTTGGCCACATTCTCGATCAGCCCCGTGCCGACACCAGCCACAACGCCAATCGCAACGATCGCGACACAGCGACTGAGTACGCCGCTGTCGGTAACCATGGCTATGGGATCGAATAGCAATCCGCCAAACAAGCCACCAAGGAAACCGCCCGCCAAGCCGATCCCAAACCGCTTCCAGCTCCTAAGCACAACACCAGGCGCAATGGCGAGGAATACCCCAAGCACTGCCCAGCCGAGCATTCTGGCGATGATCTGTTTGACGGAAGCCTCGCCGCCGCCTCCCAACATGCTGTACAGGATGTTGGCTGCGATACCGCCCACGGCTCCACCGATAAGCCCAAGTACTGAGGCGACAGAACCATTGACAACAACGCCTCGCCAATTCCGCCCTGTGACGTGATCGGCAATGGCCAGCGAGATCGCAATGGTCACTCCGACGGAAAAGAACAGCATGGATGTTCCTATGAGACCTGTGATCGTATCCTTGCCAGCCATTGCTGAGATGCGGCGGTCCTTTTCGGCATCGTCAAGCGATTCGTCGGTCAAGATCGCCACGTAGGGATTGTCCCCGTACTCCACTCCGAGCTCATCGGTAAGTCGCTGTGCCTCGGCTTCCGTGATTTCGCCTCGGGCCAATTGCATTTCGATTTGTTCGTAGTGGTAGAAGAACTCCCCGGCCGCTTCCCGTCTATCCGGAAAAACGACCATCGCCATTTCACCAAGAAACCAGGCCAGAATGCCACCGGCCAAACCGAACAGAGCCATGTACACAATCGCATTGCGCAAGAGAGAGCCGCCTTGTCGTTTCCCTGGAAGCGGAGGCGGCCCCTGCTGACGCTGGTGGTCCTGAGCTCGACCGAGCATTTCCTGCTGCTTGATCTTGAGATCGACCTCGGGGGAGTTCATCTCTTCCCAGGAGACGCGGATCTTTCCATCTGACATGAAGCAGTTCCTCGGATCTGCAGCTCTTTCGAGCACAGCTAGTCACGGGCTCGCCGAAGCAGCCCCGAAATGTCGGTCGTGAAGTCCCACGCCTCTTCATCGCGAATCAAATCGGCTCGAAAAGCGAAACTCAGGCCATAGCCTTCGGCGGGATCTACAATCATTGTGTTCACGCCCACGACTTCGCCTCGATTGTTTACAAGTGGACCGCCACTGTTACCCGGGTTGATCGGAGCACTCGTCTGCAGCAACATCCCCGATCGCTTGGCCGAGACAATCCCTTCGGTAATCGTGTAGTCCAGGCCCTTGGGATGCCCCACGGCCACGACTTGCTGTCCCGCCCGTGCCGATTCGAAGGAAGCGATGGGGCCCAATGTCTTCAGGGCGTCACTTGTGACGACAAGAAGCGCCAGATCAACGCCGTCATCACGTGCCCGACCCGCGACGTGGGCGGGCGTTGGCGGCACCACTCGGCCTCCAACCAAACAGTCTTGTGCATCGCCAACCACGTGCTTATTGGTGAGGATGAGACACCGTCCGTCGTCCTCAGCGACAACGAACCCGGTACCCATGGAATCACCGCTTTGGATCATAACCACGCTTCGCTCGGCGGTCTTGGCGATACGCTCGATCCAGGTAATTGGCTCGCGAGTGACTAGAAAGGCCAAACCGGCAAGGCATACAATCGAGACCATCGCCAGGATCACCGCGAACGCTTTCGCCAAGCGACGTCCAGTCTGCCCCTGAACGGGCAAACGCCACCAAGTCCACGCATTCCAGAGAGGAACAAGCGTGATTACTGCCAATTGCCACCGCGGCAGCGAAGTCGGGGCAGACTGCGGGACGTTTACTGTCTCCTCCAGGCCGCTTCCGGCGATCACAATCGGCTCGTCCGTCTCTGGCGATAGGTCCTCCGGTCGGATTACAATCTTTTCGCCTGAGTCTGACATGGGTCTGCCGTATTTCGCCAATTTGGTGTTCTAAGGCCCCGCTGCTTGCCGTGCTGAATCCTGGCCTGTTCTATGGTGCCTCTGCGTCCGATCGCGCGGGTACAGGTTTCTCCTTGGCAGGTGGCGGAGTGGTCTCGGGAGGAGAGCCCGAGGTGGGTAACTCCTTCTTCACTCGAGCCTCGTCACGGTCACCGCTCCCTTCGGGAGCATCCTTCCCATCGCTGTTCGGTTGATCGCGCTCGACGGCATCCTGAGATGTGGGTTGATCCACGTCGTGAGTCTGCTCCCCCGATGGATGATCTATCGCGTCAATTCCAACACGGTGGTCTGGTCCAGGCGAACCCGACTCCTCTGTGTCTGGTGCTTCAAGAGGCGAATGCGGGGAGATCCGGAACGGTTCTTGGATGCCCGAAGGGCTCGGGGCGTCGATACGGTCACCAAAATGCTCCCAGAGCCAGAACGCTCCAAAGGGCCAAACAATAGCTACGATCCACAGGAGAACAACCAAGATCAACAACGCGTTCAGACGTCGTCGAATGCCATCGAGCCTCTTCGACAAGTCCGGAGTGCCTTCTGACGTGTCTTTCGAAGCAGCCACCGTCACATTCTGCAGGGCGGGGACCTCTTCGGCATCGTCTTCCACCAGAAATCTCCTTCTTACGGGGCTTCCCTTCTCCCAAACAAAAAGTCCTTCATCGCCACTGAGAGGGTCGTAGACCAGAGCCACTTGCTCCGGTGCACTGAAGAAACTCTCGTGAATGAACATGTCCATGCCCGACAGGAAGATGCCGAATCCAGGATGTGTGTGATACCAGCCCAGAATTCGGCTGTCAGGCCATCCCTCATCGAGCACCTCGTAGATGTGATTCCAAGTGTCGCCGGTGAACGTCACCTGCGCCGCTTGGCTACCGGCGTGGTCGCCCCGAATGAACCCCTCGAGATAAACGAAGTGGCCTTCATCATCTCGGTATCCGCGGCCAACCAAGACGCCGCACACCTCCACATCCGGATGCTGTTGACCGTGACGACGAATCGCATTCACGACGGACTGTCTGATGACGATGGGAACATGTTCACCACGATCGCCTCGGGCTGACGGGAATTCCCGCTGTGGCCAATCGGCGGCATCAACCGACGACAGGTCCGGCTCCGACGAGTCGTTTTGTGGCTCGCGTTTTACGCCCATTCGACCTCGTCCTCATTGCCAATCAACGGTCCGAGCACACTGGCAGCGTCGCCCGAAAGCTCTAAACCTATCAACCGTTCGCCGACTCGCGCGAATACGATATCGAAAGCAGGAACGCCAATCTCACGAAGGCTGCGATTCATGAAAGGCTCGTCTCCGCCGATTTTGTAGAACGTCACGACCTCGCGACGGACATCCGTGCATTTGGGGCAGTAGGCTTTGTCCATACCCACACTGCCTAACGACATAAACAGCGATTCTTCGTCACCACACTGTGGACATGCCAGCTTCTCCAACACGTCGCGTCCCAACTCCAATACCACATCATCGTCGCCAAGCAGTCGGCGAGCCTCGCCGAGAAAATCCGCGACGGTGACATCCGCCGCGCAAACGTCCAGAGGAATCACCTCGTCGAGAATCTCGTGACTGTAACAATCAGCTTTGCGCTGGTATTCGACCTGGTACGAATCGCCGCTAAGACCTTCGAATATCCACCCGCATCCCTGCATCGTGTCGAGTCCATGAACCAGCTTGATGGCTTCCTGACATTGTACACCGGCAATGATCGAGCTGATTGTCGGTGTCGTCGGAGTCCGGCCCTCCTCCATCTCGGACCGGCTGAGCAGATTGCACGAGCGTCGCCGCTGGAGTAGTTGCCAATCGAGTTCTGACATCGTGCATTCGTAGCACGGTCCGTCCGGAACAAAAACACGGGCACAGCCCTGGATCTGTTCGATAGCACCGTCTATCCACGGCCGGTTCAGTTTCCAGCAGTTGCGGTTGATCGACAGGCGTGCCTCGCGGTTGTCCAGGCCGCCAATGATGACGTCGGCCCAGCGGTAAACGCCCAATCCGAGATCATGGACGACGTTGCCATGGAAGGAGTGAACTCGGAGTTCAGAGTAGATATCCTTGGCGGCCCGTACCGCAATCTCTGCCTTCGGACGGCCGTTGTCATGCTCGCGGTAAAGGATAGATCGCGACAGGTTAGAGTTCTCGATGTGGTCCATGTCCGCGATCAGCAGATTTCCCCAGCCCAGCAACGCCAGATTCTTGACGATTTCGTTCCCAAGTGCTCCGGCACCGACCACAAGGGCTTTTGCGTTGGCCAATCGCTCCTGGTCCCACCAGCCGATCAAACGAAACCGTCCAAACCGGTCATCGTCTGGATCATGAGCCTCGTCTTCGGTAACGCGTATCGTCGACTCACTCACGGTTTCTTATCCTTCCGGGGTCCTTTCTTCGGTCCAGCATCCCGCCGATTCCTTCAAGGGCGCTGAAATTCAGGTAGACCGCTGGAGATCACTGGGTTTGCTAGGGCTTGCTGCCCGTTCGGGATCGAATTCAAGGGATTGGACGAGTTTGAGATTCGTTCAGATTAGACGCGTGCAGCAACCGGCCGTGATTTCAGGTTGAAGCCTCAAGACGTCTCCTTCCTCCACGCCCGCGTCGGCAAGGCACTGATCGTCCAATAACTGCTTGCCAGACCGCTTGTGGTGGAATTTGTAGCTCAACGGCTGTCCGTCCGGTGCTGTCTGCGGAAGCTGCATTTTACCCAACAGGACGGCCAGGATCCGATTGACGGGAGCGTCGTCGGGCAATTCGACTTCCTGGCGTTTGTTGCCAGTTGCGTCCCATACTTGACAGCTCACGCATAAATAAGGCGGCGGCGGGGGCAGGTACTAGAATAGGGG
>CAZUAH010000420.1:0-12250 GCA_964617665.1 uncultured Pirellulaceae bacterium
ACAAAACCAGCTCAGTTAACCAGGAAAGAGCAAGTTTGGCGCCCCCGAGTGCCAGGGCGAGCACGCTTCCGCGTACCATCTTTGCCCGAGCAGCCGGATCAGGCGGATCTAGCTCGTGAAAAACTCCCGACCTTGGACGGCGTGCAATCCGTGGAAGTGAATGCAGCGACAGGCAGCGTCTTGGTCTGCTATCGAGTGGGCCAAGTCGAACCGGAACTGTTGTTTGCGGCACTGGTTCGTCTGCTCGGTCTAGAAGAGGAGTTGGACCAGACGCCGCGACCAGGGATCGTCAAGGAACTCCGGTCGTTCGTGGACAGCCTGAACCGCGTTGTCCACGACCGAACGGGCGGGTTACTGGATTTCACTTCGGCGCTGATGATCGTGTTGGCGGCTGTGGGAATCACGAAGCTGCTCCGAGACGGCAAGGCGGCGGTACCGGGAGGTTTCACCTTGTTGTGGTGGGGAATACACCAACTGCTCGGGCATGGTGGTGAAGCGGAGTAAAGCGTTTGGCGATGTTGTGGAAAAAGGAAAAACCGCTGCTTGGGTGTGAGATCATCCACCAGCTTCCCGGACGCGTCCGTGTCGGTTCTCGGGCTCTGCGCTATCTGAGTGAGTACGCGGAGGAGATCCGCCGGCGTCTGGAGGACCTATTGCCGGTCCAACAGGCTCGTGTGTCCGTCTTGACCGAGAATGTGCTCGTGATGTTCGACTCCGGTCAGGCGACGGTCGCGGATATTCTTGAACAGATCGAGTCCGTACTTGGTTCGTACTCGCTGATTGCCTACAAGGCCGAAAGAGTGGCGAAGAACCTCCTGACGGTCAACGAGCGTCGACTTCAGGAGGAACCCATCTCGGAGATGCTTGGACGGATCGGCGTAACGACGGCCACGTTGGCGTTTTCGCAGTTCAAGAAGTCCACTCGAACAACCCCCACGACATTCCTGGGACGCTTCTTGTCGCTGCCGGCACTCACGGCACTGTCCTTGGCGGCTCCGATCTTTCGGAGCGGCTGGAGCTCGATGGCCAGCAGCTTTCGGCCGAACGCGGACACACTCAGCGCGTCAGCGATCCTGGCCAGCATCCTGGCTGGGCGGGCTTGGTCGGCTTTGACCATCATCTGGCTCGCGGATATTGCCGAACTGCTGACGGCGTACACCATGGGCCGGACACGTCGCGCGATTCGCGAGATGCTTTCGGTCGGCGAAGATTTCGTTTGGCGAATTGGCGACGATGGCACCGAGGAACGAGTCGCCCTTGACGAACTCCAGGTGGACGACCGCATCATGGTCCACACGGGCGAGAAGATCAGCGTGGATGGCACCGTCGAGTCCGGCGAAGCAGCAGTCGATCAAGCGTCGATCACGGGCGAATTTATGCCCGTACGCAAGACCGAACAGGAGGAAGTCTTCGCGGGCACGGTGGTCAGCAGCGGACGGATCGTCGTGCGAGCCGAGAAAGTCGGGGACCAGACGGCGGTCGCCCGAATTGTCCATTTGGTCGAAGAGGCAACGCATCGAAAAGCAAGCGTGCAGAGCATTGCCGATCGAGTATCTGCACAGTTCATACCCGTCAATTTCATGCTCGCGGGGATCGTGTATCTGGTCACTCGGAACGCCGGTCGTGCGCTGAACATGTTGATCATCGACTACTCGTGCGGTGTCCGATTGTCGACTGCCACGGCGCTTTCGGCGTCCATCTGCACCGCCGCTCGCAATGGGATTCTTGTCAAAGGCAGCAACTACCTGGAGCTCCTCTCCGAGGCGGACACGCTAGTATTCGACAAGACGGGCACCATGACCGAGGGCCGTCCCGAGGTGACCAGCATTATTCCAGCTTCGGGCCGATTGACGGATCGCGAGTTGATCCAGTATGCCGCGGCCGCCGAGGAATCGAGCACTCACCCGTTGGCCGTGGCTATCGTCGAAAAGGTACGCAGAACCGGTCTTCCCGTACCATCGCACTCGGACACTCAGGTATATACCGCCCGGGGCGTCGAGACGCGAGTGGATGGGCGCCGCATCCGAGTGGGCAGTCGCCGCTTTATGCTCGAACAAGAATTCGATCTCGGCCCTGCCGCAGATGCCGTGCACCGTCTGGCTCGCGGTGGCGAGAGCATCGTCTACGTGGCGGACGACGACGGGCTGCTTGGCGTCTTGGGAGTGCAAGACAGCCTTCGAGAGAATATGAAGAAGGCTATCAACCGTCTTCGCTACATTGGGATGGACGACATCATCCTGCTGACCGGCGACGTGGAACAGCACGCCGAAATCGTTGCCACTCGCATGACCATGGACCGATTCAAAGCCGAAGCCATGCCGGATGACAAGGCGGAAACCGTGCTCAAGTTTCAGTCTCGCGGGACGCATGTGGTCATGGTTGGTGACGGCATCAATGATGCGCCCGCCTTGGCATACGCCGACGTGGGCATTGCTATGGGCGGCACGCGGACCGACATCGCCATGGAAGCTGCGGACATCACAATCACGGGCGACGACCCGTTGATGATCCCGGCGGTGATCCATCTGGCGAATAAGACCATGCGGACTATCCGGCAGAACTTCCTGACGGCAATTGGCGTGAATAGCCTAGGTATCGTGCTCGCGGCGGTGGGCGTGCTGCCAGTGTTTTGGGGCGCGGTTCTCCACAACAGTTGTACCGTGGCCGTTGTACTGAATTCGTCGCGGATGCTGTTTCACGATGTGGAGGAGCGTCACCGATGAAATCGACCAATAAGCCAGTCGTCACGGTCGTCCATTCACTTCCCGGACGAGTGCGCGTACGTTTTTCGCGACCGCCAGCCGACTCGGATCAATTGATCGCTTCGGTGCGTGATCACGCGGGAATGGGCGAAATTGCGTACACACCGTTGACTCGATCTCTATTGGCGTCGTTTGATCCTCATTCGGTCAGTCAGGAAGAAATCACGCTTCGGATTGCATTCCAGCTTGCGCTCGATCAAGGTGGTCAGCCAGTCCGCCTGCTGGCCGAACCCGAGCGGGTGGTCTTACAGGACAGCGCCGTGCTGTCGGCCATCGGCTTGGCCACAGCGCTGACGATGCGGGGCTTGAAACCGTCCGCTGGCGGTCGGTCGCGGCTTGACTGGGTCGCCGGTCTGGCGACCGGGTGGTCGGTTGTTGATCACGCGTGGCGAGAGCTTCGCGAACGCGGATACTTCGATCCAGAAGTCCTGGCACTGGCATACTTGGCGAAGGCGCTCGTGCGAGGCAATATCTTGAGTGCGTCAGTCGTAACATGGCTGACCACATTCGGTCGTCATCTAATCGAAGTCGCGCCGACCGGCGTGGAAGTGCGACCGACGGAGGTTCCGGACCCCGATGGGAACGGCTCTCGCTACGAGTTGGTCGTAGGGCCTGACAGGGACGCTCCCGAGCAACTGCGAATCGTCGCCGCCCTCCAGGGGGCGTTGAAATACGTAATGACTGGCGGCGGCACACGCGGCTTCCGCAGCCTTTGGGAAGAGCTACACGATGTCTCTCGCATCCATGGCGAGGTACTGGAAGGCTACGGTCGCATGCGCGACGGTATCCCCATTCGATTTCGCTAACCAACATAAGAGAGTAGGAGATATTCCATGAGCGTCAACACCGATCACGTGACCGGCTTTGCCGTTGGGCTTGGTGCAGCAGCACTGGGTTTCTATCTGTACAAGAAGAATCAGAACCGTGTGGACGAATGGCTACGCGGGCAGGGAATCAACATTCCGACGAACGACGGCAAGGCGACAGCGGGCATGTCTGTGGAAGAGCTAATGCGCGAGAAAGAGCGGCTAGAGGACCTGATCGCCGAACGCGAAATGGCCGCCAAGGAAGCCGCCGCGCAGGCGTAGACGTTGGCCCGACTCCCGCACCCGTCGCTGGCGGCTTACACCCGCTTTGCGCTTCTTCCGTCTAACCCGAAGCCGGAGGCGATGGCGCGAAACGACACGGACCGACCACATGCAGCGCACACCATCGCCTCCGGCTTCGGGTTAGACGATTGGCGTACGAATAAGTCCAAGTCGCCAAATTGCTCAGATCTTGACGACTTTCCCCTTCTTAACCGACTCGGTCTGCTTGTGACCGAGAATGATCGCGTCGCGTGCCAAGTCGCCGGACAGCAAAGGCGATGGTTCGTTGGCGTTCACAGATCTGACCACTTCTTTGATTTCCCGTTCGAAGGCTGGCGGCATATCTCCGTCGCCCAGCTTCGGCGTCAAGACTTTGCCAGTTGACGTAAGGATGCGCAAAGGCTGAACTTCGACTCCATCGCCAATGACGGCAAGGTCGTATAGCAGAGTCGCCTTCTCGAAGTGAACCTCGAAACCGTGCGTGAATGACCGGCCTTGCTGGTTAATCACGCCGCTGACCGCGCTGACCACAATACTCGGATCGTCAAAGTGGAAGAACGAATTGAAGTACTCGGCCACTTCGCCGCGCATGCGGCCTCGGCTTGAAACGGCAGCGGGCATTCCAAACAAGACGCGGATCAAATGTGCGTCGTGTATGTGCAAGTCAAGCATCGGGCCGCCGCAACCGTTGGGATCATAGAAGTCCTTTAGCCACAACGGGTCGGAGATCACTCGTTTGAACGTGCCGCCCAGCAATTTGCCATACTTGCCGTTTTCCTTCAGCTTGATTACATGGGCATACTCGGGAAGAAACGTGAGCACGTGACCGATGCAAAGCTGTTTCTTCGCCTTCTTAGCGGCTTCGACCATCCGCCGACAGTCGGCTGTGGTCATGGCCATTGGTTTCTCGCACAAAACGTGTTTGCCGGCCTTTGAAGCCGCGACTGCCGCCTTTGCGTGCATGGAAGGCGGCAAGCAGATGTCGACCATGTCGATGTTCGGGTCGGCAAACATGTCGTTGTAGTCCGAGTACGTCGCGACCCCCGAAAGGTCGATCATTTCGCCGGGAGGCCCAAAGTTGCCCTTGATGTCTCGCCAGTCGCCGTCCAATCGCTTTTTGATCGGATCGGCCACGGCGGCCAGCTTGACGCCTCTTACCTTCTGATAAGCGAGGTAATGAATCCAGCCCATGAAACCAGTACCGGCAATGCCTACTCGGATCATCGAATCGGCTCCTTGTACGATGCAGCCCAAGAAGAATGTCCCAACACAGCGAAGCCCACGTCAAGCGGGTCCCGTCGGCACCTGCAAAGACGCAAATAGCGGTGTCTAGCCTACTCGGGAGCGCCGGCGAGGGCAACTAGACGGGAGATCAAATCTGGAGGGGATCACCATGGCTTCTGCCGACAAGTACGCCACGAGAGTCCTGCTCGTTGAAGCGCAGACGCTGTTGCAGTAAACTTGCACATACAAGCCCGAGACTGGCCCTTTTGGCGTCACGTTCGCTCGGTTGCGGTTGTCCAGTGCTAGGAAGCGGAATGCCTATCGAGACGAAATGCCCCGGATGCGAGCGACTGTTGCGGGTCCCCGATGAACACGCGGGGAAGCAAGCTCGCTGTCCGGCCTGCAATTTGATCTATGTCGTTCCTGGTGGGGAAGCACCGTCCGAGACCGCAGCGCCGGACGCGGATGATCATTGGTTCATGAAGACCCCGGAGGGGCAGGTATACGGCCCAGTTACGAAGACGGAACTAGATCGCTGGTTGGCCGAGGGGCGTGTCAGTGCCGAATGCACGTTACGCATCGGCAGTGATGGTGATTGGCGGCCAGCCGACGAGTATTACGGTGCCTTGAGCCCCAAGCCTTACGTCGCCCCACCTACGAGTACAGCGATGCCTGGCCCCGCCCGTACGGCACCGGCAGGGCCGGCCCCGAGGATGGACGCTGCGGCCCGTGCCGATTCCTACTCGGTGCCGCATCGGGGCGGAGTCATTCTAACCCTGGGAATTCTCAGTTGGGTGTTCAGTTGCCCCATATTCAGCGTCATGGCGTGGGTAATGGGGGCGTCCGATTTGCGCGAGATGCGAGCCGGTCGAATGGACTCGCGGGGAATGGGATTGACGCAGGCAGGTCACATAATGGGTGTCCTGTATTCATTGCTGTGGATCGTTGTCTTGGTAATCGGGATATTCGTTTTCGCTTTATTGGCGGCCATCTAAGCGATGGGCAGCGGCCCACAAGGTCACGGAAAGTACGCTTGATGAGTAAAGCTACGTACAAAGACGCCGGCGTCGATCTGGAACTGTATCGCAACGCGATGGAACGTCTGCCGCGTTTGATGCACAGAACGTTCTCGCCGCGTGTGATGAAGTTGGACGGTGGTTTCGCCGGATTGTACCAGTTGGATTTCGCCAGCCGACTGTTCGCCCGCCAATATCAGGACCCGATCCTTGTGGCGTGTACCGACGGCGTTGGCACCAAGCTGAAAGTGGCTCAACGCTGCGGCCGACACGACACGGTTGGCATCGACTTGGTGGCGATGTGCGTGAACGATGCGATCTGTTGCGGTGCCGAACCGTTGTTCTTCCTGGACTACATCGCCATGTCGCACGACGATCCGCCACTATTGGAGCAAATCGTGACCGGGATCAGCGACGGCTGTGTCGACGCCGACTGCTCGCTGTTAGGCGGCGAGACGGCAATCATGCCGGACCTGTACCAGAAAGACGATTACGATTTGGCGGGCTTTTGTGTGGGGGTCGTTGAACGCGAGCATCTGATTGACGGCAAAGCGATCGTGGCCGAAGACATGTTGATCGGCGTTGCGTCCGCCGGCCTGCACTCCAACGGCTACAGCCTTGTTCGCAAGGTCGTGTTCGAGATGGCCGGTTTGGATGTCGACGACCACGTGGAAGAGTTGGGCCAGACGGTAGGCGAAGCTCTGTTAACACCGACACGCATCTACGCGCAGCCGCTGCGTGAGATACTGAACCACTACAAAATCAAGAACGTGATTCACGGTATCGCTCACGTGACGGGCGGGGGCCTGCGAGAAAACCTCGAACGCATCCTGCCCGCCGGACTACGCGTGGAAATCGACGACTCCTGGCCCGTGCCACCCGTGTTTGGTTGGCTTCAGAGGCTTGGCAACATCGACGACGAAGAGATGGCCCAGGTATTCAACATGGGCCTGGGCCTGGTATTAGTCGTCCGCCCACACTTCGGCGACAGCATCCAACGCATGCTGAAAGACAGCGGTTTACACAGTTGGCAAATTGGCGAGATTGCCAAGGAATAGATGGTAGGGTCGGCCAAGTCTTCGCCCGCCCACCGGGATTTGAGCGTCGCAGTAGAGTAGGGCAAGTTCCTACCGGCTGGGCGTTTGGTCGGCCCATGCGAACCGGCCCTCCGATCCGCTTTCCTTGCGTTCGTCCGTCAGCCGCAGCCGGCACGTCCCGATCGGCGGTGGGTAGGCATTTTCGCTTCGATTTTGGTAGTTATGGGTAAGGAAACTTCTCTTTGCGACACCATGTCGCACATACTCCTGTTGGGCGAACCTATGGCAAAGAAGCGGGAATACGAAGTTGTCCCTGGCGTTGGCATTGGCCCATTGCAGTTAGGCATGTCGCGCAAAGACGTTTTCGCTGCCTTGGGAAAGCGTGGCGTCGCAGGAAAACCACCGGACGAGTTCTTTCAAAACTGCCTGCAAGTCGAATACAAAAAGGGCAAGGTCGTTTTCATCCAGGTCTCCTGTGATGCACCGTTTAATACGCACTACAAAAAGAAGGACATCTTCGGCACAAAGGCGTCGCAGCTTCTCAAGCAGCTAGGTAAGGACGGAGAAGTCGTCGAAGATGAACCGGGGTGTTCGTACCAGTTTCCATCCTTGAACATTGTCTTGTGGCGTGAAGCTGACCCGGATGAACTGAAGAGTGAGTTGAAGCAGCTAAAACGCTCGGACGGCGACTACGAGGACCGAGCTTCATTCTACAAATCGGAAATCGAGCGATTCAGCTACTTTGAAACCGTGGGGGTATTTGCAGACGGCTACTACGACTAGCCGCCCAACACGGCACGGCCGCAGAGCGGAGTCACCTTCGGCGTAGTGCAACGGACGGCGGCGTACTACAATCAACCGTAGTTCAAGGTTTACTCCTTCGGCTCGGGCGGTGACGGCCGTGCCAACCGTGCGTGCCACAGTCGTTCGATGACCAAAGATCCCAAGATGACTGATCGCGACTACGCTCGTGCTCGCACCGACAAGATCATCGCCGAACGCTTCAAGACGTCGTGCATGAGCGATGCGAAATGGGTGCGTCTGCTTGATGCGCTAACGGCGCACGAGGGGCTTGTGGCAGACTGTCGCGTCAAACTCGTCTGGGATGACGACATCCGCTACCTGCAAATCGACGGGATGGATTTCAGCTTCGACTACTGGCCGCACGCCATGGAAGCAATGATTTCTGGTTCTCCACGCGGTTGGTACGAGTACAAGGAAATTGAGTGGATCGGATTTCCGGCGGGCGCGCAGGATCTCGTGGTAATTCGATCCGTGATTGATGTCGTTGGGCTATTTGAGATTGTATCCTCGGATGCTGAACTCAGGATTTACGCGTATCGGTAGTTCGGTGGCTCACAACCCGTGGGCGGGCGAATCGTTGCACCGTGGACTCGTGTCCGCGCTCAGCCATGCACATTCACTATCATTCACTTTTCGCTGGCGTGATCACGTTCATGTTGCTGTTTGTACTTGGCGTTTCCGTTTGGTGGGGCCTAGTTGGCGTCGTAGTATGCCTGATGGCCGATAGCACACGGTATGGATCTCAACCTCTGCGCTACGGCGCCGCCTCGATACTGCAGGCGGTCGTGTTATTCCTTATCTTCGCAGTTGCACGTCTGGCATTCGCTGGATCGTGACGCTGGCCGAACACCGCACGCCCGTAGAGACTCGCCATCCATGGCGAATACGCCGTTGCCTGTGAAGCTCTGGGAGGTAACAATGCTCTTCAAGCACGTCCGGAAGACTTGACGGATGGACGGTCGGCGTCGGGCGTGCGAATCCGTTGGCGGACCTAAATGAATCACTTGGATTGCATCTATCTCAATCAGATTGCGCAAGGCATCGTTCCGCTTGATGATGTCGTTGTCGCCTTCAGCAATCTGCCACAGAGCGCACGATCTGAGACGATTCACCAACTGTCGCTGATGGTTCACGAATCACATCCTCACCCATCTGAAATCGTTGACGCGATTTCGACTAGCGGCCTTAAACGGACTTTCACGCCGTGTGTGATGCTCTCATCTGGCGACTTCTACCAACAACTGTCTCGTCTTGGGCAATTGCCTAACGGTGAACTCGACAAGGCATTCCTCCTGCTGCTGCACTTGTTTCGCACCGTTGACGGACGACGGCGCGAGGCTTGTGGCGACTCATGCCATCACTGGTGGCACCAAGACCTGTCGGATGCTCGTGTGCTTCGCGAATTGAAGTCTCGCGGAACACGTTGGTAGAGACGACTATCGGGCGATGGCCCGTGGGAACGGGCCCTGCGCGATTAAATCCCTGTGGTCCGGCGGCCAGTACCCTCTGCACTCAGATCCCGGTGACGCCATCTTCCTGTTTCTTCGCCACGCCACGCGATGGTCCTGCCTTCTTTAGAGCCTCGATGATGCGTTTTGGCCCGGTGAAGAGGCCGTCTAGTAGGATGGGTTTGTTTGGGTTGTCAGCGGGAAAGATGGCATAGAACGGCAGCGCGCCGCTTGTGTTCCCTAGACGCTCCAGCATGTCGTCTACTTCCGGCGAATCGTCGGTGCGGAACGCTTGCAGCGGGATAATGCCGTTGTCTTCAACAAACTTCTTCGTTTCTTCGCGGTTCAGAGCCAACTGCTCGTTCGTCTTGCAGGTCAGTCACGAATCCGCGGTGAAGTCCACAAACACCGTTTTGCCCTCGGCCGTTAGCTTCTCGAGCAGGGCCAGAGAATACCGTTGCCAGGGAAGCTCGTGCGTTGGTTCGTCATCGCTTGTTTCCGGCTCAAGCGTCACTACTTTGCGCTTGGCTAGTTCGTCGTCAATGGCCCGTTGAAAACGGCCATCCATCACGTCAGCCAACCAAGCGAAAGAAACCAGTCCAATTAGCGTGGCAAAGGCGCTCGCACCGATCCAAGCTCGGAGTCTGGTCCAGAGCGGATCGGTCAAAGGAGTGCGGCCTATCCACCAGAACGCGGCCCACAAACCCATGATGAATGCGACTGACGGGATGACGTAGGGTATTGGCACGAGGGTCAGCACCCACACAACTGTGGCTAGCAAAATGAACCCCATGATGTGCTTGAACGTCTCCATCCAGGCTCCCGGTTTCGGGAGAAAGGAGATGATCTTTGGGAAGAGCCCGATGAGCAGATAAGGACTAGCCATACCCAAACCGACGAGAGCAAAGCCGCCGAAGGCAATGACAGGTGGCTGTTTTACCGCCCAGGCAAACGCCGGCACGACCAAAGGCCCGGCACATGGGGTCGCTAACACGGTAGCCAGGATCCCTTTGATAAACGCCGCTGCCACTCCTTCTCGCTCGGCCAGGTCTTGGGCTTTGCCCGATCCTACGAAACCCGGAATCGGGATCTCCCACACCCCGAGAAAACTCAAAGCAAAAACGAAGACGATCGAAGCGAGCACGACGTTGAAGACTGTGCTATTGAATTGGGCCGCCCACTTTGCCTCAAACACCACGAGCATCGTGGCCAGGACTAGAAAGACAGCCATGACCCCCATGCTGTACCACAGATTCAGCACAAAAGCGCGTGAACGGCTGTCCCCGGCCTGCTGTACGAACGCCATAATCTTCAGCCCGATGACCGGGAGCACGCAGGGCATGAAGTTCAGAATCAGACCGGCAGTGAAGGCCAAGAGCAGGATCACGCCCGTCGGCAGGTCCTGTTCAACACTGGCCTCTATTTTGTCCAGTTCAAGGCCCTGGCTCGGTGGTGCTGTGGCCACTACGTCTGGCTTTGTTTGGTCAGCCGCCAACTGCGCCGCATCACCGTAGCTTGCGGCTGTAAACGTCAATGGTCGCTGTTGGTCCGTGAGGCCGTCGCCTAAGGTCACCTTGACAGCAAATTCGGCGGCCATGGGCCGAAGGCAACCCACGTTAGTACATGCCTGGTACCCGATGATGCCGGTCAGATCGTAGTCGCCAGCGGTGGCGTCTGCCGGGACGTTGATCTCGGTGGTCCACGTGATTGATCCATCGTGGTATCGCACCTCCGGTTCGCTGGCCGTCGCTTCCTTGACGGTGGGCTCGGATGAAGCCCGCGGTGTGCCAACAACCCAGGCGGAAGGTTGCTTCAAGAGAATCAGGGTCGGCTTGTTTGTTCCCTCCTCGGGTTCCGCCGGAGCGTAGGCATAGACGTGGTAACCGGCATCTGAAACGGCGGTCAATACAAGACTCACGGAACCCCCGGGCTGAACGACCGAAGGCTGAATGTGCCCGCGGATCGTGACGCGCGATCGCTCCGGCCGAAACTCGCCGGCAGGCACAGTCGGCTCGTAGTATCCGCCGAACTCGATCTTGATCGCCCTACCGAAGATCGGTTTGCAGCCCGTGGCATCGTCGCAGATCACACCATCGAATTGGGCCTCGATTTGGCCCGCCTCGGGATCGACACCTTCGGCCAATCGTACGGGCGCCGACCAGACGACCTCTCCAGAGTGTTCGCGAAGTGGGACCTCGAACTCCGGGACTTCTCGCACTTTCGGCTGCCGGTCGGGACGGAAGGGTGCCAGTATCTCGATCTCGTCCACCGATGTGATCGTGATCTTCGACGGACCTGGCCCACCCTGTTGATCGACTGCATATGTGTGCCAATTGGGCGGGATTACGCCTTTGATCTCCAATACACCATCCCTGCCACCTCGCTGAACCTTCAGTTCGCCGGTCAGCACTATGTCACCACCGGCTGCGCCACCAAATGTGTCGCCGCCAATGCCGTCAAGCCACTCGGGCGCTTGCTGCTCGTCCGCCATTGTCTGCAACGACGGCGTCGATTCTTGGGCGGCGTTGGGTAGGCCCGGTCCGGTCAGTAGCAGAACCAGCATCGCAAGAGTGCGTTTCATTGTCCTTGATTCCTGTTATCCACAATCCTTGTCATTGATCGAATTCATCGCATTATATCGGCTGAGGCTCGTCATTGAATCCGTCCCACACCCCAGTCGGTCGACGGCGCAGAGCCCGGTTTGCCCACTTTCCGCGTCAGTTTACCCAAGTTGACGAGGTCCGGCCGAGAATCCTTACACATCTTTTGCATTCCGGCACACAGCAGGACGGGTTACACACAGCCACTTCTTGAGGCCAGATCTCGGGTGCACCAAAGTTGCTATAGCGTAAATATTCCGATCGTTCGGGT
>CAZUAH010000421.1:0-5459 GCA_964617665.1 uncultured Pirellulaceae bacterium
CCGAAACCCCGGGGCTTCCCTCGCTGACGCTCAGTCCAGCCCCGGCCACCCGACCGCCACGGCCCAGTGGGTTCAAGATCAATCCGGGCTAAAACTGGTCGCCGCCGCCTAGTTTCTCCTCGACTTTGTCAGCTTGCCAGGCTACGGCTGTCATTACGCGCGTCACCTCAAGCGGATCCGCGGTGTCCGCCAACTGGTTGGCTTGCACGACCACCATCTCGCCTGAGCCGGTATTCTGGACGGCAAATGCGCCATGCACCATTTTCATGTTATAGCGCAACAGTGCCATGGCGTTCTTCTCCGAGGCTGGTCCGCAGATCGAGGTGTAGGCCAGCACGTTGTGTCCTTCCTCGTCTTTGCCGTCGAAGTCGACCGTGACCGTCTGCTTGCGTAACGCACCGATTGGCACCCTGACATGCCAGACGTTCCCGGCTTCCTGGATTTGCCAGCCCGCGGATTCGACGACTGATCGCACAATCTGTTTCGGATCCGTCGCAGCGGCCGCCGCTGGCGCGAGATCACCGAAGTCCATTCCACCTGCCCCGCCTGCAGCCGCACCAGCCGCCGCGCCGGCTGCTGCTGCACCCGCGGCTGGAGCTCCGGGAGCAGGCGTCTGTGGTGCTGCGGGCGCGCCTTGTTGCGGCATCATCGGATTCTGGCCGCCACCCATGGCCTGCTGGATCATGCCGGGCATCATCATGCCGAAGCCGGCGCCCATGCCCATGCCCATTGCACCGCCGCCAACGCCCGAGCCGGATTGCTCGGCCATCTTTTGCATGCTGTTCGCGGCTTGGTACATGGTGAAGGCCTGCAAATCGCCGATTGCGCCCATGCTGCTGCGGGCGTCAATCGCCTTTTGGACTTCTTCCGGCGGCGTGATGGCATTGATGAAGAAGTCGGCCATTTCCAGACCGTATTTGCCGAATTCGTCACCCAACTTCGCCCGAGTACCGGCAGCAATTTCTTCGAACTTGGCCGGCAGATCCAGCATAGACACCTGCATCGTGCCGAGCAGGTCGGTCAGACGAGATACGATCAGGTCCTTGAGGAAGGACGATATCTCGTCGGTCGTGTACTTGCCCTGTGTGCCGACAAGCGTATTGATCAGCGTTGCCGAATCGGTCACTCGGAACGAGAACTTGCCAAAGCTGCGCAGCCGCACGATGCCAAAGTCCTTGTCCCGAACCGTGATCGGCTGCCGCGTGCCCCACTTCTGATCCAGGAATGTTTGCTTGCCGACATAATACACTTGGGCCGTGAAAGGCGATTTCTGCCACGGAATCGTCAGAATACGGGTCAGGATGGGGACATTGGCGGTGGTCAGCGTATAGCGTCCCGGACCAAACGTATCCATTGCCTTGCCGTCCCTGAAGAAAACGGCTTCCTGGCTCTCCTGGACGATCAATTGCGCGCCATATTTTATGTCCGCGGAACCCTCGGGGGGGATGCGGTGGACGATGGAACGGTTCGATTGGTCGAAGTACTCGAGGACTTCCAGGCGGATTCCCATGTCAAAGCTTCCTTCGGCTGGTGACGACTGCAGAGTGCAAACCTGTAATGATTCTACGAATTCATGCCGAAAACGCCAACGACAGTCATCGGATTCTTGGTGTCTGGTGTGGCAACCAAGAAATTCGGGATAAGATGGCGGAATGAGTGACGATGGCGGCAAATCTGCAAGAGAACGTCTGGCGACGCCGGTTCAATTCATCAAAGGCGTGGGACCCCAGCGAGCGGAACTGCTGGATCGCATGGGCCTGCGCACTGCCAGCGACTTGCTGTTCTACTTCCCTCGCGACTACTACGACGCCAGCCAACTCGTGGCGGTACACCAGCTTGTGGAGAATGAGCCCGCCAGCGTGTGTGGCGTGGTCCAGGAAGTTGACTTGCGAAACACTGGGCCGGGACGTTCATGGCTTGGTGTGCTGGTCAGGCAAGACGCCGAGTATCTGAGGGCCATGTGGTTCAACCAGCCTTGGATGCGTGATCGCGTGTCCGTGGGGGCTCGTGTCCTATTATCGGGCGCCCCGCGATTCAACGGCGGGCGTTGGGAGATGGTGCATCCGCGCGTTGAGTTGCTCGACGACGATCAGCAGCCGCCATCCGGCAGAATTCAGTCAGTCTATTCGCTGACCGAAGGCATCCGTCAGTGGCAGATGCGCCGGATCGTGGAAGGCGTTGCGGCGGAATACGGCGATTGCGTTCGTGAAGTATTCCCGGAGTCGTACCTCCTAGCACACAATCTTCGGCCCATATCCAACGCATTGCAGGAGATTCACGCTCCACACGACGCGGACAGCCTTGCCCTGACCCGTCGGCGATTTGTCTATCAGGAATTGTTGGTCCTGCAACTCGCACTTGCCATGCGCAGGCAGCAGTTGACCGATTGTGGCAATTCGGCATCGCTTCCCGCCACGGCCCAGATCGATGCACGCATTCGGCGGTTGTTCCCGTTTGAATTGACGGGGGCGCAGGATCAGGCCATTGCCGAGATTTCGGAGGATATGGCTCGATCGACGCCCATGAATCGTCTGCTGCAGGGGGACGTGGGAAGTGGCAAGACCGTGGTTGCCGAGTACGCCATGTTGTGTGCCGTGGCTCACGGCCATCAAGCGGCAATCATGGCACCGACCGAAGTATTGGCGCGTCAGCACGCGCGCACAATGGCCAGGGACCTGCGCGAGAGCCGCGTTCGAATCGCGTTGCTGACGGGATCGATGGGGGCTGCCGAACGGCGTGAGACGTTGGAACGGATCGCATCGGGGGATGTCGATCTGATCGTGGGCACACACGCTCTACTACACGACGAAGTCGTACCGGCGAAACTCGGCCTGGTCGTGATTGACGAACAGCACAAGTTCGGCGTGCGCCAACGAGCGGCGCTGCGCGGGGCCGGTCCCGACCCTCATTACTTGGTGATGACGGCGACGCCGATCCCTCGCACCGTTTCGATGACGCTATTTGGCGACCTGGACGTATCCACCTTGCGCGAATCGCCGCCAGGGCGGGCCGTCGTCCACACGTACTTGGGCGAGGATGATCGGCGCGAGAAGTGGTGGGACTTCTTCCGCAAGAAGCTGCGCGAAGGGCGACAAGGCTTTGTGATTGCGCCGTTGGTCGAATCCGGGCAGGACGACGGAACAGCAAGTGTGCAGCAACTGTATGAGGCGTTGGCCAACGGCGAGTTGGAGGCGTTTCGGCTGGATCTGATACACGGCCGAATGAGTTCGGCCGACAAAGAGGCCGCCATGACGGCTTTCGGCCGGGCGGAAACACAGGTCCTGGTCGCCACATCGGTGGTAGAGGTTGGCATCGACGTTCCCAATGCCACCGTCATGACGATCGAAGGCGCCGAACGATTCGGCTTGGCCCAACTCCATCAGTTGCGAGGGCGGATTAGCCGTGGAACACACCCTGGATATCTGTGTGTCTTTGCGGAAACAAAGACAGACGAGGCCCGTCAACGATTGGATGCGTTCTGCAACACGAATGACGGTTTCGAGCTTGCCGAAATCGACTTCAAACTGCGCGGTCCGGGCGATCTTTTCGGTGCGCAACAGCACGGGTTGCCTGCGTTCAGGATCGCAGATCTTGTTCGTGACGCGGAAGTTCTGGCCGAGGCCCGGAAGGATGCCCGGGAACTGGTGGCCGAGAATCCAGGGCTGTCGGATCCCGAATTCGCGCTACTGCGAGACATGGTCATTCGACGCTACGGCCACACGCTAGAGTTGGTCGACGTGGGGTAGGCGGCGGGGTGCTCACGTTGATTCGACGGGCAATGTCGAATAACATGAGAATCCACGTCGTTGCTAACCCCTGACAGCCAAAGGAATTTGCGAGGAGTCATTGGCGATATGAAAGAACTGACAGCGGACGAAATCTCGCAGCGGATTCTCGATATGCGGCTCTTGGACTCTCGCCAGTTGGATTCGGTGTGGACCGAGTTTGGAACGCGAGACGTTACCTACGAGGAGTTCAAGGACTGTATCCAGCGAAAGGAGCTGTTGACCAACTTCCAGTTGGACAAGATCGAGCGGGGGCACCGCGTGGGCTACTTCTACGGGCGATATCGCGCCTTGTACATCGCAGGCGTTGGCACTTTTGCGCGCGTTTTTCGCGCCGTGCACCCCGACAAGGAACGCGTTGTTGCCTGCAAAGTGCTGCGTAAACGCTATCGCGACAACGCCGAGCAGGTTGAGCTGTTTCTACGCGAAGCCCGCATGGGATTGCGACTTCGGCACACCAATATTGTCCGCGTTTACGAAGTTAGCGACGACATCAAGGCCCCCTATTTCGTCATGGAATTCGTCGAGGGGCAGACTCTTCGCGAATTGATGAAGATGCGGAAGAAGCTGGACTTGGAGACAGCGCTGAAACTAATCACGGATATCGTCAACGGCTTGGATCACGCGAGCAAGGTTGGGATTACGCACCGCGACATGAAGTTGTCGAACGTCCTGGTAACGGCCAAAGGAGAGGCCAAGCTGGTGGACTTCGGGCTCGCTACCATCGCCGAGGCCGATGACAAGATAGCTGCTTCGCCGAATGCTCGATCGATCGACTACGTAGCGTTGGAACGGGGTACGGGCGTACGCAAGAACGATCCACTGTCCGACATCTATTTTGCCGGCTGCATGCTCTACAACATGTTGTCCGGTGTTGCGCCGCTTCAGGATACAAAAGACCGTCTTGTCCGGATGAGTATCTCGCGTTTTCAGGAGATGGAACCGATCGGCAAACTCGAGCCGGACTTGCCCATTGGTATCGTGTCCATCATCAACAAGGCGATGTGTCTTAACCCCGAGGAACGGTATCAGGAACCGGCGATCATGCTGGCCGACCTGAAACGGGCCAAAGTCATCCTGGACAAGGGAGAGGACGAGGCTACGGACAGAAAGCCCGTAGCAGTCCAGACCGGTCCTGCACCTTCCAATCCCGACGAAGGAGCGGGGCGGACTCTGCTGTTCGTGGAATCGAACTCAGACATGCAAAATGTGTTGCGTGATAACTTGAAGAAACGTGGCTATCGCGTATTGATAACGAGCGATCCGGCCCGCGCGGTTCAGCGAGTGGAAGACGAAGCACGCTTGGCGGATTGCGTCATTATTTCGACGCAAGACCTGGGGGGCACTGCAGTGGCAGCGTTCAACCGCCTGGCGGAATCGGAGACGGCGTCGCAGGTGCCTGTCATTCTGCTTGTCGACAAGCGACAGAAGGCCCTTGCCGACGCAGCTCAGACGAACGAAAAGCACGTGCTGCTTTCGATGCCGCTGAAGATGAGAGAACTGCGGGTCACGCTGCTGAAGTTGGTTTCTCAGGAATGATTTCGCAATGGCGTATTGATCGAGCGTCGTGCTAGTGGTCTGTCAACACTGAGTTTACTAATCAGCCGTTTTTGGGGGGTAACCCCGGGTTGGGCCCCCCCCCCCGGGGAGGCCCCCAAACCCGGAAGAAAACAA
>CAZUAH010000421.1:5469-12250 GCA_964617665.1 uncultured Pirellulaceae bacterium
GTCGGGGCGCGGGCCCGCGCGCCCCCCCGGCCCCCCCCCCCCCCCGCGGCCCCCCCCCCAAAAAACGGCTAATCTCTCCTACTGGTGAACTCTACATTGACAGACCACTAGGCCCAAAGAACGACTCTCGCGGCACAAAGTGATCATTCGCCCGGAATCGGCAGCCCCATCTCGCGCATCAGCATCTTCATGTCTTCCCACGCGGCTCGTTTCATGTTTGCATAACGGAGCAGGTAAGCTGGGTGGTAGGTGGCAATGACACTGATACCCCGGAAGTCGTGAAATCGCCCGCGCAACTTCCCCAACGCCTGCGTGGTGTTTAGCAATGTCTGGGCAGCGACTGCGCCGAGACAGCAGATGAATTCGGGCTGAATGATCGCCAGCTGACGTTCGAAGTAGGCGCGGCAGTTGGCTACTTCCTCTGGCGCCGGAGTTCGGTTGCCGGGCGGTCGGCACTTCAGGACATTCAGTATGTAGACTTCATCCCGTCGCAATGTGCAGGCCGCAATGATCTTATTCAGCAATTGCCCTGCCGCACCGACAAACGGCTCGCCTTGACGGTCTTCGTCCGCTCCCGGTGCTTCGCCCATGAAGCATAGACGTGCCGTCGGATTGCCGACGCCGAATACGGTTTGGGTACGCGTCGACGCCAATTGGGCGCATTGGGTGCAAGTGGCGATTTCTTCGCGGAGTTGGTCCAGCGGATCGGCTGGCTGCTCAATCGTTGGTTGTTGCTCCGAGACGACCAACGGCTGCGTTTCCGGAATATTCCGAATAGTCGGCTTCGCGATTTGCGCGACGCCGCACCGTTGGAGCGACTCAAGCTTCTGGCGAATCAGCCGTCTCGCCCTCGTACCATGATCGTCCGGTGTACTCATGCCTATCCGACTCCTTGCCATCTATTGGACGCCAAGTATAGGTGAAACACTGGCTTTGTGCACACGTGGCAGGTCCACGGCAGCCTAGTTTGGTCGCAACACAAACTTGACAAAGGATTTAGGTTGACAGATCTCACTCCGGACGAAATGATTTAGGAGGGGAGCTTTGACAGCAAATGACGGAGAAAACGATGTTGCGAGGTAATAGAACAACTCTGTATCGCCACGGTTTGGTGATCTTGCTTGCCGGAGTCGTTATCGGATGGAGCCAAGCGGGAATGGCACAGGGCCAACCGCAATATGCGGTGCTTCCAATCGATGAGCAACTACAACCGGCTGATAGCGTCATTGATGCGAACACGCCCGAGGAAGACAAGAAGAAGATCCGGGCCGCGATACAGTGGAAGGGGAAACTGCAGATCGGCATCGCCGCCATTCGACGCGGCTCACCGCCAAGGGCTCTGGACAACGAGAGCAATAAGGCAAATTTTGATCAGTGGTTCAAGGGGTACTACTTTGCCACTCTGACTCATCCAGAACATCTTTCGGAGTGGCCAAAGAGGCGTCAGGAGTTCCTCAAGAGGATGGAACAGACAAACGCTCCCGACGTACATGAGCATCTGCGCACTCTGACCCGACAGGTTATGTTGACCATCGTCAAGGGCAACTTCCATCCGGTGGCGCGGTACAACGCAATGCTGTTCCTAGGCCAGTTGAATGACACCGAAGCTACGTTGATAGGGCAAAAAAAGAGCCCACCCATTCCCTTCACTCAAGGTTTGGGGGACGCGATCCAGGAATACAATGATCCAAAACAGATAGATGCGGTCCGAGTCGCTGCACTGGTGACGATGCTGCGTCATGCGCGCATTGACCGTCAATTAGTGGATACGCCGTCGCCATTGGGGGCTCTTAGAGGTCAGATGGGCAATCTGGCATTTAGCCTCGTCAAGACGAAGGAGGCACCGGACGGGCGGAGCCAAGAAGGCCATGATTGGATGCGACGTCGGGCAATCGAGATCCTGGGAGAGTTGGGGAATCCCGGCGGAAACGGAGAAGTCAGTTCCGCCTTGCTGGCCGTCCTTAACGACGACCAGACTCCCATATCGCTTCGATGTTCTGCTGCAGAGGCCCTGGCCCAACTCAAATACGCGGCCGCCGGAACTATCAACGTTGCGGAAACTGCCAAGAGTATGGGTAAGGTCGCTGCTCACGCCTGCTATGACGAGATTCGTCGCGTGGAGGCACAACAGGAACGCGAACAGACGGCCCAAGATGCAACTATTGGCGGCTCCACCATGGGAGGAATGTACGGCGGCGCGTCATCGGGAATGTTCGGGACGCCGTCGATAGGCGGAACGACTGCTCCAGATCCCCTCGCTTACCGAATTGCCTTGACTCGTCGTCGCGTGAAGCATCGAGCGATGTCGATCAAGAAGGCATTGGTTGGTGAGGAAAAGAAGAAAAGGAGACCGGTCGCATTCGCAGGGTTCGACAAACCCGAGGCCAAGACTGACGGATCGACTCCGGCCGAAGAGGAGGAGGAGTTGAGCGGGATTCTGGCTGTGGCCGAAAACGACACGGACCGAGAGTACGTCCGGAAAGTTGCTGAGCAGGTGGGTTTCATTATTGGCCAAGTGGACGATGATAGCTTCAAGGACCTCACATCGCTGGTTTCGGAAATACGCAAGAAGGTCCGAGAAATGGAGCAAGCGTGCGGCATCGTCGTCAATGTGGATGAGATGGAAGTCGAATCGAAGGAGGCGGAGGGGCTGTTGGACGATCCGTTGAAGGATCTAGGCAGCGGTCTCGGTGGAATACCGTCGGTAGATCCGGCAATGCCGCCGGATGGCACCACGGGAAAGACGCCACATGGTCCGGAAGGAAAGCCCCCCGTCGCTCCGGCGAAGAAGGACGCGGTTGTGCCGCCTGCAACGACGCCGGTTACTCCGCCGGTAAAGGGGCCAGTCGTGCCCCCGGCAACGACACCAGTCGCGCCGTCGCCGAAAAAAGTGGCTCCAGCCATTCAACCATAGCGCAGCCTAGCCACGGGGTGTAGTATCGCAGGTTGGGCGACCGGCAGATGAGAACATACCGTAGTGGGATTCGCCAGAATCCCCGCATAGCGGCTGGAATTCTGGCGAAATCCACTACAGCGGGTAAGAACCTATCTGCCGCTCGCCTTATGCGTCAGTCTGCTCCGCCTGGGCAGCGTGTTCCAATGCTTTGTCCGTACTGGTCGGATCGACGCCTCGGCAGGTCGCTGTCAGGCGGTCGACAATGTCTCTCAGGTCGGCTGTCCACTCCTCTTTGGTAACGTCCGGCGGACATAGTTGTGCGAATTCGACAGCCAGGAGTATCAGACGCAGCAAGTGCCGAAAGATCATCCCCTCTTGCTTCTGCAGGCCCTTGCTCGTGACATAGTTGTTGAAATCGCCGCCGAATTCGAGCACCTCGCCCGCCGCCCAAACCGATTGCGTGCGGATGTCGTGAACACCAGGAAAATCGTAGTCGAACAGACGACGCAGCTTCTCGGCCAATGTCAACACGAATACGCGTTCTTCTTTCTGAATGAAATCGCGATGGTCGCGTTCGGCCGGTTCCCCCTCGGCCGCGCCCAGTTCCTCTGCCGATGCCAAGCCTAACTGAAGCAGTTGAACATCCAATCGCGTTGTCGCCAGTGGGCCCGGCGGCAGTTCCTCCTGCGAAGGCACTCGGACCAGTCGCACGACCGATCCCGGAAGCTCCAACACGCTTTCCATCGCCTGCAAGCGTTCATTTCGATCGGCTATCCCAAGTTGGTTTATCAGAAAGACGCCGTACAGCGGATTGACGCCGCGCAGCAACGAGAGCTTCTCCAGATTGGGCGTCGGATGAGCCAACATGGGCTTATACGGTGGCGGCTGGTCGCCAGCATCCTCGGGTGCATTCTCGCTTGGTGGGAGTGCAGAAACAACGTCGTCCACAGTCCCCTCTCCCTCAAGGAGAGGGGAGGGTGCGGGGCAAGAAATCTGCGAAGTTTCTTCTGCATTGCCGCTTTGCGCATCTCCACTCGTCGGTTCGTCTGCTTCTTTCGGCGGCGGTGGGTCCAGTTCGACGTAGCCGGCCGTCCACAGTGTCATCAGCATACGGTCCAGTGCTTTCTGACCAGCTTCCAGCCGGCGGCTGTCCATCAGCCTCTTCCCGACTAGCGTGCGCAAGCGGTCTACTTCCGGCGAGACTTGCAGCATATGTGCCAGAAGACGCCATGGCACGGGGCCCCGGCTGTACAGTTTGCCAGGTGACGCGGCTGCCAGCTTGTCGAATTGTGCCTCGGTCCAATACTGCTGATTTGCCCTGCGTCGCGGCATCTTCTTCTTCAACTTCTTCTTGGCTTTCCGCAGTCCCGGATCCTTTGTGTCTTCTGGGATCTTGTCGTATTTCTCGCGCCACCTCTCGATCTTCACGTCGTCTTCGTGGGCCAGGGCGAAAACGTAGCCTTGTTTGTCGTACTGTGGACGGCCCGCGCGGCCGAACATCTGATGCGCCGAACTTGCTTCGACCACCTTCTTCTTGTCGGGCGGTCCTTTCAGCAAACAGGGCAGGACAACACTACGGGCGGGCAGGTTGACACCGGCGGCGAGCGTCTCGGTGCATATCGCCAGCGAGAGCAACTTTCGCTGGAAGAGGTCCTCGACGATTCGGCGATACTTGGGCAGCATTCCGGCGTGGTGTACGCCAACGCCCCGTAGCAGAATCTGTCTCAGCTTTGGGCCGACACCTTGCGACCACTCGTACTTCTTTAACTCATCAGCAAGTTGGGCTTGCTGACCGTCGACCAAGAGTTTCTTGCCCTTCATCTGTTCGGCAACGGTCCAACACTCCTCGCGGTTGAAACAGAAAACAAGTGCCGGCGTCCGGCGGGCTTCGTCATCGCCCACGGCCATCTGCTCAAGCTGTTCGGACAGTAACAGGTCGCCGACCCAGCCGAATGTAAGTGGCACTTTGCGTTCGTCGCTCTGCACCAACTCTAATCGACGGTTGTGGCGGTGTTTGAGCCAACTGACGAATTCGACAGAATTCCCCACCGTGGCCGACAACAGCATGAGACGCAATTGCTCCGGCAACAGCCCAAGCGTGAATTCCCAAACAATACCGCGTTGCGGATCGTTGAAACTGTGAAACTCGTCCATGACGACGGCCGATACGTCATCGAACTCGAACGTCGGGGCCAGTAGCCGATTGAGAAGAATCTCGGCGACGACGACAAGAATTGGGGCATCGGGATTAATACGGCGATTGCCCGTGACCAGGCCAATCTTACTGATCCCAAATCCCCAGCGGATGGCCAAGTCCTTAAGTTCATCGAACTTCTGATCGGTCAACGCGATCAACGGCGTGGTGTAGTACAGACGTTTACCTGTATGCAACGCCTCGAATACAGCCGCCTCGGCGATCAAGGTCTTGCCCATTCCAGTAGGCGCGCAGACCAAGACTCCTTGTTCAGCCGTAAACCACGCCAGAAGTGCGTCTTCTTGAACCGGATAGGGATCAAACTGCAGTTGGTCGAAGTACAGGGCGGCGATGTCGTCTCGCGTCAGTTCGTCGGGCATGGGCAATCACTTATCAAATCAGCAAAGTATCGTTCGAGAGATAACGGACCGTTGTACCCTCGCGCAAATGGAGATCGTGCGGCTTCCAGCCCGGATTATTCATGAGCCGCTTTGGCGCTAGCCGCGGTTCTCGTAGATGCTGACAGAACCGTGGCTAGCGCCAAAACGGCTAATCTGCAAACTGCTATTCGCCTTCTCTAGGTAAGCCATCATGCGCCAACGAGCTAGGCGACTATACTCCATCTTCATGAATAATCCGGGCTAGGTTGTTGTGTTTCCTGCATTTTCCTTCACTCTCCCTTTGGGAGAGTCGAGCCGTAGGCTCGGAGAGGGCTCTCTTCATGCACCCTGGCCTACGACCCGACCCTCCCGCTCACCGCGGGAGGGTGATGTCTTGCGTAAGCCGCATGACCTCAATGGGCAGAGGGCGGTGAGAGGGGCCGAAAACGGGTCAGGCATTTCTGGAGCGATCCAACGTCAGCGTACAAGCCGCGCGCGTACTGCGGAACGTCTTGGCCGCGTTCGTTCCCACAAGGAGGATATCATGCGCTCATCAGACGGGATAGTCACCAAGGCTTGACCTCGCCTAGTTCGTGATCATGAACTACCAGCTGTGCTGGCGAGAATTGGCAAGGTTCGACCGCTTCCTGTGTTTCGATACCGCGAAGCGGTTTGACATCGTAGCCCAGGGTAAGCGGCGCAGCCGCGCCACCCTGGGTTAGGGTGGATCCAACCAACGAACCCTGAAAGGGTTCCACAAGGGTCCGCGATTGTGCAACCTTTCAGGGCTGGTCTTTCTCTGTCCAGGTTACCCAGGGTGTCGCACCACGGCTGCGCCGTGTCGCTTGCCCTGGGCTACGTTGTGTGACCCAGTTGGGGTCACGTCGTGACGATGCAGGCTCCTCTCAGGAGCCTTCCTCATCTGTCGCGGTGGTCACGCAATCCAACGGCTCTGGCGCCGTACTTTGTCGTCACCCCGAGAAAGGAAAGAGAAATCGCGATAACGGCCGTCAGCTTTCTCCCATCGGTTTGAAAAAGCAGCGTGTCGCGTCAATCATACTGCTTGCAACGGGGCAGAGCCCGCCTTCCCTTGCGAATTTCTTTACAGTCCCGAGACCTGAGACTAGGATGAAACCGATACTTTTGAGGTGGGCTGAACAGCCCAACTTGGCTGCCGCGTACTTTGGAGCGAAGTCACCATGAGATTGCGTGATGTAAGACGCCGTGTACGGCGATCCAGACGTTCTCGCTGGTCCCGTCTTCTTCCGCGAAGGCACCCGTCGAGCAGTTGCTGGACCAGCGATTTCGTCT
>CAZUAH010000422.1:0-12248 GCA_964617665.1 uncultured Pirellulaceae bacterium
AGTTGCTCCAGGTCGGCGAGCCGCTGGTCCGCGTTTTCGTAGTTGTCTTGAAGGAACGGTTCGTAGAACTCGATGGCGCGGTGAATCTGGCCGGACAGGTCCTCGGCGGCCGCCTCGCCGGCCAGCCAGCGCATCAAGGTCACGAAATCGGGCCAGCATTCCTTGCTCTTGGCCGGCACCTTGGCTTCGCTCCAGGCGTCGAATTGCCCGTCTGCGACTGTCAGGTCGCGCAACAGGCCGCTTGCCTTCTTCGGTCCCACGCCCGGCAGCAGGCACAGGACGCGCTGGCCGGACACGACGTCCCGCGGGTTCTCCGCCAGCCGCAGAATCGACATCAGGTCCTTGACATGCGCCGATTCGACGAATTTGAGCCCGCCGTATTTCACGAAATCCAGGTTGTGCCGGGCCAGCTCGGCTTCCAGGGCAATGCTGTGATGCGATGCTCGAAACAATACTGCTTGTTGCGACAGTGGGACGCCCATCTTCTGGTGCTGCAGGATGCGTCCGACCACAAACTCGACCTGTTCGTGGTCGTCGTCGCAAGTGATCAATTGCGGCTGCGGCCCACCGGAACGTTCGGACCAAAGGTCTTTCGCGTAGCGCTCGCGTGCTTCGGCAATCACGCCGTTCGTCGCTGCCAGAATTAGCTGCGTGCTGCGGTAGTTTTGTTCCAGACTGACGACGCGCGTGCCGGGGAATTCTCTGGGGAAGTCCAGAATGTTGCGAACCGTGGCGGCGCGGAACGAGTAGATGGACTGGGCATCGTCGCCGACTACGGTCAGACCGCGGCCATCTGGGCACAGGCTCTTCAGCAGCCTGGCTTGCAGCCGGTTCGTGTCCTGGTACTCGTCCACCAACACACAGTCGAATTGGTCACGGATCGCGTCGCCCACCTGTTCGTGGTCCAACAGCTCGCACCATTTCAGCAGCAGATCGTCGTAGTCGAAGACGTTTAGTTGCGATTTTCGCTCCGTGTACGCCTGGAACAGCTCGCGCAACGGTTCGGCGTATTTCTCGTGTTGAGAGAACTGCGAACGGAGCACCTCCTCCAGCGGCAACTCCGCGTTCACGCCGTAGCTGTGGATGGCCAGGCATGCTCGCTTCTTGGGGAACTTCTTGTCGTCCACGCCTAACTCCAGCTCGCGGCACAACAGGCCCATCAGGTCTTCGGCATCGCCCTGGTCGTGGATGGTGAATCGGGTGTTCACGCCGATCGCCTTGCCGTAATGGCGTAGCAGCCGCAGTCCGGTTCCGTGGAAAGTGCCTCCCCAGACGCGGCGGCTCACCTCGGCTTCGTCAAACACGTCGGCCACACGGCGAACCATCTCGCCGGCGGCGCGACGGGTAAATGTCAGCAACAGGATACGTTCGGCAGCCGTGCCCTGTGCGATCAGCCACGCTACGCGGTGGACCAGCGTCGTCGTCTTGCCCGTACCGGCCCCGGCGACGATCAATAGCGGTTCGTGACCGTGGCAGGCGGCTTCGCGTTGTTGGTCGTTCAGACGTGCGAGCAAAGCGTCGAGTCCTGGTGGTGGCGTAGTCGTGGCGAGATCGGGGGCTGGCACTTCTGACTTCTGATTTTCGACGGCTGTTTGCACCACGTCGTCGCGGGAAGGTTCGTCTAGTTGGAGTCCAGGCTCTAGCCTGTCTTCGCACCCTGAAGGCTGTGCACCAACAAGGCAGCCCCGCGCGCGGTACACGCTGGCCCGAGCGCCGTCGTCCAAGTCGAACGAAACTTCGTCCCCGCAACCCGCCACGGCTTCGACCAATGCTCGCATGTACGCCAATCCGCGTGTGGCTTCCGGGAGGTCCAGCACTTGCGGCGGGGCGTCCAGCAACGGTCGCGGCAGGCACACGATGCACTTCGAGCGGGCCCGAGTCATCGCTACGTTCAGCCGGTTCAGCCCGTAGATGAATTCCGCCTCGGTCATGGCAAACTCGGGATCGGACACGCCGTAGCTGACAATCACCGCGTCGGCTTCCTGACCTTGCATCTTATCGACTGTGTCGACCAGCGGCGGCGACTGCCACATCCGCCCTCGGCGCAACTCGCGGCGAATGGTGCGGATCTGGGCGCGGTGGGGGCTGACGACGAACACGCCCTCGCGGAAGAAAGCGGCGTCATCGTCGTACAGCTTGCGGTCACACCGCCGCAAGGTGCCGCGTAGACCGGTGACCAGCCGGGCAACCAGTTCCGCCTCGAGCGGATTTTCGCGAGCTGCCCATACGCCATCCAGAACGACGAACACCAGCGGAAATTGCGGGTCGAGGCATGCTTCGACAAACGGATCGAGCGACCGCTCGGCGGGCAGGTTCAACCGCCGCTGGGCGATGGTGTCGTCGAAACCGCGGTACGCTGTGCCGTAGAGCAGTTCGGCGGCGAAGCTGGTCAGCACGTCGTTCATGCGGAAGTTTTCGGTTAGTTGGTGGACGATGTCGTTAGGTGCGGCGGAGGCAGCCGGGTCGATTGTCGGCGTAGATGAGGTTCCGCTCGGCAAGCGGGACCTACTGACGATGGCTTCGAAGATCGAACGGTGCAGGATGGGTTCTTCGGGCGGCGTTTCGGGATAGGCGCCGACCACGATCGGTGGAAGCTGCAGATGATCTCCGGCCAGGACCAATCGACCTTTGGGCCCGACCAGACCGATCGGTACGGCGGCCTCGGGCACGCGTACCTGTGATGCCTCGTCGATGACCACCAGATCAAACGGCGGCAACTCGTCGAACTTCTTCAGGCTCGAATAGACCGTTGCCCCAACGACCGCCTGCGGGTGCTCGTCGAGCCATTCACCCAAGCAGATTTCGTCGACGATTTCAACTTCACCTTCGTCGTCGCCTTGCCAGTATTTGACCTTGCCGATGCTGACGGCGGCCTCGCCGAGTGCTTGGCCAAGCGAGGCTATCTTGCGCAGCAGGTTCTCGATGGCCGCATGAGTAAAGGCCGTTGCCAACACGCGGAACGGTTTTCCAGTCCGGGCATGGGCGGATGCCAGCGCCAGAACCGCGGCAGCAAGGAAATGGGTCTTGCCCGTTCCCGGCGGTCCCCATACGGGCACGACGCGTTGCTGGCATATTGCCTGGAAAGCCTTTTGTTGACTTTCCGTCAAATGGAAGATGACCGCTTCGTCGTTCGCTAATCGCTGCAATCGCTTTGGCAACGCCAGCGGCTCGCTGGCTTCGGCCGGGTCATGGAGACAACGGAGGAACAGATCGTGTACCTTGGCACCGGCCGAGCGAAGGAACTTGACGACGCCGTCCGTCGTAAAGTCGGTAAACCGGGAATGCAAGAGGTATCGTTGTCCGGGCTCCGGGCCGTCGCCGTCGAAAGCCTGATGGCACTTGACCGTCAGGCCGATTGGCGTGCCGAACTCGTCGCGTTCCACATCCGCGATGCCAGCCAAAGCCAGATCCTTCTGCTTGCGGCCTTGCCACAGCTTGGCTCGCGAGGCGTAGTCGCGGAATTCGAGCTGGGCTCGGCGGCCGGCTTCGCCGTCGGTCACCAGCAGCCATTCGGGAAAGCCGCCCGGCTCGATCTCCATGTTGCCGCCGATGATCGCAAAGCGGTCGCCGTCCAATGCCTCCAGTTCCAACGTCTTGCCCAGCAGGGATTGCACCGGCCGCGGTTCGCAACGCTGATTGCGCGTGTCGAGGCATCGCAGCAGGCTTTCGTACCGCGCAAAGAACGCCAGGCGTGAAAGGAGCGGATCGGCATACGGTTCGCGAGTGGGCAGCGAGAACTTGGCCGACCACGTGAAGATTGCGTTCTTGGCGTGGTGCCGTACGCCCTGCAAAAGCGCCCACATGGCCTGCAGCCGTGTTCTGCCTTGGTCGGCGATCTCGGCCACCGTGTCCGCCTTGCCGCGATACCATGCCGCATGGATCGGCTCGGCCCTCATGCCGGGGCCCAGCGGGAAATGATGATAGTCGTTCCGCCGCAGCTTGAAACGGCTGCCAAGTGAATCCAGGGCTTCAGGAAGCGTGTTGCTGACTTCCACCGGCAGGGCCAGCACGTGGCTCAATGCGTCCAGCAGTACGACCAGCGGAAACGGCACTTCGCGATCCGGGTGCTCGTTGGCCACGAGCAACTCGGGGGCCTGGAAATGGAACAGCAGCGTCATGGCCTCTTCGGCCAATCCGGGATCGCGCAACGAATCAAGCAAACAGGATACCAGTAGCGCTCGCTCCTGCTCAGACAGCACGTAGGCTTGCAGGCTGAGTTGGTCTTTCCAGTCACGCCCGTCGTTGTAGTTGTTCACTTGGACGACGATCTCGTGCAGCAGATTTACCCACTGACGACGCATGTCCTCGATCGCCTCGGGATGTTCGGCCACCAGAACGAACGGTTGGGGTTTTCGCCCCTCGAACAACCGGGCACGGACTTCGTCCGAGAAAACCGCTCGGCGCAGGTCGTTTCGTATCGTGACGTAGATGCCGGCCAGATAGACCGAATCGCCAAGCGGCTCCTGCTGAAGCGTGAGAAAAAGCCCGACATTCTCGCCGCGCGACAGCGACGGAGACGCAGCCCCGTGTGCATGCGGTTTGCCTTCGTCCAGTGCGGCGACCTGTTCCGCCAGTTTGGGGCCGCGTCCGGCCAGTGATGCGCAGCGGCCCAGCACGTCGTTCGATTCGCGCTTCCGGAGGAACTGGCCAAGCTCGTTCGTCGTGCGCACGCCGACTCGATCCCACAAGAAGCGTTTACCCCACGGTGTAAGCTGGCTCAATCGCGAGAGATCGTCATTACGCTGCATTTCGCTCCAGCAGTACCGAAAGAACTCGCACCATTCGCAGCGAGAATGCACGTGCCAGTGGGCGTCGCCGACGCTGCCGCGCAGAATCCGAATCAGATCGTGCCGCAGAAAACTCTCCAAATGAGGACGCAACTCGCCGAGGGAACACGCGGTCGGCTCCGGCTGCGAGCCCAGCCACACGGCCCCAATTTGAAGGTCCACGTGCGCGTCGTCGGTCCGCTGGTCGCGGATGATCGCGTCCAGTTCCATTGCGTACAGCAGCACCTGGACACGGTGAGTCAACTGGAGCGACTCGCCGCGTTTGAGGTCGATCAGCCGAAACTGACGCCGGCCGTCTTCATCGCCCGCGACCGCGATCAGATCGGGATGATTGTCGCTGATCGTTACCAGCGACGGGTCGACTCCATAACGTTCATAGAATGCGGCGGGCAGATGCAACGTCGGCTGGTAGATGTACGAACCGGGCCTGGCGGTTCGCAGCAACTCCTGTGTCTGGTGCCAATCAAAGCGACGAGTATGCCACGGCCCATCGCCCGCCGCGATCAAGACCGGCCCGTCCATGTGTTGTTCCAGGACGGTCTGTTCCCACGCGTACCCACTTTCGAGCAGCGCCTTGACCAGCGGACTGTGATCAAACTCGCGTTTGGGAATACCTTCCTTGCGCTGCAGTTCGGCGCCCGCGGCATGAAACCGAAGGAACCGTTCGCAATCGTGAAAGAAGTAACGAGCGATGGCGGAAGGGCTGGTGCGAAAAGGAGTGTCGGCCATGACGCGTACCATGTATCCGTACAAAGGCGAGGAAGAACCACGGTCCACCGTACAATGTAACCCTTGCAGCGGATAACAATCCAGTACGAAATCCGCCGAAATCGAGCAGAATGAAGAGCGCCGAAATCGCGTGCTAGCATTCGACCGTCAGCGCAATCCCAACCCAGTCTCTGCGGGCATGCTTGGGCGGACGACGCTTTGCGACGCAAGTGACGTTCCCATTGGCCGTGGGCGATCACTGCAGCAACACATAGGGCGATCAGAAAGAACCGGCTGGGCTTTGGATTGAAACAGGTAGCGACAACCGAAAACGCAACGGAGGCGTAAGCCGCGATCAACGCTGAGAAGAAATACGGCACAAACGTCGCGTGAAACTTCCAGCGATGTTGAAGATACTCCGGGACGTCACCTCTTACGTACGCGAGAACAACAACGATTGGAACGAACCCCAAGCATGCCAACGCGAGAAAATGGCAGATACGGCCCACAAGTGGCTCAGTTTTGCGCGAAGGATTCGGTCTATCCGCGATCATACAATCAAGTCCGACCAGCAAGGATTCCCTGCATCGCCACTCCACACGGAGGGGAGGGCATTGGATCACGACCAATTCTATTACGTGAAACCATGCCGAGAAAGAAGGAAGGCGGCACCGAAGGAACGTAGATGAGATTCTGTAGTTATCGGGCGGAGTCTCAATTCACGTGTCCATACCAAGGCGTCTAGCCACCTCGGACGGAATTGGGTAGGCGCGTTCCTTAGGCAATTGCTCTTTGGCCCGACGTTGATTGCCAGCCAAGTACAAGGAACGAACCTTCCGAACAAGAGGCGTGAAATCCTTGATCTCCAAAACCCATTCGTCCGTGAATTCCCTAATGACACGGCGACTGAGCCCAACCTGAATGGAACGATGTTCCTGCTTCTTGCCGTGAAGCGTTCGTTCGGGATCCCATTGCACATGTACGGTGGCGTCTTCAAACAGCCCCCGCCATCTTGATCCATCCCCGTGTACTTTTTGCTCAAAGCTAGTGAGGACGCCAAGCGATAAGGCACGATCCCAGCCAGTTCGCTTTATGCGCACCGCCAGAATGTACTCCTGACCTGATTTTCGGCCCCAGTTGCTGCGTGCCATGAGCCACAAGAACGAAGGTTTGATCCAAGTCATGCGACCCCACGAGAATGGCTCGACGAATCGGCCGGCCTTGATCGCCGGTTCGGCAATCTGTTTTCGGTAAGCCTGATAGACGACGATGCTGTCACGGTCGAATTCGGCGCGGATTTGGCGATATGGAACCATTGACTCGTCCACGGCGATTGAGAGGAAGCCCACCGTAGAGACAGTAGACCTTGGAGAAGGTTCATCTCGTTTCCGTAAGCACGACACCGGCTTCGGGTTAAACGAAGACGCCGCTGCAATCACAATGTATGCAACGGCGTCTTGCGAATTCCTCGAATCGGCGATCTGTTTTCAATGCCCTCCGAATTCAGTTTGCGGCGTCTACGGTTTCCACTCGCAGGTCGCCGTAGATCACGCGATATTGACCGTCGCCGAGTTTCCATCTCAGCAACACGCCCTCCGCATCGCCCGGTTTGACCGTGGCTCCGAAGTACTCGGGATCCCGCTCTTCATTCGCCAGCTTCCGATAGAACGCGGAGACGGCCGTTGCTTTCAGCATTGCCTGGGTCGCCACCTTGGCTCCGGCCATGGCGGATTCTTTCGCGCGAGCGTGCACAAGTTTCTCACGCTCTTCTTTGCTAAGGCCCTCAGGGAGTGGTTTCATCTCTGGCATCGTGTCGGCCCACATCGCCATGGTCGCACGGGCACTGTATGTGCCCGAGAGCCAGTACATATCCAGACGCTCGGGGTAACCACCGTCCAAAGCAGCTCTCTCGAACAAGGTGGTTATCTGTGCGGGAGGCTCCTCGCCTTTCTCTTGCGCCTTCTTCTTTATCATGTCGATTCCGGCTTGCGCCTTGTCTTTCGATTCCAGCCAAGCACGCATGCCGTCGATAAAGGTCGCTTCGTCCGGAGTAGGAACCTGGATGGTCTCGTCCTTTACGATGTCCTCTTCGGCAGGTGGCCGAAAGTCATCGGCATCAAGGGCAACGTTCCACCTGATGTTATCCCACTGATGGTGGATCTTGGCCGTCACGTCCGGCATGACCATTTTCTGTTCGGTCTCCAAACGAATCGGCAGGTTCTGCTCGACGTCAACCCAAACGCGGAGTTGGAGATCCGTGTCCGTGGGCGTCGGACTCCCTTTGGTTGGACGCGTTCCGTATCCCAGTTTCCAGCCAGCAATCTCGAAACCGACCGCGCGGCGTCCATTGATCGTCTGCTCGCCGAGACTGCGGTCAGGAGACTCGCGTACTTCAAGCAGCCGGCTTAACCAGTCCTCTAGGGCCTGTTGCTGACTCAACTCAGCAGACGTATTGAGGACGCGCACCTTGTCGTCGTGCCACAGATAGGCTTTATCTTCGAGAAACAGGCATCGGTTCTTCTTATCGAATTGCTCCCATTCGTTCAGCGTTGCGCGGGTCTTGCCGTCGAAGTACATCGCGATCGTCCCACGCATGGGCTCCTTCGTCAACTCTTCTGGCAACTCGCCTTCCACCACGGTTGTTGTCGTGACGAAATCGCAAATCATGGTTTTCGCCTGACGCATTGTTTGCAGCACGTCGGCAAATGCGATCTTGTCGCCTGTCATCAGTAGGAACACAAGCAAAATGCAGGCCGCCGGCAGCAAGGTGACTGCCGCCCAGCGGGTTTTATGTCGTCGTATGGTCATGGCTATTTCTCCGAGCCATTTCGCCCGCTGCACGGTGCCCGGCTCTTTCTCGGAAAGAGGCACCGACTGGGGCAGCATGGCCATCAGTTGGTCGCGACGCTGGTCGTGGTTGCAGTCGAACGCCTGGAAAGTGTCAAGCAACTCGGCGTGTTGCCGGGAAGCTCCTTGCCACGTTGTGTAGCACCGCTCGCACTCGAGAGAATGCTGACGGAGCGATTCCGCGCGGTCTTCGTCCAACAGGTTCATGCTCAACAGGTTCCAAGTTTTGGCATCTGGACAAGTCATGACCCTACCTCCACCCGACGATGGATTGCTGCGAGGCGTTCTCGTGCTTTGGCCAGCACACGATAGAAGGTTGATTTCGACAGGCCCAACACGGCGCGGGCCTCCTCAGCGTCCAAGCCTTGCAGATAGAAAACCTGCAGACTCAAACGTTCACGCTTGGGGAGCCGGTTGAGGGCCTCCCGAAGAGTCTCGAGTCGCGGGTCGGCCTCGCGATCACTTGCCGATGGCTCGACATCCTCCGGCAGACGACAAGCCATCTGGCGGTCACGAAGCCGCCCTCGCCTCCACTCGCGGCAGACCTGGCGAGCGATGCCAGTCAGCCACGCTGCGAAACGATCGAGTTCACGCAAGGAGTCCAGCTTCGAGTAGGCTCGCAAGAAGACCTCCTGCGTGAGATCCGCCGCCGAGTGCAGGTCGTTGGTCGTGTCGAAGCAAATCGCGCGGATCAATCGCGCCCGGCGGTCGTACAGTTCGGCAAACGCCGAACGATCCCCCCGCAGGGCAGCTCTGGCCAACGCGCCATCTGTTTCTGTCACAACTTCGCCTCCTCGGCGGCAAAACGACTGACGACCGTCACCATAATAGTGCAGGGTGTCGCCGAATTTTCCCAGAAAAACACGGCGAACGCCTCGATTCCAATGAAATGTGGACTGCACCGCCTCAAACGAGTCCAGAGTTGGGGGAGTCAGAATCGGCTGGGCGTCCGCTTCAACCGGCACATCTTCGCCGTCTTGTCACCGAATCCGAGACGATTCAATTGACCAACTCGATCGGCCGATAATGGTCAGGTTGCCCCGAGACGAAAGGACACCTATGGCCAAGATCATTCGCATCCAAGACTTGAAAACTGAAGAGATCGCAACACTTCTGGCCTCCAAAGGCCGCGGCCTGTCCAAAGATCAAGAGGACGCCGTTCGCAACTCCGTCAACGACATCAGCAATCTGAAGAAAGCCTACGACGCTTTGGAATCGTTGGCCAAGTTACGCGGCGCTGCGTGACAAGCCGGCGACACGGGGACTAGCGGCGTCCAACGAAGAAGACAAGGCTGTGAGCGCTCCTTTCTCAAGATCGCGTACCGATTACCCGGCAAGACAACCGGACACAGCGCTCCGGGGGCATCGGCGAGACTTCAATCGGCCATTGCGGTGCCGAAAATCCGCTCCGCATTTCCGTGGAAGATAGCTTCGACATGGCTGGGGCCGAGTGCCAGTTCATCACACGCCTGCTTGATGGCTAGCAGGGCTTCGTACGTGTAGAGCGTGTACTTGGCTTCGACCTCGGGCGGCTCGCGGTCTTTGTTGAAATGGAATGGGTAGTTCGTCCGGTTGATGTACGTGGTGCCCTCCCACTGGCGACGGCCTCGCATGTAGAAGACGGGATTGTCGGTGCCGTAGAGGATTCGAGATGGGCCGAACGTCTGCAATGCCAGCCGATGGACGTCCGGGTTCAGCACGGCCGAGTTGTCGAAGTACAGACCTTCGTCGTCGGCCAACTGCGGCAGAGCTTCTTCAGCATGTGGCAGCGTATAGCAGCGTCCCAAGTGGGCAATGATTATTACCACACGAGGATATTCACGCCGGATCTGTTTGATTTCTGCGATATTCTCGGGATGTCCCAGCCGATCGGCTTTCGGCACGTGCAGCATTACGCACGCGCCTCGCTGGTTCAGTAGATCCAGTTGGTGATGGGGCAGGAACTCGAAGATACTGGCCTCCAGGAACTTGTCGCGCGTTTCCGGGTCCTGGCCAGGGATCAAGGAATAGTACGGTTTGATGCCTAGCGTGGTGGTCGGACTGAGTTCCTCTTCCAAACGCTCGGCGGACCATTCGGGCTTTGCCACAGCCAAGTGATGCCAGCCCCGCCGGACGCATTCTCCTCGCAGGGAATTGTTGCTCTGGTCGATGTCGTAATCCAGACTGGGATGACCGAACGCCAGGCAGGAGAACTCGCGATCCGGAAAGACTGTCTCGAAGCAGCGCTGGGCGTCTTCCGCTCCGATCGGCTCGGCGATCTCATTCACCCAATATTGCTGGCGTTTCTGGTCGGTCATCTCCTCGATACGAAACTGAGGTTCGTTAACGTGGGTGTGAGCATCGAAGATCCGCTGCGGCACCCAATCCTCAAGGTGACGCTCCCAGAAAGCCCGATCGACGTCGGTGTATTGCCAAACATGGTGAAGCGGAACGGAAGGCATTCGAGTCATTCCTTTGTCGACGTGGTGAACGGCTTGACGTAGTCCTGCAGAAGATCGCGGTATGTGTCGACGTGCGGGCCGGGCGAAATCGTGCGCAAGGCCGGCGCCAGCGATGTGGCCAAGTCGCGCAAGTTGCTATCTGTCTCGACGAGTGCACGAGCGATTGTGGCGGCACCAAACGAGCTGACGGCCGACTGGCAGAGGCAGGTCACGGGGCGGTTGGCTATGTCGGCGATGATCTGTGGGGTAACGCGACTAGTCGCGGCCGGGCCGGATATCACCAGTCGTTCCACCAGCAACTCTTCTTGTGTGAACCATCCCAGATGCCGAGTCAGTTCGCAGGCCAGCCCCTCGACCACGGCTCGTAACAGGTGGTTGGCCGAGTGGCCGAGCGTGATGCCCGAAAGCTGTCCGCCAGGCGAAGAGGATTCCGCGGCCGGTCCGCTGGCCATCAACAGCGGCCAGAAATGCAGTCCATCTGCACCCGGGGAAACCGATTCAAGACGTTCATCCAGTTGTTCCCCGCCAAGCTGGCTTTGGCCTATGATCTCCAATGCCCATTGCATTGCGGAACCGCCATTACTCATGGAAAGCAACTGGCCAAAAAGGCCGTCGACGGGATGAGGACAGACAAATGTCCGTTGGGCGATGGGCGGCGCCAAACGTCCGGTCGTGGCAAGCAACACCCAAGCTGTGCCGCTTCCGACCAACACGTCCCCTTCGTTTACCGTGCCCGCGCCGATGGAAGCTGCGTATTGGTCGTGGATCGCCGGCGATACGGGAATCCCCTCAGGCAGTCCTGTTTCTTGCGCGACGCTCTGTCGCAAGTGGCCCGATGCCTCGGTCGCCGGTACGAGGTCTGGAAGTCGCTTGTCTTGGATGTTCAGCCGATCGAGCAGTTCCGGATCGGCGCCGCCGAGGTTCGGATTGTACAGCATCCCGATCGAAAGGCTGGTCGGGTCGTGGGCGCGGCGGCCGCAGAGTCGACCCACGATCACATCCCCCACAAAGCCAAAATGCTCCGACGCGTCCAACAGTTCGGGCGACTCCCGCTGGAGCCGGAGAATCTGCCCGAGGGTCATGGTACTGAGGTTACATCCGGTATGGGCGACAAGGTACGCTTCGCCCGTCTGCTCTTCGAGTTGTCGGTCGAAGGGTTTTCCTCGGGTGTCGAGCCAACTGATCACCGGGCCGACGGGTTCGTCCCGGCCGTTGAGTAACTGTACAGCCCCACCCTGGCTCGAAACACCAACCGCCTGGATGCCCTGCCCGGACGTTTGGCGGACGGCTTGACGGATTGCCTCGCAGGTTGCGTCCCAGATCTGATTGATGTCCTGTTCCACGCCGCCATCGGGCGTGGTGGTTCGCGTGACCGGAGCCGAGCCCTCGGCCACAATCGATCCATCGCGATCGACCACCAACACTTTCACATTGGTGGTGCCCAGATCCAATCCCAGGAACATCA
>CAZUAH010000423.1:0-12151 GCA_964617665.1 uncultured Pirellulaceae bacterium
TGCGCATCGACTGGATCATCATTCGATTCTCGTCCAAGAGCTGGAAGTAAACGAATGTGTCGGACGGCACTGCAAAGTGAGCCGAGCCGTCTTCTTCGACTGGCACAGTGCCAAGAATCCGTTTGTTCTCCAGGCTGTGCCAGTTCATGCCCGGCGCCGTGTAGCCCTGACCGTTCCAGCGTCCCGGCGACCAGTGGCGCTTTTCCGGCGACTCGACCACGCGAAGGTGCTTCACCGAGCCGCGTTCCACGCCGTGCATGTGCGTGCCCTGGTACACGTCGGCGACGTAGAAGACCCCCTCGTCTTCGCTGAAATCGCGCCGCGGCGAAATCACCCGCGGCCGAGGCCGCGACCGGATAGGCATCGGGTCATAACATCCGGGCGACTCGGTGTGCAACAGGATTTCGTTGCCGAACACGTCGATCAGGTAAATACCCGTCTGTTCGCCCTGGCCGATCATGCGCGAGCAGAGGAAATACTTGTCGGACAGCGGCCAGGGGTCCTCGTATTTGATGCGCACGGTCCTGGCATGATGGTCGCAGTCGAAACCGCCACCAATGCGGATGGAATCGCTTGCACTAGCAGGCCAAGTGCGAAGCACGGGCGGGCGGCCGTCGATTCCCAAACGACGGTCGATGATGCCCAACGCTCCCCACAGTCGGTCGTGGTGCGGACCCAGGATACAAACGAATCGTTGCGTGCCGGGGATGAGGTGCGCGTTAAATACCGCCCCGGGCACAGTGGTGTTGTTGCCCCAGTAGACCGCTTGGTTTGTGCCATCAGGATTGACGGTCCAGAGCCCGTGAGCATCGCCGAAATTGCGATCGACGTATTCCCAACGGGCGTAGAGGATCCTTCCGTCGGGCAGTAGCGACGCATGATTGTCGAAAAGCGTGTTCTTGGTGATCTGGTGAATGTTGGCTCCGTCAGCCTCCATGCGAAACAGGTTTGCCCCGCTGTCTCGACTGCACATGTTGTATTTCGGCTCGCGCGTGGACGAAAACACGATGCTATCGTCGGGCAGGTAGATCGGATCGAAGTCGCAAACGCCTTCGGCCGAAGTGAGTTGCCTCAAGGCGCCACCATCAATGTTCATCTCGTAGATGTGGTAGTCTTCCTCCCGGTTACGGCGTATGGCAAAGACGATTTTTTTCGCGTCGAAATACAAATCCGGGTCGCGGGCTACGCCGTCGGGAACTTCGATCAACGTCTCTACCTCGCCGCTGGCCAGGTCGATCGTCTTCATGGCCCCGCCGCCTTGGAACAGTTCGGCGTGGAAGCACCCGCGGTCGGGATTGAATTCTCCGGTGTGAAACAGCGTGTCGATGGCGTGATAGTGGCTGCGGTACTGGTGGCGCGTAACGAATAGGATCGGTTGGCCGCTGACCAAGGGATTGCTGATAAGAGCCTCGCGCTGGAGTGTTTCAAACGCCTGCAAGATATCCGCCATTTGGTTGGCGGTCGCCTTGGATTCTTGTTCTTGGATATCATCCAGTCGCTTGCGGAATTCCTCTCCACGCTGATAACGATTGGGAAAGGTGGTCATCAAGTCTTCGATCGCCAGACGCAGTGCGGAGAAGTCTGGTTTGCGAGGCTGCGGGCTGCCAGCATCAGCGGGCGGCTCGGGCGCGTCGGCCGACGGAATCGGTGGCACGACAAGGCCTTCGGGATAGATCCACAGGACGCTCCAGAATTCTTGTCCGAGATTGTCGTGAGTGAACGTAAGCTTCCGCACCGGGTAGTCGAAGCGGAAGTTCTTGTCGTAGACCGTGCGATCACCCTTCTTCAGTATCTGCTCGATAAGTGGATGCACCTTGCCGTCCGCATCCGTTGCGGTCACGGTGAACTTCAACCCATTTCTCGTCAGCTTGGCGGTCCAGTCGGTAAGTGCGTACTGAAGCCTGAACGATCGCCCTTTTGGCAAATTCACGTCCCATTCGGCATTGAGCACATTCCCGTCGGGAAACGACAGCATCAGCAGCCCGCCACGCCGCTTGCCGCGCACCCACGCTTCGCCCAAAGATATGAAATCCCGGTTATCCTCTACCCATTCGAATCCGCCCGCCATTTGGTGATCTTCACCGTTGTTGCCGCAGCGGGCACGCCAGACGTATTCATGGTTGAGCTTGTCCCACACGCGGACGTTCTGCGGCGAGAAGGAAAGAGACTGTTGCGTCATATCGTCTGACGCGGTCGCGCTCGGCCGTTCAGTCGTCCGTGCTGAATTCTCGGCGCACTGAACTGACATCGCCAAGCTGATTTGAACTGCACAACAGACAAGCAGCAACAAACACTTGTGCATAATCCTGGTCCGACGATTGTTGAGTCACGACATCGGAAAGCTAGTTTTGGGCAGGTCCCTTCCTGAAGACCTTTCTGAACACCCCTAACAGCCGAGTTCGTATCATCGGCATATTGTAGTGCTAATTGCCGAGGCTTGCTCTAGTCCAGGCCAAGAAAGGCGCTATGACATCGAGTGTTGAATTGACGTTGGTACTGGCGGGTCTTTGGGGTGTCCGGATAGCCCTCATCTGGATCGTACGGATAGGAGCTCATGCCATGAAAGGGAAGCGGGTCCACCGTGTGGGGATGTGCCGTGTAGAGATCCATATCCTTGCAGTAACTGTCGGTCTTGAGAATGAACGTGCGGCGGGAACCGGGTGGCGTGGGCCCGAAAGCGTCGACCGAGAAGCGGAGGGTCACTTCCTCGCCATGCCCCATGACTGCATAGCAATCGTCGGCTTCTCCGAGAAGTGACGTTACGTCGCCAAACCGTGTGAACGCCCCCTGCATGGTCTTCCAGTCCGCCGTCGGAGAAACGTTGGCGTAGTCGTAGAGGCTGGGGTGGCGTCCATCAGGAGAATACTCGCGAGGATAGCCCAAGAAGTGGAGGTCAGCGCTTTCGGCCGAGATCTCCGCTATCGAAAGGGCAGCGTTATCAAGATGCGGTGCCAGGTAGATCTGGTCCCAGTAGATCTCCATGTTGCTGGAAATCCGAAAAGTTCGATCAGTCGGCAACAGCTTCCCGGTCATTTCAAGCGTCATCATGTGCTGGATCCCAGCCGGATATCCGACCTCGTGGTACAGTTCGACCCACTTCCCGTCTCGCAGCACATGGATGGATGGCGCTCTGGTGCGGAGGCCGGCTTGGCGGGCCGCGTAGTTGGTCGACGAGTATGGGTACTCGACCCAACCGTAAAGGAACAACACGAGACGACAATCCGGCGGAAGTTGTCCGAGGCGTTCGCCGAAGTCGAGTTCGACAAAGTGATGATCTGCATAGCCTCTGAAGCGGCCGTCCAGATCAGTGGCGCCAGCGCAACGCCGGTCGATCCGGCGGACCTTCTCGGTGACATCGACGCCGCGGTGGTCTACTGCACGGATAGGTTCGATCGGTTGACGGACACAGAAGATCTCAAACGGCGGCGGCGAGACGGTGACGGCCGCCATCTCGTTTGGGTAGACCTCGGTACCTTCAGGATGGTCGACAGCGATCAGCTTGGCCTCGTCGAAATACAAAACCTCCTGTAGCGATTCCACAACCTGAAGCACATACTCACCGTCTCGTGGTTCCAGCCGGGGAATGCGCACGTATTCAGTTGCGTCTGGTTGTGCGAAGACTTCGGGGCCAATCCAGTAGCCGAGTCCTCCCACGCCGCCAAAGTCTGAAACAAACTGGAATCGTGAGCCGTCCCAGGCGAACAAATGAGGGCAGGAAGACCGTTTGTGCGACGTTTCCCCGATCGGCCGCACTTGATCAGCCGCGATTCCCAGTTCGGACTGAAGTTGGGCGTCAGGCCAGCGGATCCGCAGCCAGTCGACCTGCGAGTTTGGGCCCAGTCCGGCATGGACTCGCAAGGGCGGCATGGCAACTGGTCCGGAAGGCACGCCCACGACGTGTTGTTGGGATATGACGCCTGAGCGGACTTCAACACGAGCGCCAACTGCCGATTGGCTGGATTGCGTCGTTCGATCTTTCCTGCGCATTCCGATCAGGTCAAGTTCGATCCAATGTCCGCCCGTAGTGACGTTCTCGATCAGAAACGGTTTTGCGCCCGCGGGTGCCAGGAATACGTCGCATCGCCCGTTGCCAGTGAAATCGGCGACGACGCAACTGGCATTGCCCGAAAAGCTGATGTTCTCGAACAACTTACGAGGCGTGATCTTCGCGGCGGAAAAAAGGCCGTCACGGCCGTCGTTGTTGGCCAGCAGCGCCGGTCCGCGGCTACCGTCGGACCGCTGGGCATCCGCGATCACCACATCCAAGTCGCCGTCGTTGTCCATGTCGGCAAACTGCCCGCCCGTTCCGCCAAGTCGCCCGAAGCGATCGGCGAATCCGGCATCGGATTGAAACGACAGGCTCCCTTGATTCACAAACAGCCGAAGCCCCTGCTCAGAAGACACAAGCAAATCGCGATCACCATCGCGATCGGGGTCGCCCGACGTAACGCTGGTCACACGCCGGATATCAAGCCCTGTGGCAGTCGCGTCCAGGATTCGATACTTGCCCGCGCGATCGTTTACCCAAACAATGGGTTCACGGTCGCCGGCCGGGCAAAGGATCACGTCCATGTCCCAATCGTTGTCGAGATCATCGTGGATGACCGCGGCAATGGGAACGTCGTGCAACCCAAATCCAAATTGCTCTGCGACATCAACAAATGAACCGTCCCGATTGTTGTTGTACACGCTGCTCGCGGCCGGCGTCGAGTTTCCCGAGGGTGGAACGGAACCACGTCGCAACCGGGAGGCCACGAGTTCAAGGTCGCCGTCACTGTCCAGATCAAGAAGGCGCGCGCACGTCGTCAATTCGTCGGCGCCACAGATCGCCTCGGTGGCCGTCGCCTTTGTAAACTGCCCGAGTCCGCCGCATTGCAGCAAGAGATCCGGCCCCGCACGACCGAGCCATAGGTCCGATGCGCCGTCGTTATCCACATCCGCGAAACAGGGGGACACACCGCGATCGGCAAGCGTCGGCCCAATGGTGAAGCTGCCGGATCCGTTATTCAGATAAAGGGCTGTGCGACCCTGCTCGTCAAGTCCCGTCAGGCACAAGTCGAGATCGCCGTCGATGTCCACGTCTTCAACCGCGATTCCAGGCAAATTCACGGAACCGTGTTTCGACCGCCAAGCCATCGTCGGGCGGTCCAAGTATTTAAGTGTCGGCGAAAACACGAAACGTGTGTCGAATCGCTGTCGGGATGGGATCAGCGGTAGACCATCCGTCCCGAGCATCATGGCGTACCTGCCCGCCGTCCCGTACCTGCCGTCAATCGAGTAACTACCAAGGAGCAGTTCGACCTTGCGAAGCTCGCTGAAACGGTCAAGGTACTGCCTTGCCTCTTTGGCTCGTCCCGCGCGTTTGTATTGCTTTGCGAGACGGTATACGGCACTCATGGAGCCAGGCTCGTTGGCCACGGCCCTTTCAAGTATCTCCGTTGCTTGCTCGTCCTGGCCAAGTTTTTCCAATGCCCAAGCGCACATGTATGCCACATGCTGATCGTCGGGGTCGACTGCCCTGACGGCCTGGAACTGTTCCAATGCCTTCTCGTATTGTCCGCAATACAGGTAGTGCAGCCCCAAGCAGTAATGGGCGTTGGTGTGGTCGGGTTCTGCCTGGAGAATCTCCTCGAAAGCAACACGAGCGGCCTTCGTGTCCTCGGCAGCAGACCCTGCGTAGTAGTGTGCAAGACCAAGGTTGAACCGTGCGGGGACCCAATTGGGGGCCAATTTCAGGACAGTGTCAAACGCCGCGACAGCCTCCGTATACCGATACTGCTCCATCAACGCAGCGCCCCGGTTGAACTCGGCGAGAGCCCGCTCTTGTTTCGCCAAGGCCTCCTTACGCTGCCGAACCCGATCCTGCCAAATGCCGTGAATGGTCAGCCCAATGCCAACCAGCAAGACGAGCAGTAGCAGCGTTCGCAAGCTGAACTGAAACCAGCGCGGCCGAGGCTTTCTCGCAGCGGCTGTTGTCTGTGTTGCGGCCATCTGAATCATCCCGCGGCACCAGCGGGCTTGCGTGGAACCAATGGTTGGACCGTATCAGCGAACGGGCCTGTGTTCTTGTACGATTCAGCGGCGGGGAGAGTTCGATGGTGTGACACCGCCCACCAGTTGGCACGGCAAACGCACAGCATATCTCGCGGATGCCACTTTCCTGGCCTGCAACGATAACCCACGGCACCAGCGTCAAGTTTGCTCAAACAACCAAGCGGAAGTCACTTGGCTTCGAGCATCGACGCGAATTCTTGTCGCAGGGCACGTAGCTCCTCTTCTTGCTCGTCGCTGAAGTGGCCTACGCGATGGGCGTAGGTGTCCATCCAGGTAATGAGGCGGTCCATGCTGTTGTCGTCGAGCTGTACGTCTCTGTGAGCCGTGCCATCTTCGAGAATGGCCAGGACCTTGCTCTTGCGTGCCGGACAATCGCCGATGATCGAACGCGGCTTCTCGAATGCCAGATTGTGCAGGTCTTTGTCGCCATATTCGAGCAGATTTTGATATGAGTTGGCCGACGTAAGATCAAACCGAGCGGCCTTCGCGTCGTCGCCGTCGGGTTGATGGCAGGAGACGCAGTGGTTGTCCAGCACCGGTTGCACCAAGTGGTCGTACCGAAGCGGCCAGGAGCCTTCCGGACCAAGTGACAGTTTGGAGGGTGCACGCAACGCGGCCAGCGGCGATCCGCCGTACGACGGGGCCAGATCGCGGTGCTCGTGGCAGCCAATGCAGGCGAAGGTCTGATCCGGCTGCACGTACGTCAGGCTACGCATAGTCTGCACGGCCATCCCTCGCTCGTCCAACGCCTGGAACAGTACTGGGATACCGCTCGGCACGCGAAAATGGGCGGAGCCGTCCGCTTCGACCGGGACGGTGCCCAGCACGAATTTGCCGGGATCTTCGCGCGACACGCCCAGTACTGGATTGTTCATATGCGGCTGGACTTTCGGTGGCACGGCAATGATACGAATGCGCTTGATCGTTCCTCGTTCGAGTTCTTCCATCCCCAAATAGACATCTTGAAGCAGAAAACGGCCTTCTTGCGCTTGGCTCCAGTCGACAAGATCGGGGCGGTTCGCGGGATGACGCCGCGACTGGATAGGCAGTGGGTACATGCTGGAGATCTCTGGATCGCGATGAAGCAATTCCAGGTTCCCGAAGGCGTCGTACAGGTAAATCCCCATCGAGTTGACCGGATTACGGTCCGCACCGGGAATGAACGTGTGGGCCGGTAGCCCTCGATCGCTCCAGGTGACAAGGAAGAATTGCTCGGAAAGCGGATACGGGTTGGCGTAGTAGTGCCTTGGCCAACCTTCGGTTTCAGGGAAGCATACTTCGGGCGTCAGCCGCGTCAGCGGCCGTTCTTCCTCTGTGCCTAGATTGCGGTCCAGCAGCGCCAGTGATCCACCCATGTTGGAATGATGAGCCGCAGCCGTGAACACGAACTTGTGCGAACCGGGAATTGCACGAGCCTCGAAGACACATTGCGGCCGGCTCGTGTAGTTACCGTAGACCAGTTGCGAATTAGTGCCGTCTGGATTGGTAGACCAGAGGCTCATGAACGGTCCGTTGTGTCGGTCGATGTAGTCCCAGCGGGCATACACCACGCGTCCGTCGTGTGACACGGAAGGCGTCCACTCGAAATTCTCGAACGCCGACATGGGCTCCAGGTTCTTACCGTCGCCGTCCATGCGTTGTAGCGTGAACACGGGTACTGGCCGGCTGTTCCCGCCACCGCAACGCACGTAGCTGTCCGGCAGATCGAGCGTATCGGCCGAGGCCCCTACGCTCGACTGGCACACTTGAATCGCTTTTCCTTTACGCGTTGACAGAAACACAATACGACCGTCGGGCAGATAGCGAGCATCAAAGTCATCGTACTTGCCGTGTGTCAGACGTCGGACGTCAGTGCCGTCGACGTTCATTTCAAGAATCTGGTAGAAGGCGTCCTCGGGCAAATTGGCCTTGTTTACCTTGTCCGCGATGTCGTGAACGTGGGCATAGTATTTGCAATAGGTGAAAAGCACCTTTCTTCCGTCGAAGGAAATATCGGGACGCAGGAAGCTACCCTCGTCCCAGCCCTCGGTGATGCAGCGGAACGTGGGTTTGCCGGTTTTGAAACCCGTCAAGACGTAAATGCCGCCACCTGGCCGCGACCACCAGCCGTAGTACTGGTCCGACATGTGCGGGAAAGCGGGTGGTACTCGTTTTACAAACAGGATCTTGTCGAAGTCCAATAACGGATTCTTCAGCGCCATCTTCCTCACGGTCCAGCGGGCCTGCATGTACAGGTCTCGCTGAACTTCTGCGGAAGCGTCTTTGGGTAGTTGCTTCAGACGTTCAGCGACTTGCCCAAGCGTCTCGGCTTGCTCATCTACGTCCGTTCCCAAACGCCGCAACTCCTCGACCAGCTTCAAACCGCGATCGACCACCTCGACCGTCGCGTACTCTTTAGGCATGTCGGGCGCAACAACAACCTTCGTGTGCTTGGCGGACCAAGTGCTGGTGCTACTCTGAGTGGCCGGCTTGCCCAATGCGATGTTCTTGTCGCCGTCAGTCGCGAAGATCTGGACCTCGTCCAGATGGAAATACGAATGGCCTTTCAAGGCCAGCCGCACATATCGGGCACCGGCTCCTGCCAAGTCGACCGACAGTGGCTTTTTGTCCGTGTGACCGTAGAAGACCGTGCCGTTGTGCTGGTAGATCTGCTTGAAGGTCTTGCCGTCGTCCGAGGCGAGCACAATGATCCGATTGTTGCGTTCCGTGCACGAATCGCAGCGATTGTACAGCACGATGCGGCCAAGCGACGTTGGCTTCTGGAGGTCCACCTGCCACCACGGATCGTCCTCGTTCTGAGTGTGAAACCCCCACTTGCCTGTAGTCACCCCGTCCACGCCGCCAGCTGCATCTTCTTCTGGTTTCACATTCGCCCCGCCCTGCGGAACGGTGACCGGTTCGCCCAGCCGCAATTCGTCCTGGTGGAGCCAGTCAGCTTCGATCTGCTGAGGCGAGAGTGCAGGTTTCTCCGGCCCACTCCCTTTGGGCTCTGCGGTGGCAAGAGTGCAAATCAACACAACGGACAAGGCAGTGCAACAGAACGTCCTCATGTCTTGGCTCCTTTTGATCACCGCATGGCAACAGCAACCGGGCCTCCGGCCCCGACAGGCGTTACATTATGGCTTAGTCTACACGAAAATGCGCTGGGCATAAACTTCGTTGCTCCCGCAAATCGGAAAGAGTCCCGTCGGGATACCCGCTTGTTCTGAAGACCCGCCCGGCCCTAAGATGCCGCTATGCCACTTGTAACGATTCGTGAACTTAGTATCGGATTTCGTGGGCCACTTTTGCTGGACGAGGTCAGTTGTCAGATTCATCCGGGGCAGCGGATCGGTCTGTTGGGGCGCAACGGGGCGGGCAAATCGACGTTGCTGCGCATGTTGTGTGGGGAGGTCGAACCGGACAGCGGCCAGATTGACTTTACCCCCGGAACCAGCGTGTCACTATTGACGCAAGATGTCCCACGGGAGATCAGTGGCAGCACCGCGGAGGTCGTAGCCAGCGGTTTGCCGCCCGGCAATGATGACCCGGAAACGTTATGGCGCGACGAGCACCGTGTCGAGAACATCTTGTCGCGCATGCAGTTGGACGCCGCGCCACAGTTCGAGACGCTGTCGTCTGGTATGAAACGGCGCGTACTCCTGGCCCGGGCTTTGGTTCAGGAACCCGATTTGCTGCTGCTGGACGAGCCAACCAACCATCTAGATATCAACGCCATCGAGTGGCTGGAGCAATTCCTTGGGTCTTGGGACGCCACGTTGATGTTCGTGACGCATGACCGCATGTTCCTGCGCAAGTTGGCCGATCGCATCCTGGAATTGGATCGCGGCAGACTGTTCGATTGGTCGTGCGACTACGATACGTTTTTGAAACGCAAGGAAGCCGCGTTAGCAGCCGAAGAGAAGCAGAACGCGCTGTTCGATAAGAAACTTGCCCAGGAAGAAGTCTGGATTCGGCAGGGGATCAAAGCGCGGCGTACGCGGAACGAAGGCCGAGTGCGAGCCCTCCAGCGGATGCGCCGCGAACGCCAAGATCGGCAGAATGATACCGGCGAGGTTCGCATGAAACTGCACCAAGAGCAGCGCAGCGGTAACTTGGTCGCGCATGCCAAGAGCGTGTCCTTTGCCTACGGCGATCACGCGATCGTCCGCGATTTTTCGACTACGATCATGCGTGGTGACAAAATCGGAGTCATCGGCCCCAACGGGGTCGGCAAGACGACATTGTTGCGCGTGCTTTTGGGGCAACTGTCGCCAACTCAAGGCAACATTCGCTTGGGGACGAATCTGCAGATCGCGTATTTTGACCAGTTGCGGGACCAACTGAAGGAAGACGAGACTGTCCAGGAAAACGTCGGCGACGGATACGACACGGTTCGAGTCGGCGGGCAGACGAAGCACATCATCGGCTATCTGCAGGATTTTCTCTTTACGCCCGAGAGAGCCCGTACGCCTGTGCGCTTCCTCTCCGGCGGCGAACGCAATCGAATTCTGCTGGCTCGTCTCTTTGCCAAGCCTGCGAACGTGGTCGTGTTGGACGAACCGACAAACGATCTGGATTCGGAGACACTGGAACTGCTGGAGGAGTTGTTGATCGAGTACAAGGGAACGGTGCTGTTGGTCAGTCACGATCGCGCTTTCTTGAACAACGTGGTCACCAGCACGATCGCCTTCGAGGGCGAGCAATTGAGGGAATACGTCGGCGGTTACGACGACTGGCTGCGACAACGCCCGGTGGAAATGCCCGCGCCGAAAGATGTCGACAGTGCTGCGAAAGCCACGACGCCCCCTCGACAAGCCAAGTCAAAGACGCGCGAACGCAAATTGACCTACAAAGAGACGCAGGAACTGGCGGCCCTGCCAGAAACGATCGAGCGATTGGAAGCCGAAATCGAAAGCCTCCACACGGCGATGGCTAGTCCTGACTTCTACAAACGCCCGGGAGACGAAATCGCCCGTGAAACGACCGCCCTACGCGAGTTAGAGAGTCAATTGGCCGAGGCGTACGAGCGCTGGGAAGAGTTGGAGGAGCGATCTTCGTGACGCGGCTACCAGTAGCTCTACTGATGAATCGCGAGCGAACATCCGTTACACGAAATACGGCTTACGACTGGCTCATTTCTTGCCCGGCTATGCGATCTGTGGCAGTTCGTAGGCGGACCGACGGGGACGGGCGATCAGGCCGTTGGCCTCGTCGTCGCCGACGAATTCCTCGGCCTGCGGATCCCACTTGAGCTTTCGCCCGAGCTTGCGGCAAATGTTGATCAAGTGGCAGATGGTTGTGGCTCGATGGCCGGTCTCGGCATCAGCAGCGGGCTTCTGGCGAGTGCGGACGCATTCGAGGAAGTTCGCGATGTGCGGAATCGACTCCTTCGGTCCACCCACGGTGTCCGGCGGAGCATCCTTGAGCAGCTCTGATGGATTTGCCCGCGCGTGACCTCGCAGGATTTCGATGTTACCCTTTTCGCCACGGAAAATCGCGCCCAAATCTTCCATTGTGTGACGCTCGCCGGCCAGCTTCAGCAGCGTCCCACTGGCATACCGCATCATCACGCGGGGCCAGCCATTCTTGCCTTTCTCTTCGAACCAGATTTCCATGGGACCCGTGTCATCCGTGCCAAGAGCGCATTGGACTTGATCGAGCGAATGTGTGCCCCAGCCCGTTACACCCCACGACTGCCCTCCGCCGTCGTAAGCCTCCCATCTCGACCAGCCGCGGTGGAGAGACGGATGGTAGGGACGCAACTCCACTTGGTTGGTCCATAAGTCCCAGTCCAGCCCCTGCGGGATCGGCTGCTCGGGTTGCGGTTGCCAAACGGCAGGGCCTTCGAAGTTGTAGACGATTACTTCCTTGACCTTGCCAATCGCCCCGTCGCGGACCAGCTTGCTGCAATAGGCGTTGATCGGCATCGAGCGTTGCTGGGTTCCAGTCTGCAAAATGCGGCCCAGCTTGCGGGCGGCGTCGGACAAGGGGCGACCTTCCTGGATCGTCAGCGTCAACGGTTTCTCGCCGTACACGTCGCAACCGGCCGCCAATGCGTGCATCATGCACCAGACGCGGGCATGCGCGGTCGTCTCGACGAACACCGCGTCGAGCT
>CAZUAH010000424.1:0-12138 GCA_964617665.1 uncultured Pirellulaceae bacterium
TCGGCAACGCGGAAAAGGGAAGTCGCGGCGACAAGAACTTCGTCGAACACACTTTCCCCGCCCGCAAGATCCGGTTCATCAAAATTGTCACACAAGGTTGCCACGGCCTCACCTTTCCCAGCTTCAGCCGTCTCAGCGAGATGATGGCATTCGCCCAATAAGTTCGTAGGACCACGTCCCTATAGCATGCCGAGGTACGTCAGAGAGATTGTTCCTGATCCACCCTCTATTGCTCGCCAATGGTGATTTCTCTGATGTACCAGATCCAGAGGCAGACTTCCAACCGGACCGCGAATCCGCGCCAGCGAGGCAACTGACCTACGCAGACACCTTCCTTTGAATCACGAGTTTCTCCTGGTAGAATCAGTTTCGTCGGGGGAAACCGAGTCTTCTGTCATTCGTTCTTCCCATCATTATGCCAGTTCCAATCGCATGCCCAAGTTGCGGGCGAAGATACAACGCGCCGGATCATTGGGTTGGCCGACAGACGCCTTGTCCTTCTTGCGGGGCGTCAATTGTGATCGCCGCCGCCCCGGATGCTACGGCGCCAAACACTACAACACCGAGAGCCGCCGCGGCGTCGCCGGCTTCCCCCAATCAACGCCGCAATATACTGATTCTGATAGCGGCTGGTGTCACTGGCTGTCTGCTTTGTGTCATGGTCGTATGCGGCGGTCTCTATTCGCTTGTCTTTTCTCGCCTCTCGCCCAAGAATGTCGTCCCCGAGTCGGTCTCCAGTTCGCCACGTCCGGTAGAGCCAGCCGAAGACCTTAGTAAGGGTTGGTCGCAAATGCAAAGATTGGGCAGGCCGCCTGCGATGCCGCCGATCACCGATCAACCGATCCGCGTCCTGGCTCATGACTTCGCGCACATTCGTTTCTCGCTCGGCGCGGTGGTGCCGTATCATGGCCTCGGCCGATACAAAGCGATCAATGTTTACGACTTGAGGAACGGTGCGTTGATCACGGAGGTGATCCCCCCGGACGACCGCAAGTTCTTTGACGTCGCGCCAGACCGCTCTCGCATCCTGATCCAAGACTATGGGGCGAAAGAACTCGAAATCTGGAAACTTGGGGAAAGGCCCGAGAAAGAAATCGCCTGGGATCCCGGATTAGACCATTCCACATACGTGAAATGGGCTGTGTTCGTCTCGCCGGATGAGGTGCTTGTTTGCACCAACGGAGGCGATCTAGTGTTGTGGTCGCTTCCTGGCCCAAAGAGAGTGTACGAAACGTATAGACTTCAATACGGTGTTGGACCTCTATACAACGTCCACCCCCCGAGATTCACTCCCGATCGACGCTACCTCTACGACGCCACCAGGTACTCGGTGCGGTTTATCGACGTCAAGACCGGCGAGGTGGCGGGCAGCGTCCGTTTGAGCGATCTAGCCAACAATGAACGGTGGCTGGGAATCTGTTCGATATCCAATGATGGAAAGCAGGTGGCTTGCTTCTGTGAAGGAAGCCATGCAAGCTCACGTTTATTGGGCGTTTGGGATCTGAATAGCGGCCAGCGGAAATGGATGGCGCTGCTGCCGGACAACAAGGCACCGACCACGAAATCCGGCCCAGGAATATGTTGGCTCGACAAGGACTTCTTGTTGGTCGGCCATTATCTGTTCAGCATCAAGCACCAAAGAGCCGTTTGGCGATACAAGGATCAACCATTGGGCTGCCTTCCTGATGGTCGTGTCTGGGTGGGGAAGAGAATAGATCAACAAAACGCTTTGCTGGTGGCCGTCAACCTGCCCGGTGCCGATGTGCTCGACCACCTTGCCACGAATCCCGATTTCGGCACGCGGCAAATCGCTCAAGGAGCCGGCTTTTCGATCCAGGTCCAGCTTAAGGTCCGCCCGCCGGAGGCTGACTTTCAACAGCGGTTGACCGAGATGCTGGAACAGAAACTCGTCGCTTGTGGCTACCGCGTCGCAGACGGACACCCCAACTCGTTGCGCGTTGTCATTAGCGATCGCGACACGGGAAAGACCGTCCGCCTTGGCGAATTCACGAGATTCAAATCCGGCACGGAGAGATACGAGGGCCAAACCCTTGAGCTTCCCGACCGCATCCTGTCGTGCGTGACGGATGTGATCGACAGTGATGGCAACTCGGTCGATCAACTCACGCGAACGTTTGCGACTAGCCGACTGAAGGCAGCCATTGAAATCAAGGGCGACTGGCGGACCACTGCGCAGAACGCTCGCTGGAATGAGTTCCTGATGGATCTCGATCGTTTCTTGCGGTTCAAGGGAGAATATGGCCAGCCGGCGATTCCCGAATCGGATCTGTTCCCCGTCGTGAATGAACCAGCCGAACCGCAAGCACATGCACCGGCGCATCCAACGGGTTCTTCTTTGCGCGCGTCGGTCATATCTGGATCGAGACCGATGCTTACGCGCGGAAGAACATAGAATCGGTCTCTCTTCACTTGCCACCTGCCGCGTGCACTCGTCACTTCTCCGCACTTCTTGGCCGCCGCTGTGACTCGCAGGGGCGTTCTGGCCTACGTCCTGCAGGACGTCAGACGTACCAGCACGACCCCGTGGGGACGGACCCCGGCGGTGAACTTCTCGGAGTGGACCCCAAGGTCCTTCTGCCGCCACAGGTCGCGGACTTGTTGTTTGCCCTTCAGTCCCAGTGTGGACCACTCGATTGTGACCTTGGCAAGTTCGTTGCCCGGATTGAGCAGGCCCACGGCCTTCGAGCCATTCTCCAACGGCTTGACCACCGCCTCACCGCCGCTGGCCTTGGCTCGTCGGCCTTGGATACCCAACGGGTCCTGGTTGATTTCGAGAACGTCGTCGTTTGAGAGTAGCGACAAGGTGAATGGATCGAGCCGCTCGATCGGCGTGCCGATGATCATGGGCGAGCCCCACAGGCACCACAGGCTGATGTGCGTGTATTGCTCGTCGGAGGTCAGGTGGGTCGGGGTCAGCGTTTTGCCTCGCCATCCACCCAACAGGCCGACGCGGATATTGCAGGCGTGGTTCCAGTGTCCGGGCTTCTGGTACGGAGCCCAGGCATCGTGGGCCAACCAGACCTCGCGGATACCCTCCGCCCAGCCACGTATTTCTGGCGGCATTCGCGAACGATCCCAGAAGTCGACCAAGTCGCCCGTCGTTCGCGATAGGTGTACCAGGCTCGTGTGCTCGGCCGCTTTGTCCAGGGGCACGGAATTCGACAGTTCCAACACGATGTCGCGATCGCAGGCGGCCAGTGCGTCGACCATCCGCCGGGTCAACTCGACGCTGTCGACGTCCCAGTCGTACTTGGCGTAGTCGAATCCCCAAGCGGCCCATTGCCGAGCGTCGTTGGTCTCGAACAGGTACTTGCCGCAGCGATAACCGTCCCGGCGACGCTTGGGCGGCTGCCACGCGCCTTTGGGATCGTCGCTGGACCCGCCGACGAACCCGGAGTAGCTGGTGGTCCAGGGCGTCGAGTAGATGCCTGCCTTCAGGCCCAAGCTGTGGATGTAGTCACAGAGGGCCTTCATGTCGGGGAATTTCTCGTTGGGCAGGATGGCGTTGTAGGGGCCGCCACGATGGCCCTGCCAGCCGTCGTCGATGTTGATGTACTGCCAGCCATGGTTGATCAGGCCCGTATCGACCATCGCCTTGGCGGCCGCGCGGAGGTTGGCGTCCGTGACCTTCGCTCCCCATCCGCCCCAGGTGTTGCAGCCCAACAGCGGCGTCAGAAGGAGCTCATCGCCAACGACGATACGCAACTCGCGCACGGCGTGGCCGAGCGCGTTCTCCGCACGGAGCATCACACGGCAGGTTCCTCGCTCGGCCAGAGAACCGGTGATCTGGCCGGTTACTTCGTCGACCCGTAGACCTTCCGGATGGTCTGCGATCGAAAACTTCATCGGGCGTCGGCCCGTCGCGGCGATGGTATACAGCAGAGGATGCCCAGGACGCACCCCAAAGACTTTCGCACCGTTGATCCGCGGCCCGGGAGCCGGTGGAGGCGTGAGGATTTCCGGTTCATCGGCGGCCTGCACCGCAGCGGTGTGCGGATGGAGACATGTCGCCACGGCCAGGATCACCAGCGTGCATCTGATAAGCAAGTTCATTGATGGTTCCTTTGTGTAAGACCGGTGAGATGTCCCGGTGTCTGCTCTTGTCGTAGGCCAGGACCCGTCCTGGCGAATCTGGTGATCATTTCATTGCCAGGACAGGTCCTGGTCTACCGTATCGTTTCTGCCCTTCCGTCGGCACATTGCTTCGTCTGATCCCAGTCATTTCATGTGCTGAACGTCTAACGCCTTGATCCTCTTCTTCACGCTGGGATCATCCAGTTTCTTGCTACGATGGGGATAGACGCCAAGGTGTCCGGTGTCCTTGAAATGGTAGCCTTCGTATTTGTGACCACCGCCACCGGTGTGGTAGGTTCGGGCGTGCGGGACGCCCTTTATCATCATGTCCATGAGACTGTCAAATCGCGATTTGTAGACGTCTCGCGGATAGATGTTCTCCTTGGCACAAATCGTCGCGGCCATGCCGACCACCTCGCCAAGCACGCCCAAGGTACGCATCACCCGGGCCGAACCGAAGGCGACGTGGGAAGTGCTGATGTGACGCCCCGCCAAGAAGAGGTTCGTGACATCCTTCGCGTAAAGGCAGCGGTACGGCACGGGGTAAGGCTTAACAAGGTTGCGGTGATAAGCACACGAGCGGAATGGTTCGTCGAACTTCTCGGCGTGGATCGGGTCAGGCCAGTGCAGGTCCAGGTTCCACGTAAGCGAGCCGGTCGCGTCCGGATAGACCACATGGTTTTCGATGTCGTTTTGATTCAAAACATAGTCGCCGACCACGCGATAGCTTTCCCGCTTTCCACCCAGGGGAGAAACCCAGAAAATGCTATCCTTGGCCCATTCGGCTTTGCGTTTCGAGTGGTTCTTCAGATAAGACCAGTTGCCGAAGATGGTCATCAGCCCATAGTCGCGGATGTACTCGGTCTCTTCGGCCTGATCTCGATACTGGCCGGTTTCCCACTCCCAGTCGCCGTTGCGGACGTAGTAGCATCGATCTTCGTTGAATTCGATTCCCCAGTCGATGTCGGGAAATGGCGTCGGGGAACTTTCCGGTCTTGAACGCCACATCACCGACATGCCCATGACCTGTTTGTCGCCCTCGACCGGTGCGAGCGACTCGTTGTACTTGCTTCGCGATTCGCGTCCGTACATGACTGCCGCGCCCATCATGCGAGCAATCACCGCATCGCCTGTGCAGTCGGCAAAGAGCTTTGCGCGGAATCGGATCTCGGCACCCGTCTTGACGTTTCGTGCGATGTAAGCAGTGATCTTCTGCGGATTGTCCTTGTCCCGTTCCACGCCGATGACCCGGTGGTTCAAAACGAGTCGGCATCGCGGGCAGTTGCGGAAAACGTTCTCCTTTCGGGCGTCTTCATAAAGCGAAGTCGGATGAATCCCCGGGCTGCCGGTGATGGGGCTGATTTCCCGAACGACGTTGCCCAAGTTCGTATACGGCGGCACATGAGTACGTCCGCCCATGGGCACGCGGATCTCGGAGCTGTTGTTCCCGCCCAACACCGGCCGGTCCTGGATCAGCACGACCTGCGAACCGGTTCGTGCCGCGGCCAGCGCGGTGCACATCCCGGAGATACCGCCTCCGGCAACCGCCAGATCGTAGACTTTGGGATCGTCTTTGAGTTCGATTTTGGCGATCTTCTTCCGAAACTTGTCCAGTGCTTCTTTTTCGTTTGGCGGCTGTCCGTTGGGGTCCATGGTGAAGTAGATCGCATCGCAACGTCCGTTGAAACCGGTCAAGTCGCGCAGAGCCATTCCGTTGCGACCCTCCTTCAAGTCAACCGAGCCCGCCTTCTGCCACGCCCAGTCGGCACCGTTGGCTCCAAGTGCTTCCCCGGGTGCTGCAGGCAAGGTCTTGCCGCTGACGATCAGCTTGAAAGTGCCGCCCGGAGTGCCACGCTTCCACGGTGCGGTCCAATCGCGAGCCCGCACCCAGACGTGCCACGTGCCGTCGGCAGGGATGGTAATCGCTCCCGTGGCATCATCGACGGGTTTGCCTATGCCGTGTGCCATGATGTACGCTGAGCCCATCTGGCCCATCGATTGCTGATCGATCAGCCAGCCTCCGAGCGAATCAAAGGACTCCGCTTCGACCCATACTTCGTCTTCCGCGCCTTCCGCCGAAAGGGCCACGGCGATCAAGACAAAACCGAGAGCGACAACAAGACGCCTGACTATGTTCCGACCGTTCATAACTTCCTTTCTGATAACTATGCAATTGTCCAAATGCCGACCGCACCGGGTGTGGTGTCTCGGAACACCTCGGTATGCGCATCGACCGGCCAGATCACCAACCTTTGGGCATCCGCCCGCAAGAGCGAACAGAACGAAATGGCGGTCAACCCGGAACACAAACAGTCGCTCATTTGTCGCATGGCGGTGCCTTCAGTTTGCGAAAGGCCGTTCTGGCGAGTCGAACGTTTGCCCCACGCTACACCGCTCCGACATTTCATTGCGGCGACGTTACCGCAATGATCGTGCGACGGTCGATTGGAATGAGTGGTCGCCAGATGGTGCCGATACGGAACTCGACACAATCCGACAAGGTCCGCCGAATGCGGAACTCGTTCGAGTTCCGAGCTACGGTGTGACCTCGCGCGTCCGTGGTGTCATGTCAACTGCGTTGTCCCTGGCATCGCCACAGGTGCCACGGGAAGTTCGCCCAATTCGAATTCGTCGGGACTCAGGCATTCCTGAGATTCGTTCAGTGCCCAATCGTATTCCACCAATCGCCCCGTGTACGCGCTCATGCGACCGCAGATTGCGGTCATGGTACTCTCGGCCAGCCGCTTGCCCTCGTTCAACGGGTTGCCCGTCCGGATGGCGGTGATCAGATCCTTGTGTTCCTGTACGTACGGGTTAGGGGATTTGCGCATCTCAAAGGGCTGAGGCCCCGTGATCGTGCCCCGGCCCAGTTCGGCCACACCCTTGGTCCCGACGATCCGCTCTGTAATGCGGTTCGCACAGCCTTCTATCTGTCGAGCGTAGCTGGCAATGCGCACACCATTGGCGAACTCGAATTCGACGCCGAAGTGGTCGTAGATATGCCCGAACTCGTCGCTGACCCGTACCTGGCGTCCCCCCAGCCCCAGTATCTGCTTGGGCACTTGGCCCATGGCCCAGTTCATGACGTCGATGTTGTGCAGGTGTTGTTCCACGAAGTGATCTCCTGAGAGCCACGCGAAGAAGGGCCAATTGCGAACCTGCCACTCCATATCAGACCATTCCGGCTTTCGCGGTGTGTAATGCCATTTCTGCATGCTGCACATCCAGTAGATCTGCCCCGCAACGATCTCGCCGATGGCGCCGTCGTGGATCCGCTTTATAATCTCCAGGTACTTGGCCTCGTGACGCCGCTGAGTGCCGGCCACGATGGACAGGCCCTTCTGCGCGGCCAGCTCCGAGCTGGCGATCAGCGAACGAACGCCCACCGAATCCACACAGCCCGGCTTCTCCATGAACACATGCTTGCCGGCTTCGATAGCCGCTTTCAGGTGCCTTGCTCGAAAACCCGGAGGACAGCACAGCAAGGCGATATCGATGTCTGTCGCCATTAGTTGCTTGTAGGCGTCAAAGCCAGAGAACATCCTTTCAGGTGTGATCTGCACGGATGCGCCCGTGGGCATCTTTCGATTCCCAAGTTCCGCCTCGATCAGTTTGCGGCTACGTTCCAGCCGGTCCCCGAACAGATCCGCCAACGCATAGACTTCTACGTTTTCCGCAGCACTCATCGCCTGGACTGCAGCCCCCGTTCCGCGTCCACCGCAGCCGAGGAGTCCCACGCGCAACTTGTCCGAACCGGCCGCAAATGCTCTCGAGCCAACCGTGGATGTCAGTCCGGCCAACACCGCGGCCGAGGCGGTACTCGTCTTGACGAAGTTGCGTCGATTCACCAAAACGTCTTGACTCTTGCTGGTCATATTCGTTCCCTTCATTCAAGCAAGCGTAGTCTCACCGGTGATCCATTTGAATCCGCCGGAGATTACGAGTGGGCCGGCAACTGAGTGCCGACGCAAGCATTGGTATTGGACGAATTCGCTACAAACCCACCCGTGTTCACGTTTCAGGCAAGCAGCGAATCCAGGTTACACGATGGCCAAGAAAGGATAGGTATCTTCTTTTCCGCGAGTGTTGGCGATTCTATGAGACTGGTAGAGGACGATCAAGGCGCGAACATGTCCATGGATACGAAAGTAAGTTCGTGCACCTGGAACTGCCGAAATCACTCTCGGTCACCGATCATCACTCCCATCATGGTGCCAAGATTGAGAGCGTGGCACCGATGAACATCCTTTGAAGCTGCAGGCCATCACCATCGCGAGGGCTTCGGCCTCGCATTCCTCGATCTTCCGAACGCACGCTTCCACCGGCTTGGCGTCTTTCGCGTCATCGTCTTGCACGGTGATGTTTGGCTCAAGCAGTAGACCATTGCCAGTCAGATTCGCGACACATTCCGCGTTGCCGGCGACAGGTGGTGCAACTTGAGCGATACGCCTTACTTCTTCCTCCGCTTGCTCTTGCCCCGGTCGGACCCGCCGTCGCTACCGCTGTCCGAGCCGCCTTTGCCTTTGTCAGATCCGCCATCGCTGTCGCAGTCGGATCCACCGTCGGTGTCGCCTTGGTCGATGACCTTATCCTCCGGGTCGGCGAAGAACCGGTCCTGGCCCTTGCCGCCGTTCAGCTTGTCCTTGTCACCATCGGCGAAAACGGTCGTGCCGTCTTCCAGCTTGATGTCGCCGTGCGGGCCGACGCCGGCCTGCAGGTTGGCTACACGATCTTCGAAGCTGGCCTCCGAGCCCCATTCGGCTGCGATGGCATCCAAGGCGGAAACGTAGTTGTCGTAGGCGGTCCAGCCGCCGATCAGCAGGTCGTCGTCTCGGCCGCCCTTCAGATCGTCTTTGCCGTCGCCGCCGATCAGCACATCGTTGCCGCTGCCACCGAACAGCTTGTCCCGTCCATCGCTGCCGATTAGCACGTCGTCGCCCCGGCCGCCCTGGATGTGATCGTTGCCGGCGCCGCCGTGCACGAGTTGCGGGATTGCCGCATCGCCACCGCCGTCGCTGCCACAGTCACTTCCACCATCTGTGCCGCCGTCGCTCCCGCCTTTGTAGTGATCGTCGCCGTCGCACAGGTAGGCCACGATCCGTTCGATGCTGGACAGCTGATACGTCTCTTTGATTTGATCGCCACCGCCATCGCTGCCATTATCGGAGCCGCTATCCGAGTCGCCCGCGCTGCCGCCTTGATTCAGCTTGACGTTGACCTTTAGTTCGTCCTTCTTTTCCTTGAACTTCAGATCCACGTGATCGCGGCCGTGCGTGCCGATGATGTAGAGGGAATCGTCGACGATTCCCACACCGACCGCCGCAGATGTGGTAGTCTCGACATCAGCGCCGCCATCTTCGTCGGCCACGAGGACCGTGATGGTGAACAGTCCGCCGTGCTCGTACGTGTGAGTGCCTACAAACGTGTCATTGATCTGATCGACCGACGTGAGCGTTTCAACCGGTGTGCCGTCGCCCCAATCGACGGTGACGGTATGCACGTCCAGCTCGAGCGCCGGGTCGAAGAAGGTTCCGGCGATCGTGACCGATCCGTCTTCCGACGCTGTGCAGGGAGTCGGGTTGCTGGACGTGAGGCCGGTGATCGTTGGATCGACGTTGTTGATCGTTAACTCCGTCTCCGCCGTGGCGGAGTTCGTTCCGTCGCTGACCAAGAGCGTCACCGCGTTCTGGTGCGGGCCGTCGGCAAGGCCGAGTTCGGCCAATCGCCATCGCGGGATTGTCACGATCATGCCCGTCTCGTCATGAACCCCGTCGCCGTTCACGTCCCAGCTAAAGTCAAGCGTCGCAGGATCGGTGTCCTGGTCGGTGGTCAGAGATGCGTTCAGGGTGAGCCAACCACCCTCGTCGATCACATAAGGGCCACCGGCATCCGGAACCGGTACATAGTCGTCGTTGACAATCGTGCCGATCACCGAAGCACCGGTCGCGGTATTGGCAGCCTGCTCAGCCGACGTGCCAGTCACATCGCCCAGCGTCACCGTGAACTGCTCATCGTACTCGGCGAGGTCCTCACCCTTGATCGTCACCGTCACCGGTTCCGTCTCGCCCACCGTGCCGTCGAAGTGCACGCTGGTCGTATCCAGCGTGAAGTCCAACGCGCCCTCCGTGTCGATGTCCGCCGCGCTGAGCGCCACGTCGAAACCGCCTTCCACCGCCGCATCCAGCGTCACCGTGAACTGTACGATTTGATCGATGTCCGTTTCGGTGATCGGCGGGGCCGTGATTGTGAGCGTCGCACTGTCATCGTTGTTGATCGTAGCGGTGGCGTCGTCGCCGGTCGTGATGCTGGCGTCCTGTTCGGCCGTGGTCTCGGTCACGTCGCCCAGTTCGATGGTGAACGTCTCGTTGTCCTCGACAATGTCGTCGCCAAAGATCCTCACGTCGACTGGTTTGGTCTCGCCCGCTGTGCCGTCAAACGTCACCGAGTTCGTCAGCAACGCGTAGTCGGTCGGCTCGGCAGTGCCGCTAAGCGCGCCGAGGATGGCCACCGTGAAGCCGCCTTGCACGGCCGCGTCCACTTGGACCGTGAAATGCACCGTCTGGTTGACGTCCGTTTCGGTGATGATCGGGGCCGTGATGGTCAGCGTGGCGCTGTCGTCGTTTTCGATCGTTCCTGTACGGGGCGTGGCTGATGCGGTTACGTCGCCGTAGCCGCCGGTTACCGTGCCCAGGGCCACGGTGAACGTTTCGTCCGCTTCCACTTTGGTGTCCATGGTCGGCAGCACGTCGAACGTGGCTACCTGTTGCCCGGCGGCGAAGTCGACCACGTAGCCGCTCAGCGGCGTGTAGTCGCTGTCGACGACCTGCGCCGATCCGTCGCTGGTCGAAACGGTTACGCTCGTGGCCTCGTCCACCGGATTGGACAGATCGACCGTGAATTGGATCGCTCCGGCGTCCTCTTCGCCGCTCTCGTCCTGACGGATCGAGAATTCGGCGCTGTCGTCGTTCAGTACGTCGGCCGTGGCCGCTTCGGTGGCTGTGCCGCCGGTGAAGGTCACGGCGCGGCCGTCGGCCGAGAGGGCGCTGAGGACCATGTCGAAGGCTTCGTCCATTTCCACCTTGCTGTCGGCAACCACCGACACGTTGACCTGCTGTGTGGCGGTCGATCCGGCGGCGAAGGTTACAGTCTGGCTGACCGCCGTGTAATCGTCGGTGTCGGTGGCACTGCCGTCGTCCGTGTCGGCGTTCATCGTCACCGCCACGTCGACCGGCTGCGACAGGTCGACGTCGAACGTGAACGTGGTCGAGCCGTTCGTGCCCTCGTTCTTCGACTCGCCAGTGATCGAAACCACCGCGCTGTCGTCGTTAATGATCCTGCCGGTGGCGGTCGCCGGCATCCCGTACACCCGCACATGTCCCGAGTTGCTGCCGTTGCCATCGTTGAGGAGTGCTCCGATAGCGACGGTGGATCCGTCCGCACTCAGTGAGACGGAGTAGCCCGAATGATCGTCGGCCGCTTCGCCGTCGATATCGCTTCCGACCTGCGTCCAAGCCCCGCCGCTAAATGTGTACACCCGCGCATGTCCCGACTCCGTACCGTTGCCATCGTTCCGGTCGGCTCCGATGGCGACGGTGGATCCGTCCGCACTCAGTGACACCGAGTAGCCGGAAAGATCGTCGGCGGCCTCGCCGTCGATATCGCTTCCGACCTGCGTCCAGGCCCCGCCGCTAAGTGTGTACACCCGCACATGTCCCGACTCCGTACCGTTGCCATCGTTGTAGTGCGCTCCGATGGCGACGGTGGATCCGTTTGCACTCAAAGACACCGAAGTGCCCGAATAATCGCCGGGCGCCTCGCCGTCGATATCGGTTCCGACCTGCGTCCACGCCTCGCCGCTAATCGTGTACACCCGCACATGTCCCGAGCGGTCGCCGTTGCCATCGTTGGCCGACGCTCCGATGGCGACGGTGCTTCCGTCCGCACTCAGTGATACCGCGAAGCCCGAAACATCGTTGGCGGCCTCGCCATCGATATCGGTTCCGACCTGCGTCCACGCCCCGCCGCCAAACGTGTACACCCGCA
>CAZUAH010000425.1:0-12123 GCA_964617665.1 uncultured Pirellulaceae bacterium
TCTGGTGGTTGATCTGGTGACCGTGCAGGTTGTGTGTGAACAGGTGGTCGCGGTACGTGTCGGGCCAGTTGTCTCCTAAGTACAGCATGGTGCCTACGTGCGAATGGCCGCCGTAAACGGCGCGGGTTCCGGGTTTCCCTGCGCCGCCTTCCCCGTGCCCGTAACGAGCCGAAGCCAACAGGTAGTTGCGGAGGAAGGGATAGCCGGCCGGCGCGGTTCCGGAAACGAAGTCGACGTAGTTGCGATTGGCTTGGTTCCAATAGTGCGCGCCCTGAATGACATGTGTTGTGGGACCACGCCCCCAGTGGCTGCGGCAGTGTGTCATGAAGAGCTGGCCGAATTCGTTGAAGTCCAGTCCCCATTGGTTGCTGCCGCCGTAGGCAAACACTTCGAACTGGTGACGGACCGGATGATACCGCCAGACTCCAGCTCGCAGTTCGATGCGCTCGGCGTCGGGCGATCCGGGTTTGCCGATTCGCGAGTAGTTGAATACGCCCTGGTTCGCATAAAGCCAGCCGTCTGGGCCCCAGATGAAGCTGTTCGACGTCTCGTGAGTGTCCTGATAGCCGAATCCGTCCAGCAGAACTTGCGGCGCTCCGTCTGGTTGGTCGTCCTGGTCCCGATCCGGGATGAACAGTAGTTCGGGCGCGGCACCCACCCAGACGCCGCCATATCCGACCTCCAGTCCACTGGCCAGATTCAAGCCTTCGATGAACACCTTGCGGCTTTCGAATCGACCGTCGCCGTCTTCGTCCGAGAAGATCAGTATGCGATCCAGCCCTTTCCCATCGGGGCGCTTCTGCGGGTAGCTTTTGCCTTCCAGGACCCAAATCCTACCGCGGGCGTCGAACGTGAAGGCGATGGGCTGAAACACTTGTGGTTCAGCGGCAATCAGTTCCACGATGAACCCTGGGGGCACGTGCATCTTTGCGACCGTATCAGCCCCGGTGTCCTCGTCTGGCATCTTTGCCGGGTTTCGCACAAGGTGGCTCAGGATGGGATTCTCGATCAGCGGCGATGACGTTGTGCCGGGGAAGTGAGTCGGCTTATTGTCGTGAAAGCGAAAGTCGTCAAAATTCACATGTCCCCAACCACCAGAACTCTCGTCCACCAATCGCACCTGGATCCGTTTCCCTGCATAGGCTTTCAGGTCCACAACGACACGTTTCATATCCTCGCGGTTGGTCCCGGCGTCTCTGTGAATCACCTTGTCTGGAGTGTCCGCAAGGACGATTTCCATACGGGTGGATGGACTTGCGCCGCCACCAATCAGGAAACTGGCAAAGGGATCCGTAACGACAAAAGGAACCGAGACCAACTCGCCCAGCGGTTTGTCTTGGCTGAGTTCGTAGCCGCCAATGAAGTATTGTCCCACCTTTTGGCTCGCCTGTCCCGGCCGGCGTGCGGCGATTGGGTTTCCGTCGATGGGCTGGCCTTGGAAAGCAGTGCCTTTTGTGGTCCAGTCCTTTAGCGTCCCATCCTCGAACCCCAGATTTAGCGGTTTTCCATCGTCTCCCTTGGGAAACACACCCACGTCCTTTTTCTCTTCCTCTTTGGTGGGTGGTGGTGCCTTGAATTTGACTTCGTGTTCGCCTGGCTTGAGCTTGCGGTAGCGAATACTGCGAAATTCGACTCTCGTTTCAGGGCCGGAGTGCAATTGAAAGGCGAGTTGCCCCGACAGGTCCGTTTCTCCCTCCTGCGTGTCGACTAGTTCGCTGAACAAAGTGCCGTTGACCTCGATCGACATGTGCTCGCCACACGCCCGAATGCAGTAGTCATTCCAGTCGTTTTCTCGAAAGAGCACCGCGTATCGAGCCTGATTGGCGAACTGCTCAACGACACGTTCACCATTCTCTTTGATCAAGACTCTAGTGCCTCGCTCGACCAGTAAAGCTCGGCCGTGTTCATCGTAGATGCGTCCCAGCCACGTTGCCCCCATGTCCAGATCCGCTTGGTACCCTGACACGTGAGTAACGCTTTCAGCTTGACAACGAAACTGAATGCCTGAATTGGCTGCTGGCTTTCCTGCAATACGAAACTCGAGATGCAATTCAAAGTCTTCCAGCTTGCCGCCTTCCCACACAAGCCACGTGTTGTGATCTAGTGTCTGACCAACTGGAATCTCGCCGACGATCGCCCCGTCTTCGACGCGCCATTTCTCGGCCTCGCCCTTCCAGCCGTTGAGCGTTGTACCGTCAAAGATCTGTGTGAATTTGACTTTGTCGCCGGACCAGACTTTGTCCGTGGGCAAGAGTCCGCCCGTCACAATGGTCAGCAGCAGGATAATGGAGGCTCGTCGCATGTCGTGTCAGTCCTCTTTGTTGCTCAACGTTTGGTGTGGAACGGGAACGGAAGGTGGTCCGATGGCAGCGTTCCTGCTATCACATCGGCCATCATTTGGCAGGACTCATGCATACAATTTTGCCGTTCTTCGTCGACAGGTACAAGCGTCCTTGCGCTGCAGCCATGCCGTCAAAGACGGGGGAACTGTCCAGTTCATAATCAGCGATGGTCTTTCCGTCGATGGCAGACACAGCGAGCAAACGGCCGTCGAGTCTGGCTTCCAGCGCGTCGACCAGCGGATCGGCGCCCGTGGGCTGCTGAGGAACCTCTTTCACCTCATGCGGTGGGCCGGCGACAAACAACGTTTCGTCCGCCAGAACCATCGCCTGACCCACTATGCCAACTCGACACGCCCAAACCGTCTTGCTTGCGGCCTGTTTCGCTGGTTTACGAGGCGATGGTTTGCTCGTCAGTGTGGTCATGTCTTGTCTGAACAGTTGGTAAAACGTCCAGCGACCCTGTTCGCGTCCGATAGGTCCCCAAGCGCCGTCCGCGTCGACACCCACGTGGGCGCCCGGCGTGTCGTACTGGTTGCGTCCAAAGCCAAAAACGCTTGAGCCGTCCGTAACCAACAGTCGTCCCGCGGGGACCCGCTGACCGGCTTTGGCCCAGCCGCCCCAACCGCTGCCCATCGAACTGCCGACTTGCCAGTACGTACGATGCCACCAACTGTCGTTAAGGAAGCCAACCGAACTCCAGAGGTGTGCCACGTCGTCTTTCTGTCTGGCGAGATCCCGGTCGAAGCGTGCGGCTCGCATAAAGATCGATTCATCGGCGGCTGAGAGAATGTCGGGCAGGTAACCGCCGGAGGTAGTGCCGCCGTCCCTCTTCTCGTCGTCAACGCCAAGGTCCAGGACATTCAACATGCGCCCGGTTGCCGCGTCGAGTTTGTAGAGGAACATTCCGCCGTCGAGGTAACTGTTGCGGCCGGCTGCGAAGTAGACCGCCCCGTCAACTGCGAGCACGGCGCCGGAAACGGGCCAGGCCGATTCAAGTCGCCCATCAACCACGATGCGGCGATCCATCGGGGCCGCACGGAATCTCCAGATCAGTTCTCCGTCTTCGAGCCGCAAACAGTAAACATGCCCGTCGGCCGAGCCAAATAGCACTCGTCCCTGTTCGATCGTCGGTGGCGAATCAATGCGAGCACCCGCCACATAGGTCCAACGCGCCTCGCCTGTCGTGGCGTCCAGCGCGTGAACGTGATGTGTGTCCTTTTCCGCCACCAGCAAAAGACCATCGGCAATCACCGGGCTTGTGAGCTGTCCGCCAAGCTCCGTTTCCCAGGCGGCCTGCAGCTTGTGCGAAACACCGCTGGATGCAACGCCGCTTCTAGCCGCATCGTGACGATAAGTCGGCCAATCGGACGAGCGGAGAGTCGAGGGTCCAGAGTCGAGAGCCTGACCGAACGCAGGTCCGCGTGTCAGACCTTCTCCTGCCCTCGACTCTTGACTCTCGACTCTCGACTTCCCCGCTGGCGCCAGCGCGCTGTAGCCGCATTTTAGCATGGCGTTCACCTGGCAGCCGCAGGAATGGGGTGGTACATACAACAAACCGTTAGCAGGCATTACGCCATACTGGCAAATGCCGCGAATCCAGCGGTTGGCGATCATGTCGCCTGTTTCGACATCGATGAACTCGATGCCTCTTCGGCCCAGGATGATGTACTGCCCAGTTGCTTTGGCTCGATGGCAGCGGGCGTGGCCGATCGGCGGCAAAAACTCCTGATCGGCCGGCCGCTGTCGGCGCACTTCACCGGTCTTCGGATCGCGGGCTTCGGTGATGCCCGGGTCCTGGCCCCATGCGTAACGGCCGGTCCATAGCAGGCCGTCGGCGATCATTATGTCGACCGGGGCGTTGAAACCTTCCCAAGCGGGGCAACTCCACAGTCGCTCGCCTGTCTCGGCGTTGTAAGCGATCAACTCGCCTTTCACTTCATCACCCCGGATGTACTCGTGATAGCCGCCGCTTGGAATCCATAGGGTTTCGCCGTCGGTATCCTTGGCGCTGCGATCGGCCGAGAAAACTACGTCCCCGTGAACGACCAACGTCGGCGCAGACCACGCAAGTCGCGGTCGGTGCGCTGGGCGCGCCGTCTTCCATTCGAGTTCGCCGGTAGAAGCGTCCAGGGCGATGACGGCATCCGTGTTCTGGAAATACACGCTCCCCGCGGATACCGCAAGGGTCGACGGCAGTAGTTCTCGCGTGTACGACTGCGAGTTCTTCCACACCAATTCACCGGTGCTGGCATTTACGGCCATCACTCGCAATTGGTGAACGGGCGGCGTGTATTCCTCGAAGGGCGGACTGTAGCCCGGTTGGCTTACGATTTCTTTCGCTCTTCGCGCACGCCAGTTTGTCTTGCGCTTGCCTAGCACGAGGAAAAGTACGTCGTTGTCATAAAGGATCTCTTGCGTTCCATCCGTGCCGGCGTAGGTCCGGATCGTTTCCCCTGTGGCAGCGTCCAGCGCGACGACCGGCTGCCCGTAACCAAGCGTGACGTAGATGCGATCGCCAATGGCCACCAGGCGCCGGGCAACGTCCGCCGGTCCGCTTCGAAAATCTCTCAGGTGGTATTCCCAGCGCGGAATCTCGCGTTCCCACAAGCGGACTCCATTGAATGCGTCTCGGGCGATCAGCCGCCAGTTTGGACTAGCACCAGCAAAAGCGATCGAGCCGTTATCCACGATGGAAAACAGCCGCCCGCCTGCGGACACTACAGCACTTACGCTGGCCAGATGGTCGTGACTTCGCGAGAAACGCGGTTTGCTGATCCACTGGAAATGGCGCGGCGGACCGACGACGGTATCCTGGCCGACCGCGTTGTTGTCCGGACCGTGCAAGTAGTGGGTCCATTCGTCGATATCAGAGGGAACGGGTTTTGTGAACATCACAAAACCGTCCCCGATGCGGGATACCGGATGCGGGATGCGAGTTCCTTCCGGGGCGATGATTCTTCCTCTCGGGGCTAATACCCTCTTCAGCTCAACATCTCGTATCTCGTACCCCGTATCTCGTATCACGATCAAGTTGACCAAATTGTCGGTGTACGGGAGTTTCTCCCCGCTCGAATGGTCAATCGAAACTGGCCCATACAGCCCCAGCGAGCGGACGTGTTCCCGAGCTTGCTGTACGTTCTTGGGGTCTTCATCCAACCCGTGCACCAAGTATCTGTCATCGACATGCAGAGCGGCAGTCAGCTTGCCATCGCCACATCCCAAGTGCACCACTAGACCGCCCTTAACGGCTGCGGTATTCAATATCTTCTGCGCGGAGGCCTGCACGTCAGCACCCGATCGGTCTTGATCGGCAGAAGAAGACGATACAAGCGAATAGAGTAACGTGATCAATACGAGGACCGAAACTCGGGTCCTTTGTCGTCGCATAAGCATGATTCGAGTCCTTGATTTCGACGGAGGGTGAATTCTGACGCGGGACAGTATGTGTCGTTTAACCCTGAGCCGGCAGGCGATGGCCGTGGCGCATTGAGCGGCTCTCAACAACCGTCGCCTTCCGGCTCCGGGTTAAACGAGCCAGAGATGCGCGGACAGTACGCTCACACACGCCATGAGTATACACGAAAAAGAAACCTGGATGGCACAACATTCGAAGGTGGGATCTTGAGACCGTCTGTTGCTGATGGATACACTATCAACGACAATCGCAGCAGTCTATCACAAGACCGTGGGGTGATCACTCCTTCCAGATCCCGCCATGCGTCGTCCAACGAGAGAATTGGAGATAGGAATATGGAACGAACGACGCGGATGGTGTTGAGAACGATCGTTTGGCTGACGGTCACATGTTGGTGTGCCGCGGGGCTGTCGCAACCGCGGCCGCATGTCGTGCCGGAAGGCCCGCTTTCCCCGGAAGAGCAATTGACGAAGTTCCATGTTCCGCCCGGATTCGAGATCGAGTTGGTGGCCAGCGACCCGGAGATCCACAGTCCTCTGAGCATCAACTTCGACAATCAAGGCCGTCTTTGGGTGACCGACACGATCGAATATCCAACACCACCGAAGGGCCCCGGACGCGACGCGCTGAAGGTGTTCGAAGATACCGACGGCGACGGTCGCTACGACAAGATGACGACGCTCGTCGACGGATTGAGCATGCCAACCGGCGCCGAACCGATCCCCGGCGGAGCCATTGTCTTTAGCGTACCCAGCATTTTTGGCTGCTATGACACGGATGGTGACGGCCAAATCGACCAGCGGCGCGCGCTGTACACCGAGTTTGGCAACATCGACGCCCACGGCATGAACAACGGCTTCACGCGATGGGTGGACGGTTGGATCTATGCATGCCACGGGTACCGCAATTCGTCGAAGGTGAAGGGAAGCGATGGCCAGACTATCGAGATGAACTCGGGTAACGGTTATCGCTACCGCCTGGATGGTTCGCACATCGAATACATCTGGCACGGACAAGTGAATCCGTACGGCATCGCCTTTGATTCGCTGGGCAACATTTTCACGGCCGACTGTCACACCAAACCGGCCTACAGTTTGCTTCGAGGAGCCTACTATCCCAGCTTCGGTAAGCCACACGACGGATTGGGCTTCGGTCCCAAGCTGATCGAACATTCGCACGGATCGACGTCGATTTCAGGAATCGCCTACTACGCGGCAGAACAGTTTCCGGAGGAGTATCACGACAATGTATTCATGGGCAACAGCGTCACCGGTCGGGTGAACCGCGACAAGGTTACGACTAAGGGCTCGTCCTTGATCGGCATCGAGCAGCCCGACTTTGTCACCTGCGATGATCGGTGGTTCCGTCCCGTGGAGATCAAACTTGGGCCCGACGGTGCACTGTACATCGCCGACTTCTACGATTGCATCATCGGCTATTACGAAGTACCGCTTACGCATCCTCGTCGCGATAAGACACGCGGCCGGATCTGGCGGGTCGTGTACCGTGGAACTGACGACGAACCGCGAAAGCTGCGCAAGCAATGTGACATAACGAAACTTGATCTGGAGCAACTCTGGACGCGGCTTGCCATCCCGAATCTCTACGTCCGCCTGTTGGCCACTCACGAGATCGTAGACCGGTTTGCGGCCGATGCGGTCGAGCCGCTCAGCAATTGGATCGTCGGACCGTGCGGTCCTTTCCAACGCGCCCACGGATTGTGGATCCTGGAACGATTGGGGGCATTGGACGACGAACTCGTCGACCGTCTGGCACAGGATGAATCGCGATTGGTTCGCGTTCATTTGGTCAAGGCGTTTGCCGAGCGGATGGACTGGCAGAGTTCAAACCTGCCGGCGGCTGAGTTGGTTCGGACTATGCTCTTTGATCCTGACGCTCTTGTTCGTCGTGCCGCCGCTGACGCAGTGGGACGACATCCGCATTCGGTACATGTGCCTCTCTTGCTTCGTCTATGGAGCGAAACGCCGGCCGAGGATACTTTCCTGATCCACACCGTACGTATGGCACTCCGCGATCAACTTCTGAATACCGAGGTTTTCCGCGAGCACGCCCATTTTCGCGGCGACGCGGATCGGACGAACCGGCTGTTGGATGTTTTGCTCGGCATTCGCAATGCGGAATCGGCGGGATTCGTACTGAGCGCATTGAAAGCCGGCAAATTCGATTCGAACCGACTCGGCGAGTTCGTTCACCATATCACGCGCTATTCCGCTGATGAGCAGATCGACGCGGTCTCGGAGTACGTGCTCACTTGGCAAGACGCCGAACCCGGACCACAATTGAGCGCCTTTCGATCTTTCGGTCTAGCGACGGCAGAGCGAGGGCGCCAAATCCCCAAACCGTTCTATCCATGGGCGGAACGGCTGGCCAGCAAGCTGCTGGAGTCCGGTGATCGGAATCGCTTGACGGAAGGGATGCAATTGGTCGGCGCACTCCGTCTGCCCAAGTTGTACGAGCCTGTCGCACGAATCGCGGTTTCGACGGATCGCCCTGTCGAGTTGCGGATTGCCGCAATCCAAGCGTGCATCGCCACCGCCGATCCGCGGCGGGTGGAACTGCTCGACACCATATTGGGAAATCCATCGGAGACGATCGAATTGCGGCGGGGTGCAGCTTTGGGACTGTCAACGGTCAATACGGACGCAAGCCGTCAGGTATTGCTCGAACGACTGAAGACCGCGCACCATCAGTTGGCGTCTGCTATCGCGGCGGCGTTGGTTGGCAGCTCTGCGGGTGCCGAGATGCTATTGGCCACGATTGCCGAAGGCAAGGCATCGCCACTGTTGCTTCGAGAATCGGGCGTGCAACGCCGGCTGGAAGCGGCCAACGTACCGGATCTATCCGCAAGGGTGGCCAAGCTGACGGAGAAGCTTCCGCCGCAGGACCAAATGACAGCCCAATTGATCGCCAAGCGGCGTGACGCATACATTGGCTCGAAACCTGACAGCAAACTTGGCAAGACTGCGTTCGAGAAACAGTGCGGTATTTGCCATCAAATGGCTGGCGAAGGGAAGAAATTTGGCCCAGATTTGGACGGTATCGGCGTACGTGGACTGGACCGTCTGCTGGAAGACCTGCTGGCCCCCAGCCGAAACGTCGATCCGGCCTTTCAGACAACGATCGTGATCACCGACAGGGGCCTCACGCATACCGGTCTGGCGCTTCGCGACGAAGGCCAGATACTGATTCTTGTCGACTCGGAAGGCAAGGAGCTACGCATCGGTCATGGCGAGATCGACGAACGATACGCGTCCGCCCTTTCACCGATGCCCAACGCCCTCGAGAAGACACTGAACGAGAAAGACTTCAACCACCTAATGCGATTCCTGCTGGACGCCACGGAGCAACCCAAGTCACCAGACGACGCAGATAAGCAGGCTGAGGCGTCTGGCGAGTGAACTGACGCTTTTTGTCATTTGCGCGCTGGCCCACGGTCAGTGCGTTTCACGAAAAGGACCCAACATGAGACGTTCCAAGAGATGCCTTTTTTTGTTCGGAGTCTCCTTGATTCCGTTTGCCACGTTGAGCGTTCGCACGTCCGCCGAGGAGCCCGACTCCTCGATACGCGTGATCATTCTCACGGGGCGAAACAACCACAACTGGAAAGCGACAACACCCAAACTTCAAGAGTTGTTGGAGAAGTCCGGTAAGTTCTCCGTCGACACGACGATTCCGCCTCAGGGGCTGACCAGCAAGAACCTTGAGAGGTACGACGTGATTCTCAGCAACTGGAACAGTTGGGGCGGCGGTTCAAAAGAAGCCGAAGCCGAGTGGACCGACGAGGTGCGCGAGGCGTATCTTGCTTTCGTCCGTCAAGGCAAGGGGCACGTTACGATTCACGCTGGCGGCAGCTCGTTCTACGAAGGCTGGCCGGAGTACCGCAAGGTGTCGTTAGTGTTCTGGAACCTGGGCGCAACGGGCCACGGACGTCAGCATGACTTCAAGGTTCGTTTCGACCAGCCACATCACGCCGTCACGAATGGCTTGAGCGAATTCACGATCCGCGACGAACTCTGGAACAAACCGGGAGTCATCCAAGGGGCGACCGTCTTGACATCGGCCTATTCCGACAAGCAAAATGAACCCAGAGGCACCGGCCAGTGGGAACCGTCGGCGGTGATCGCGAACTATGGCCAAGGACGCTGTTTCGCAACACTATTGGGTCACGATGGGAATGTCATGGAAAACGAAGGCTTCCAACGACTCCTCGTGCGCGGCGTTCAGTGGGCTGCCACCGGAAAAGACGCCTATACCGACCGATGAGTCGGGTGTGCCACTGTGAGAGAATGATCTGAATCGGAAAGAAACGCACTGCGTGCAAGTCTGAAACGTCTGTAGAAGGGGTTTCAGAATCTGTCTCGATGTACGACCGCCTTCCAAGTCCGTCGTACGTGGTCTTGAGATGCCCTGTAGCAATACCGCATATTGAATACACTAGGCAAGTAGTGTTTCGCCGCCTGCCGCAACATGAACGACGTTCATTGTAAGAAAACAACCGAAAGACCTCGTGCTCACATTCATCGATCTTCACTAGTCTCGATTCCAAATACTCTCGCCAGCCAGGGCACTGCCAGCTCGGGGTGGAAACGGTGGTTCGGAACGTCGACGTTGGCATACTCGAAGTACTCTTGCGCGCTGAGGCCTTCCGGAATCGGCTGACCATCGAAAGGCCGCCGGTCGGGGGTGGCGTACTTCTCGTAGTAATAGATTCTCAGGTTTCCCGGCGCGCCCTGTAGTTCGTAGGCGGCGCGAATTCGGTCAAGCTGATTGGTGCGTCCGCCTTCGGTAAACAGTAAATGGCGCGGGGCCAGCGCAGCCTGGATATCCGGCGCGTCGAACCAGGCAAACATCCCCGGAACAATATGCCATGCCGTAGATGAGTAGCCGCTCATCGCGATGGACTGTTCCCGCCAGTTGCAGCAGAAATCATTGTGGATAACGGCGCTGACCAACTCGGGGTTCAGCAAACCAACGATGTCGGCGGGATCGGAGCCAAGCGAAAGGCCGCAGGTGGCGATGCGGCTTGAGTCTACGAAGCTCTGCCTCGCTAGCCACTTGAGGATATGGGTCTTTTGGAAGACGGAGATGCCAAGGTAATTGCGGCCGGCCCAAATCGCGCTGTTTGAGACTTCTGTGACATTGCGAAGCGGGCTTTGTGCCTCGGCTTTCGCGGGGTGATCGATCGCGAGCGACACCATTCCTTGACGCGCATAGTGCTGGGCGAATTTATTGTCGCTTCGTTTGCGAGCGTCCCACCGGTTCGGCCAGCCCTTCAGCTCGGGTTCGCCGGCGAGGGATTCCTTGCTGCCGCTGGAACCGGGGAAACACATGACAGCCGGTGCAGGCGATTGGGCGCCGGCGCCATCGGGCATCAACATCAGAAAAGGCACGACGCAGTACGGCTCCGGGTAGGCCTCCCATCGCTGCAGTTGATAGCCGTCGCGCTGCTCGATGGAGATGCGTTTGGGCTCTGGCTGCTGGGGAACATCGGGAAACGCCATGAGTTCGAGCACCTTGGTACGAATCTTCTCTCGCCATACGGGAAACTCACTCGCTTCCATACCAGCGTCGAACGCCAGTTTCGGCTTGTTCGATTTGATGTGCGCTTGCATGAAGCCCGCCGTATCGACAAAGCGTCCGTCCTCACGATCGCTAACAAAGGTCGTGCGGACGCTCGATTCCGCCGGTTTTTCAGGGATCTCGGCACCGTCTGACCGAGTTCCCTTCAACATGGCTCCACCGACAACTCCAGCGCCGCACATTCCCACGAAGTCACGTCTTCTTATGTGTTTCATTCTCGCCCTCCCATTTGAAAACACGGGGTCATCTGGCTATTCTCTAACCGTTCACGATTTGCGGCACAATAACACGTTGCATACAATGAAGTATTTTATCTGTCACCAGGAAAGGAAGGCTTCTACGAAACACACGATTCCGAAAGATGAAGACGGGCATGGCGCTGCTCAAGAAAGGCGCAGCAATGAGAGAAGGTGGATTCACGGAATGAACGGTAGAATGTCACTTCTTGGGGCATATGCCGTCACTCGCCGGAAATGCCGTAGACGGTTGCCCTCTCCAGATGCATGAGGAGGCGGATGCTTTGGCCGCGCAGCGGTTTGAGGTCTACGTCAGGGCGAAAACAGATCGCCACACACTCGCTAACACTGAAGAAGGACGCGACCCCCCAGACGCTTCAGGCCGCGCCATTGTCACTGCTGGCAAGCTGCCACAGCCGCATTTCCGGAGGGATGGTCCGCGACGAGGAAAATCAGTTCGGCTATGGGGCTTTGGGCCGGGCGGGGGTGACGGGTAGGCCCTGGTCGGCAACGTCGGGGACCAGCTTGC
>CAZUAH010000426.1:0-12122 GCA_964617665.1 uncultured Pirellulaceae bacterium
AAAATAGACCCATCTCGAAAAACCCAGCATCTACCACCTCACAGAGATTGCACCTAGTTGATACTGACCAAGAGTTGGTACATCAATGAGATCCGTTCATCGACATTTGTCGGAAAATCAAGTCTTGCACTTCCCGCAAAACTTCCCATCTGCGAAGTACGTTCGCGTAGCCATCCTTCACAGTCTACGTTCGGATGATTGATCAATTGCTCGTGGATGTTACGGATCGCCTCGTCGTTGCCGCAAAAGTGAACGAATTGTTTCAAGCGATCGTCGAATGTGTCATAGTCTGACCGCAGAAGATCATCTGCGTAATCGCGAAAACGTTGAATGCTGCGATGAGCTTGGCTGGATTTGAATCCGTTCATGGTGCGTCTGTGTGTGAAGGAATAACGTCTAGGATCAGGCGGCCGGGAGACCGCCAACCATCGCCCACGGCGTGACCCGGCTCGCTAGCATCCTCTAGTTATTCCCCGATTCTATGGCGGACTTGAATCTCTTTACAGATGTCGTCAACTGGCACACCTTGAGAAAGACACTCCTGTAAGTCGGTCAGGAATTCACCAGGTTCTACTGATTTCGAAACGATGAGCCGACGTGTCTTCTCAAATGCCGCGAAATACTCCTCCGGTGGCACCGGTGTGTTGCGGATCGAAAAGTTCAATGTGTCTGTGATGGTATTGGCCTCGCCATCATCCAGCGGTTGGAACGAAAGAAAGAAGTCCGACACGAATAGCGCAACCGTTTGAATGTCGCATTTCGTAATGACCGACAGTATTTCGGTCGCCCGCAGGCCAGATTTGAATAGGTCAATCGAAAGGCCTCGAAATGCAAATGTGCGAATTATCTCCGCGCGCTCAATCGGGCCGAGCATCTTCAATTCAGATTTTGAGGCAATGTCTCTGAGCTGTTTTTCGGTAGGTCTGGGAGACGAACCGGCACCGACCAACCTAATTGCCGCTTGACGGTAAATGTCTTCATTTTTTGCCGCGATTTTCACGCTCGCAATCAGTAACGCGAACAGCGCGAATCCGATCCAGGCGATTGAAAATGCAATGTATCGCTCCGCGGTCCACTCGTACGCGAATATGGAAAGTGACCCGCCGACCAACGACAGGAGTGCCTCGCCAAACTTCCCACGAAGCGCAAAAATTGAGAGCGAGAGAATCAGAATGAGAATGACGGCTGACCCCGTCATCAAAGGTGTCCATTTGACGGTCAGCCAAACCAGCGCAATGGAAAGCCCCGCCAAAGCGATGACAGCGAGCGGCGCAAGATCATAGGCGGATCTAAGCGTAGACCCGAGCGCTCGCCCAGCCTCACTTAGAGAATCGCCAATTCCATGCTTATCTTCCGACACCAAGATTCGCTCCGCACTGCAAGGAATAACCACTAAGTATCACGCCTTGGATGTTGATAAGACCAATATCACGGTGATATCACGCAAAGGGCGTGCTTGATAATCCCAATATTCAATGGTATCAGGCATTTTCAAAAAGTCAATCTTGTGGGTTGACAGGCAAGGATATCTTGATATCAAGCATAGAAGTGTACAGGCGTTCCGATGTTCCGGCGTTCACTGTTTACGGAAAGGGTAGGGATTATGAGTGTGGCGGAATTCGGGTGCTCTTCAAATCGCCGTCTTGACGGTGACTTGAAGGTACACTGGCATCCAGGGCTATTCCTTCACCAACTCAAGTGTCCCCCACAGACTTGGGTCTTCCGTAAACGGGTACTCCGGTCCCACGGTGAATGTCTGCCAACCGAGTTCGCGGTCGATCACCGCATAGGTGAAGCCCAATCGCGGATGTTCGCTGGCGTCGAACCCTGTCATGGCCGCTGCTGGAATATGAGCCTTCAGTGCATAGCCGTCGACACGTTTTTCACTCAACACACTGGGAACCGTCTGACCGAGCGGCTTCGGCTGTTCACGCGCCCGGTTGATCGGTACGAGCGTGGCCACTGGCTCGTCCCGCCGGCGTCCTCCGCCAAACGGAAGGAAGAGGAAACGGTGACAGAAGCGACTGGCTCGATGGATGTTGTGCGTATCGCGCGTGTCGATCCAGACGTGTAAACCGTCGCTGTCTTCGGCTCGAGAGGCTCGGCACCACGGCGTCTGTTTCTTCCCTTGAACACGTAGCGAAAACGACAACCCGTCTTCGCTCCAGGCAACGCGAAGATCTCCAAACAACCGACGAGACTCCAACTCCCCAAAACTAGGCAGCACGTGCTCGTCGGTCAATTTGACGCCTCGAGGCTTCCAAACGGGATCGAGTCGCCGACACGGCACTGAAAACCGAAACAGAAAGGTTGGTCCCAACAGATTCTCAGACATTGACTCGCTGTAGTGAAGGCTGGCGGTTTCTGCCAAACGAAGCGTTCAAATTGGCATTCTAGCAGAATCGCCGACGCGGTGGACTTGCCTGCACCGATCGTGCTGGCCAACAATAGCCCATGCTGTTTGATTGGGTGGACACACCGCCGCCAGTCTGAAATATCCGCATACCTCGTTTAACGGCAAGCCGAAGGCGTCGGTGCCGCAGAACTCATAGAGACCCCGAAACATTGTCGCCTTCGGCTTGCCGTTAAACGGGGACTCCCCAAACAGGCGGCACGATACGCTCGAACAGGCGGAAGTATGGACCACATCTACTTGGACAACAACGCCACTACCCGGATTGACCCTCGCGTGGCCGAGGCGATCTTCGAATGCCACCGCGCCGGTTACGTCAATCCCGCCAGCCAGCACCGATTGGGCCAAAGATCGAGACAGTTGCTTGAAGACGCCCGAGAAACCGTGGCTCGTATTCTGGGATGCCGAGTGTCTGGCATTGACGCCGATCGTGTTATCTTCACCAGCGGGGGCACGGAAGCGAACAACTTGGCTATCCGCGGTCTTGCCGGTTCCGAGCCTGGTCGTGTAATCGTGTCGGCTATCGAACACCCCAGCGTCCTCGTTGCTGCTGATTCTCTTGCCCGAGACGGCTTCGATGTCCAGCGACTACGAGTTTTGCCCGAAGGTATGGTGGACGTCGAACATCTTCGCCAGCTTCTTACTGACCAAACAAGACTGGTCAGTGTCATGCTGGGAAACAATGAAATCGGCGTCTTGCAGCCCGTCACCGAAATCGCCGACGTTTGCCAAGCCGCTGGTATGCCTATGCACACAGACGCCGTCCAGGCTGTCGGCAAGATACCTGTCAGCTTCCGCGAACTGGGCGTCTCGGCATTGTCGCTCGCTGCACACAAGTTCCACGGGCCATTAGGGATAGGCGCGCTGGTGATCCGCCACGACGTGCAACTGGACCCCGTTCTGTATGGCGGCTTCCAACAACTGGGATCACGGCCAGGCACCGAATCCGTTGCGTTGGCTGTCGGCCTGCAAACGGCCCTTGATTTGTGCGTAAGGGAAGGTAAAGAGCGGCACAATCGCATGCGGCAACTGCGGGACCATCTGGAGGAGAGCATCTACAACGAACTCGGTGACGTTGTCGTCGTGGGCGGTGCATCTGACCGCCTGCCCCATACAAGCAATCTTGCATTTCCCGGTTTTGATAGACAGGCGCTGTTCATGGCTTTGGACTCTGCGGGCATTGCCTGCTCGACTGGGTCGGCGTGCGCCAGCGGTTCCAGTGAACGATCCCCTACCTTGGTCGCTATGGGGCTCCCGACCGACGTTACTGACGGGTCGATTAGATTCAGTTTGGGGGCTGACACAACCAAGGCCGAGATCGACGAGGCAATTCGACGTATCTTACGTTTAATCAAAGAGTTGCGTCGTTGACTTGGGGCGCCAAAACCGGCGATCACGCCTCGCAACATACCGTAAAAACCGCTATAATTGTCATTTCGATTCGGAGCCTTCCTCCCCGTCGAAACGAAGAAGTAGGATCCCAGTGATCAGCGCTGCGTACTCCATTCCTTTTGAAACCTATCGACCGGTGGTTCGTCGGTCCAAGAAACGGGATTTGCCGCCGCCGGTCACTCTGCACGAGTACATTGGCGGGGAAGATGATTTCCTTGTTCAGTTCGCTGCTGAATGTATCCTCGAAAGACGGCCAACTTACAGTCCAATTGTCTTTTTTGGCCCAAGCGCAACTGGCAAGTCATTGTTGGCCAACGGCCTAGCCTCCCAGTGGAAACGGGGCAATGGTGCAACGGATCATCTGGTAGCCGTCAGTGGTAGCGAGTTCGCTCGCGAGTATGGCCATGCCGTGCAGACCGATTCGCTGGAAGAACTGCACGCCAAGTATCGCTCGCCCGGTCTACTGGTGATTGACGACCTTGATCAGACCGCTAAGAAAAACGGTGCGCAAAACGAACTCGTTAGCATCCTGGATGCGCTATGTCAGCGAGGCGGTCACGTACTGGTAACCCTAAAGGATTCCCCTCCTGAAAGCGATGCTCTCCCAGCTAGGCTGGCCAGCCGGCTATCCTCCGGCTTGACGGTACCACTCGTTCCACCTGGACCAGCGGCCAGAAGAGCTATCCTAGAACGCTTGGCCGTGGTCAATCGAATCTCTGTACCGGACGACGTCATCGAACTGCTGACGGAGAGCTTGATCGACAAGGCGTCGCCTCCACCCACCGTACCGCAACTGAACGATGTTCTTCAGAAGCTCCACGAATTTTCGCAGCAGAGGCAAGAACCGATCACCGTTGCTTTGGCTACTCTGTTTCTCGCCTCGCAGAATGCCATACGCAAACCTCAGTTGCGGTCCATCACCAAGCAGGTATGCAGGCACTTCAATCTCAAGGCTGGCGAACTGAAAGGACCCGGGCGCCAGCAACGAGTGGTTCGTGCTCGAGGCGTAGCGATGTTGCTGGCCCGCCAATTGACCAACAAGAGCCTGGAACAAGTAGGCCAACATTTTGGCAACCGTGACCACAGCACTGTTTTGCATGCATGCCGAAAGACGCAGTCGCTAGTTCAAACTGATCCCGCCATTCGTCGAGCCGTAGAAGAACTGACACTACAACTTTCAGTAATATAGACACTCAACGTGAGGACCTTTGACTGTTAACAAGATGTCGAGTTATTGTCCACAACTGTCGATCCATTGGCACGTGCCAACATGATTCTGAATCCGTGCCCAATCGCTCGTCATGTCTCGACATTGACCTAACAAACTGTCGACCGCAAGACAACTCGTTTTCCACCGACCAAGTACCTAATGGAATGACCCAAAAGCTCTTTCGCACAAACAACTTGCGGAGACTCGGCGCCCCATCGCTGAGAACATGAGTGCAGGGTATCTTATTACTGTAAAGAGAACATAGAAGTAAGAAGAAAGACACCAAAACAACGAAGGCTCTGAATCATGAAGATCACCTGCGATCGCGAACAGCTCCTGTCGGCGTTCCAAACTGCGGCCATGGTCGCGCCATCGCGCAGCCCCAAACCGATCCTGCAGAACGTCAAACTGGAAATCGAAGAGGACTCCACAATCCTGATGGCGACGGATATGGAGGTGGGCGTTCGCATCGAATTGGATGGCATCGAAGTTGAATCGGCCGGGAGCGCGGTTTTGCCGGTTACTCGATTTGGCTCCATCCTGCGTGAGAATAGCGACGAGAAGCTCAGAGTCGAGGCTGATGCGCAGGGAGTAAAGGTGCGTGGCGAAAGAAGCGAATTCAACCTGCCCGGGCAGAATCCTGATGAGTTTCCCGCAGTAGCATCGTTCGAAGAGGAGAAGTATCACAAGATCCCAGCTCGGCTGTTCAAGGAACTGGTGCGACGAACAATTTTCGCTACCGATACGGAAAGCAGCCGCTACGCTTTGGGTGGCATCCTGTTGGAAATGGAAACGGACAGCATCACCGCCGTGGGTACGGACGGCCGACGGCTGGCCAAGATGACTGGTGTAGCTGAATCCATCGATGGTCATGAGACCGGGGAAACGATGACGATTGTGCCCAGTCGGTCGATGCAACTAATGGAAAGGGCGATGACCGACGGAGAAGCAGAAGTCCTTGTGGCAGCTCGTGGCAATGACGTGCTGATAAAGAGTTCAAAGGCGACTATCTACTCGCGTCTAGTGGAAGGTCGTTTTCCAAAATGGCGAGACGTGTTCCCAGTGCGGCAAGAGGCAGTCCGTATTGACATTACCGTCGGCCCGATGCATTCGGCTTTGCGACAAGCGGCAATCGTCACCGACGACGAAAGCCGAGGCGTCGATTTCACGTTTGGGGATGGGAAGCTGGTTCTAACGGGTTCGACAGCGGAAGTTGGCCAGTCGCGCGTGGAATTGCCCATTCCGTATGAAGGCGAAGGGATCACACTGACGTTGGACCACCGTTTTGTTGCTGATTTTCTCAAAGTATTGGACGCAGAGAAGACGTTTACGGTGGAAATCGAAAACGAAGAATCTGCGGCTTTGTTCGGCACGGATGACGGATATGGCTATGTGGTGATGCCGCTTTCACGAGACCGATAATAGGCCGGCTAGTTCTGTTTGCCGGTTCGCTGGATGCACGCACTCTGATTAGTCCGGGAACCTCGGGCTGGGAATTCTGGGCTAGAGATATCATGGGTACCGAAGACCGGGAGTTGAAAGCTGTCTGCGAAGAGATTCGTGGTCGGCAGAGATTCTTGGGTGGTCCGAAGCATGTAGCGGATTTGTTGAGCACTCTGATGTCTCGGCGCGGCTACGCACAGGTGAAATCGGCCGCCGATTGTGTTTCTGCTTGGGAGAAGGCGGCAGGGCCGGAACTGGCGAAAGACAGTCGCGCTGGCGACGTGCGGCGAGGCGTGTTGGAGGTGATGGTTCGCAACTCGGTACTGATGCAAGAATTGACCTTTCAGAAAAGGCAGTTGATCAAGCGGCTTGGGCGTTTGGTCCCGGAGCACAAGATACGAGACATTCGCTTTCGAGTGGGCAGCATCGACTGATTACGTTGGGCTGTCCCCATCAACAAATCATCAAATTAGCAGCACAAAGGAATGTGTGCTGAATAGACGAAGGAGTGCTATGAGCGACGAGAAGCAAACCGAAAACAGTGTTGAGGAAGATAACTCTGCCGTCAGTTTCTCGTTGCAGGCAGGTGACGAGGAATACGGTTCGGAGGATCTCCAACATTTGTCGGACATGGAACATGTTCGAAAGCGTCCGGCCATGTACATCGGCGACATAACCTCGCGCGGGTTGCATCAACTACTGTACGAGGTGGTCGACAACTCGATCGACGAGGCGATGGCCGACTTCGCGAAGAAGATCAAGGTTACCGTCAACAGCGACGGTTCGATGACGGTTGAAGACGACGGTCGAGGGATCCCAGTCGAACCGCACGAACAGCTTTCTGAGGAGATGGGACGTGAGGTGTCGACGCTGGAAGGCGTCATGACCGTTTTGAAATTCGGCGGCAAGTTTGAAAAGGGAGCATACCAGACGTCCGGCGGTCTGCATGGAGTTGGCGTAACCGTCGTGAATTTCCTGTCGCAATGGTGCGAAGTCGAGGTGTTTCGTGACGGTCACGTGTACGAACAAGAATATGAACGCGGTATTCCGACTGGTCCGGTCAAACGTATCGGCGCCACAAAGAAGCGTGGCACGAAAACGACATTCAAACCAGACGGTATCATTTTCCAGACGACCAAGTACAACTTCGACACGCTGTACAAACGACTGCAGGAATTGGCTTTCCTGAATCGAGGCGTGCGAATTCGGTTTAACGATACGCGAGTGGACGAAGGTGACGAATTCTACTACGAACGTGGCATCGTCGAGTTTGTCGAACACTTGAACCGAGCCAGCGACGAGCTACACAGAGACGTAATCTACTTCTCGGGCGAAACCGATGGCGTCGGATTCGAAATCGCCATGCAGTATACCGGCGAGTTCACGGAGAATGTCCACTCGTACGTCAATAACATCAATACCATCGAAGGCGGCACGCACGTATCCGGTTTTCGTTCCGCGTTAACCCGTACGCTGAACAACTACGGCAAGAAGCAGAACATGTTCAAAGACCTCATGCCGCAGGGAGACGATTTCCGCGAGGGCCTAACCGCCGTGATTTCGATGCGGGTTCCACATCCACAGTTCGAGGGCCAGACGAAGACGAAACTCGGGAACGGCGAAGTGGAGGGCATTGTTACCTCGGCTGTTGGCGAATCGCTGGCCAAGTATCTGGAGGAGAATCCGCGTTCGGCCAAGACTATCGTGCGCAAAGGCGTCTTAGCGGCAGAAGCCCGTGAAGCGGCGCGCAAAGCCAAAGACGTGTTGCGCAAACGGAAGAACGTACTTGGCGGAGGCGGCCTGCCCGGCAAACTGCGGGATTGCATCAGCAAGGAAATGGAGAAGTGCGAGCTGTATTTGGTCGAGGGTGATTCGGCTGGTGGAAGCGCAGAAGGCGGACGCCTACGAGATTATCAGGCAATCTTGCCGTTGCGGGGCAAGATCATCAACGCTTACAAATCGCGAGAGGACAAAGTTCTGGCCAACGAAGAAGTTCAGAGCATGATCCAGGCGATCGGCATCGGTATCGGCGATGAACAGGATCTGGCCAGACGTCGTTACAACAAGATCATCATCATGACCGACGCCGACGTCGACGGTTCGCACATTCGCACGCTCCTGCTGTGTTTCTTCTATCGCCAGATGTACCAATTGGTTTCGTGCGGACACGTGTACGTTGCCCAGCCACCGCTATTTCGCGTCAAGAGCAAAAAGAACACGTACTACATACAGACCGAAGAAGAGATGAAGAGTCAGTTGCTGGAAAAGGGGCTGACGGACGCGCATCTGGAGCCAGGCGACGACCGCAATATCGAAGGCGGAGATATGAAGCGCTTGTGCTACACACTAGCTTCGATGGAGGAGGCCCTGACCGCCCTGGAACGTCGTGGTATCAGTCTCAGGGGCCATGCTGAACGTATTAACACCGAAACAGGAAGGTTACCGGTGTATCACGTCTTCTTGGGGCGCAATGATTACTGGTTCTCGTCGCGAGCCAACCTCGACGAATTCGTGCAGGAACAAGAGAAAGCCACCGGCCACGAACTTTCGGTCGGAGACGAACCCGAAGCAGAACAAAACGGAAACGGGCACGCGGGCCCGCAATTGCACATTACCGAACTGCACGAAGTGCGAACGATCAACGCGGGGCTCAAAGATCTGGCGGACTTGGGTTTCGACATCCAGTCGCTGATTCCACAGGAGCGAACGGGCATCGAAGAACCGCGATACGTCCTACGGCGAGGCGAGAGTGTGATACCATTAGAGGATCTGCGAGAGTTGTTACCAGCGATTCGATCTGCCGGAGAAAAGGGTCTGCAGGTGACCCGTTTCAAAGGTCTAGGCGAAATGAATGCCGAGGAACTCCGGGAAACAACGCTGGACCCCAGCAACCGCACCCTGATTCAAGTCAGCATGAAAGACGCCGGTGCCGCCGACGACATGTTCCGCGTCCTCATGGGCGACAAAGTCGAACCCCGCCGCGACTTCATCGAAAGACACGCTCTCGAAGTGCGAAATCTAGATGTGTGAGTGCCTTGTGTGGTTGGACGCCGTATTGCTGTCAATTGAGACACTAACACTGTCAAGGTGGGACAGTAGTTTTGTCAAGGCTCGGTCGCGTGCGCGGAGCCTCTGCTGCATGCTCGGGGACAAACTGGCGCGACAGCGCCAGTTCAGTTGGCCGGGATCGACATGGACGTGATTCGTTGTAGCCGTGCGTACCCCGGAGTAGCTCTTCTTCGACACAGAGAGAAGGCATGATCCTTGGGTGCCGTGGTAGGTCTGGCGTTAGACAGACTCACGATTGGACATCCCTGCGTCAGGGCTCCACCGAGTTAGTTTGAGCTCCATCTGTAACTACAGAGGTGTGTCGTCTGTACTTTGTGGGCACTCAAGAACTTCGGAGTTGGGCGCCACGCAAGCACCTTGGCCCAGCAGCGTAAGTGCTCGAGGTGGATGTGGCCCGTGCAGGTTGGCATGGTCAAGTTACATGCACGGTTGCTGCGACCCATGCACTCAATAAACTTGCCCCTCCGTTTCGGACCGCGCGCCCAAGGCTCGGATCGGAATCTTTTTGGCGAGCCAAATAGCCGCAGGAGTTGTCGTCCTGCGGTTTCACACCGAGTGCATGATATCCGCTGTCATGGCCTGCCATTGGGTGGGCGGAACGGACGGCGGATGTGTGACTGCCCGCGACGTTTTGCATCAGCCGTTGTTCTTCTTAAACGGGATCTTTAGCTTGCGCATCCGTGCCCTGAGGGTGTTGGGGTTCATGCCGAGCAACTCGCCGGCGCCACCGGCACCGTGTATCTTGCCGTTCGAGAGCTCAAGGGCATGGCAAACGTGACGCGCGACCACGTCATCGAGTGACGGGAACACATCTTCTTCATCGACTGGGACTGGACCGGTCGACGCGCTCACGTGCTTCGCTGAATCCCCTAGATCGAACCGCAAGGGCTCGTCGCGGCAGACGATCATTGCCCGCTCCACCAAATTCTCGAGCTCACGGACGTTCCCGGGCCAGGAGTAGGCGGTCAACACCTCGATGGCGCCCTCGGCGAGCATCGGCGTGCGTCCGAGCTTGAGCTCACGCGCTTTGCGCTCGATGAAGTGCTGGACCAACGCGGGGATGTCGCCAGCGCGCTCACGCAGTGGTGGTATCGGCAACGGAAACACGTTGAGCCGGAACCACAGATCCTCTCGGAATGCCCCGGACGCGACCATCGCCCCGAGCTCCTTGTTGGTCGCAGCGAGAACTCTGATGTCCAGCGGAATACGTTCCGTACCGCCGATCCGTTCGATCTCACGGTTTTGAAGTACTCTGAGCAGCCGTACCTGAGCGGAAAGCGGCATCTCGCCGATCTCGTCGAGGAAGATCGTACCCTGGTGCGCCCGCTCGAACCGCCCCCGCTTCCGGGAAAGCGCCCCCGTGAACGCCCCCTTCTCGTGTCCGAACAGCTCGCTGTCGAGCAACGTGTCCGGAATAGCGCCGCAATTGACCGGAATGAACGGTCCGTCCCGGCGAGACGAGGCCATGTGGATCGCGCTCGCGACCACATCCTTGCCCACCCCGGTTTCTCCGGTGAGCAGAACCGGGCTTTCCGTGGGGGCCACCTGGCGCACCATCCGCATCACTTCCTTGAGTCCGAAGTCCGCCCCCACGATCGCGTCACCCGCGATCCTCTGCAGCTCGCGGCGCAGATATTGGTTGTCATCGGCCAGGCGATCCCGCAACCGGGTCACCTCCCTGTGCTGCAGCGTGTTGGAGAGCGCAATGGCAAACGGTATTTTGAGCAAACCGAGCAGCTCGACGTGGTCCTCGCCGTAGCGATCCGACCCCTCCGCCGTCAACACCACGCCCCCGAGACGACCGGCCTTCGTTGACAGCGTCATGCGTAGCACGGACCAGCCCTCGATGCCATGGCAACGCAGCATCTCTCTCGCGACTGGGTTCTGCTCTGGTGACTCTACGACTACGGCGCCGTCAACTACACGATGGAGATTCTCGCGTACACGCGTCCGGGTCTCGGAGGGCATCGGAGTGAGCAGATCGAGCTGTTTCGCCTCGTCGGCCGAGGCGGTGGCCATGGTGCGCATGGCTCCTAAATCCGGTTCGTAGATCTGAAGGAACATGCGGTCCACGGGAATGTGATCGCGAATGACGCCAATGCAGTCTCGCATCGCCTGCTCTACCTGGAGGTTTCCGCAGATCGTCATCGTGGCCATGCGAAAGAACTCGTTGTGATCCATAGGGTCCTCTTCGTGAAGCGGGAATTATCATATTTAACATATCGCGCGCGGGTGTTGTCAAATATGACGACAGGTTTTGTGCCATTTGGTGAGATCTGGACTGCTCATGGACAATACGCTGTTTTCGAACGGGTTTTCTGATTGGCACGCAGTTCGCAAACCATCTCTCCAGAAGGCGAACCCAACGAAAGGAGCCAGCCATGGCCAACGAATTCAAGATACTCACCATCCTCGGCAGCCCGCATGACGGCAAGTCAAACACTCGCGCATTGGTGGAGGACTTCGTGGAAGACGTCGCAGCGGCGGGCTTGGCCGTCGATCACCAGGTCATCTCCCTGGGTCGCAAGAAGGTACTGCCTTGCAAGGTGAGCGGACACCAGAACCATTGTTGACTTGCCTGGTATTTTGGGGGCG
>CAZUAH010000427.1:0-8075 GCA_964617665.1 uncultured Pirellulaceae bacterium
ATCATCCCCAACACCCATTTAACGATCTGTTCCCCTCCAGCAGTTACGAGTATTCCACCAGCAAGGAGATATAATACTTTAATAATTCTCTCTATTCTTTTCGTATTGGTATCTATCTGTGTTTTCCGTTCTTCACAATCGTCACACATAGACACCATTTTATAATAGAGATGATCAAGTTTATCATTCACTTCTTTCAACCCTTTGAATTTATCAATATCCAATATATCCATACTTGACCACCTATATATTATTTCTAGGACAATCTTTTAGTTATTTTTTAACTTGATATACAACATATCCTTTTCTTTTATCACCGACAACACGAGCCAAATATCCTTTTTCCCTCATATATTTAGCTCTCTTATTTGCTCTCGATTTAAGATAAGTATGATAACCAGTTCGTTTATATCTTCTTTTTCCAAATTTTAAACTTGGTTTAAAACTCTGTTTTCCTTTCGTTCTCATTTCATTCACCTATATTATTTCTAAGGCAAAATTTTAGTTCAATATCATTTTTCTGTGCCATTTTATTGGTTCCATGTAGGTCTGCATTGGTCAACCTGGTCAGATGTCAGCATATAAAATTCACACCTGAACGATTGATACTGCTGTTTACCTGACCTGCTTGTAACTTTCAGTGAATACCACACATTATCCAAACACACATAATTACTGATCACTAATACAGGGCTACAAGCCTCACCAGTTGGAAACATACCATATTCAAGCTGTGTTGCTGTTGTTGTATATGTTCCCGTTGCCAACCAATCAGAAAAACTGTCCCTGGTCACATCAGTAACCCTGTCTTTATGATAAACCGTCATATCAGATCCACTACTTGATATAGTGCTGTTCTCATACACTTCAAAGAAAGCTCCTGGGGCCCCATCACTACCGAGAGTTGAGGGTTTCTGGTTAACCGCCATTATCTCCATCTTGGAAATAAGTATATGATAATCGGTAGTGCTATGCCACGCTATCTTTAAACCATTACCGATACTGAACCCTGTTGGATTAAAATAGTTCACAGTGAACAGATTATCGTTCCTTAACTGGTTCCTTACATCATCCATCGTTAAAACTGATCTCATTTAACTCACCTAATCCCATTGTAAAATACTTATGGTCTTTGCACCATTATCGCTAGTGTTCGGATCTTCTCTTACATAGAAGTTCATTTCTCTTGCACCAGACCCGTCTATGTTAAGGTTCCTGAAAGCACCAGCCATAAAACTATCTAACCTGAACATATCATTATCAGGTATCTCTACCGTAAAAGTATGATGTGCTTTAAAATCTGGTTCACTTGACAACTGCAAATTAATAGCTATCTGTTGCCTGTTAACATCCAGGACAGTTATTCCTATCCTTGACTTTTTCATGGTTATCTGGGGTTCGTGTAACGTAGTTACCCCGCCAATAACCGTTATTAAACTTGTTTCTCTACATTCGATAGTATCTTCATACATCATTTTTTACCACCTCTTACAGCGATCATTATAGTAACAATTGTTAATATCAATCCAACAATACCAATTATGGTATTGGTTTTGAACATTGTCTGCTGACTTTTCACCTGTGTAGTAGCCAACTCTCTACTTTTTTCTGCCTCGCTTAAACTTTCCCTTGTCATTTTCTCTGATCTTTTGGTGGCCCAGATGGTTACACCTGCACCTATTATCGTGGTTCCTACTATAGCCACTATCATACCTATTGTTAAAGGGTCAGCCATCACACATACCTCTGGAAAATTCTATAACCAATATAAGTAACTATCAGGAAGATACCTATCATGAAAAACCACCTATATTTTTCTACAAAATCAAGGGTTTGATACATTACACTATCTTCAGCGAAACTTTCCTTTATCCCTCCCAACAGAGACCCTTCCTTGAACACATTATAGGTAAGGAACAACGCACCAGCACCCAACCCCACCGAAAACACCATCATGGCGGGTCTTGTAGCCATACTTAACTGCTGTTTAGGTGTTTTACCAGCCATAGTTTTAGGTGTAGGAACACCAGCCTTTTTAGCACCTTTCCCTATTGTAGAACTTATCTTACTTAATGTAGTTTTCTGTGGTTTAACTGGCGGTTTGGTTGGCGTAGGTACTGAACCAGGTTTCACGTTCTTAACGGGAGGTGGTGAAATAGGTTTAGTAGCCTTGTAAGGTTTGGGAGGTTTAATATTAGCTGTTGGTTTCAATATCAACCCTCCTTTTTAAAGAGTTTCTTAAAAAAATCATATCTCCATACCAGGTATAAGAACACGAAAAAAGCCAACACAGTGAACAACATAATTATACCGCTTATAGTTTGGGACCTTTGAACTTTTTCTCTCTGGTCTTTGGGTATTTGGGAACGTGGCAATACATTATGGGTTTTTGTATAGAACTTCAACCCTTCCGCAGTGATACCCATATCACCTTCAAAATCATACATTACATTTTCTCTTTCTTGTATTGGTGACCACAACTCGAACTTACCTGATTTCCATGCAGAATACTTACTGTCATTATCACGGAAATAATTTAAAAGGTTCCTTCCTTTCTTATCGGTTCTTAACACACTTTGTAACCCTGACGGTATATCTTTGGTCACAGCATAAGCCGATATACAGAACGTAATAAGTGTCACATCACCTTTCGTTACCGATTCACCAACATCGGCATACCTTGTCTGGTTCGGCGAAGTAACATATATCCATTCCCTAACTTGATCTGGTGTCTGTGACTTAAAACCCCAGCTTGAAGGTTCCATAAAACTTTTATTTTCTTCCAGTTCAATAACACGGTTTCTATATCGAACAGTCACCAGGAATGATTCAGCGTAATTATTCTTGATCTCAACTGTTTTAGTTCCACCTGAAATATTATTCCTCACTATATCCCTGGCATAAACCTGCTCTTCCTCCAGCCATACAGTTGACCCGCTACCGCCGTATTGTTCAGTTGTTTCAGCCAACACACTATCAAGCTGTCTATGTGCATACACATCAATAAAGCTTTTCTCACCTTCAAGATACTGGTTAACAAGCCTTGCATAACTGTTTCTGTCTGATACCTCCATTAACCCCCAATCACGCCAGGCATTGATTACCCTATCATTCATAGATATATCTTTATCTTCAAGAATATCATCGGGCTGAACAGTAATATCTTCTTCTTGATAAGAGTATTCCCCTTCCTCACCTGTTCCTGTTTCATCAGGTAAACTGGTAGTAGTATCAGGAACATTAACGGTTTCCGATTCGGTATCAACTTCAACAGTATAAACCTGGCTCACATCGGTTATCTTGAACACTGGATTATAATAACTGGTAGTTTCTTCAATATCAACGGTAACATAAAAAGTTTTTATGGGTTCGGTATCGTTCTTAAGTTCAATATTATCAAATATCACCATACCGCCAGGATCACCTGGCCCTGCACTATGGGTCCGTTTAGAAGTTCTTACCACCCCGCCTTCAGTGAGTTTAACTAAAACACCGTTCCAGGCAGAATTATCTTTAATAACCTCAACGGTTATTCTTCCTTGTTTTACCATGTATGCACCATAATAAAATTATAAGGCAGTTTAAACACTTACCCAGGTGTTAACCGTAAGGGAAAAACACGGTTTTTGGAGGTTATTAATATTATCTACTCAAAGATAGTTTTCTTCTGGAAGTAACAGTCCTACCACGTGGCTTCCGAACATCAGATATCATTTGGGAAGCGGGAACATTTTCCACCCTGCTATCGGTTGGATACATTACTGATCCTCCATCGGTAGCCAACGGCACACTTGGCGCACTTCCAGGCTGTTCAGCACTGGCCTGATTAACCAGGATTTGTGCGTAGTGCAATGCATTATCTCCGGTCAAAAGCTCAAATCTCATGCGTACGTTGCGTGCACTATAAAATGGTGGGTCAAACGTGATTATCAGGTCATTTGTATAATGACCCTGGTTCTTTTTGATGGTATCGAAAAATGCACTGGTCGAAGGTTCATTCATTATTGGATGAAAGGTTCTGAACTCATTAAGCCACAGTTCTTTATATTCCTCAAATATTGTCCAACCGTCACAATTTTTCTGGACACCGTCAGCAGACAGCATATCCACATCATCAATATTGGTATTCCCCCCAAAAGTAGCCTGATAAGGATGATATTCATCCCACAGGGTATCATTATCGGAATGGAACACAAATATTGGTGTCGGTCCTTCAGTGCAGTTCTGTTGCCAGTCATTTGAGCCTGCATTACCGTTAATGGTATGGCTATCAGCCTTGAACGGTATCAATGGATGATCGGTATAAATATAAGCTATATCAAGAGTTCCACTGTTATAGGTTGTACATGTTGAAGTGTTCAACAGGTTGGCCAGGTTACCAGTTTCTATATTCATGGTGTAATATCTACCAGACCCAGCAAGGAAACACAGAGGTATGAAAAACTTTTCTCTGTAATTGGTAGCCGTTGAACTCGATCTTAGATTAGCAACAGGTGTGACTATCAGTTCATCATTAGACGCCACTATCCAGTTTTTCAATACATGGCTATCGGCCCAGAACTGAATTTTTTTACCTGATTCATCCCTGAAAGTAAGGTCCTCGAAAAGTTCAGTCATGAGAGCGTCAGTAAAACTGTTGGTAGTTGTGCTTGTAATGTTTGCGGTAATTCTCACTTCTAGAGCCAACAGGTGCATACCCTGGCGCATAGGCAGGGATTCAGTTGGTATCTGACCATTTGCAGGTATATTTATTGTAGGCCCTTTGAAATTAACATAGGGATTCCCTTTTGCTTGTCGGTAGAGTTGCACTACATCGGGAACATTCGTAGCCATTTATTTATCCCTCCCTGTAAAGTGTAATTGCAACACCTAAACAATAGGTAGCCAGTGCCGAGAAAATTGCAGTGGGAACACCTTTCAACTGTCCTTTCTTTTTTGCATACCCTGGTGCAAGAAACATTACAGCACCTATAATACCATAAAGAAGAACTACTCGATCTTTGGTGAAAAAATCAAATCTTGTAAGGTCGGCTATATCACCAAAATTATAACCAGCCCAACCGCCGATAATCATACCAGCGATATTACTTAAATTAAAATTCAAACTTATCAACTCCTTTTATTATTTAAAGTTAAGATAAAACCTTAACTATGTTAATATAAGGAGTTTATATTATATTAAACTTTTTACAGGTTTAATGTATTAATTTAATGCTATTGGGTTCATGGGTTGATAATCTATATTATTTACATCATACACAATAAAATAATATCGTTTATTTAGGAACTCCTGCATTTCAGGGTCTTTCAATGGGGTGAACCATTTAGCAAGATAATCAAGTTCAGCCTTTGAACTTCCAGTCCTCATAAAGAAAATATAAGACATTTGGTTAAATATGAAATTAGGCATTTGATACGTGCTGTGATTGGTCAGAACAACATTATAATATACTCTTGATCTTGTTGCTACTGTTGTCAACCAGGGAGGTGAACTTAATTTGCCTTTGCACCCAAATAACGATATTTCATCTATTGCCAGGGTAACTTTTTCTGGTATATTCAAGGTTTTTATCTCTGTATGCCATTCCTCAATGAACTCATTGAGATTAAAATTTACTCCGACAGGCAACTGGATATATTTCTTTTCCTTAAGGTCCTCTTTCCAGGATTCAGTTGATGATTCCTGATACCCTACAAGGTTCTGTCTTTGAGGGTTTAGGAACAGACAATAAGCCGATTGACTTGCAAGATACCAGGCTAACGTGGTCTTACCGCTTCCTGAATTACCGAGAACCAAGGCTCTTGTATGTTCAACTTGTGGGTTGAACTGTTTAACTTGATCTGTTTCCTGTAATTCTGTTGTAGGCTGTTCTGATCCTGCATTTTCCTGTATGTTCTCTGTATCTGTCAACTCTAACCGATCTCCCACATATACCACAATCCTTAAAATTACCTGCCAGTATTTTTCTTGCCATCATCAGCACCTTTCTTTTTCTTGATCTTCTTTAATATCATCGGTCCAAATAGAACACCAACCGTAACAAGAGCAAAAGCCCAGGCAGGAACTTCTAAAGGTTTAATATCGTTTTCGTCAGGTGTCTTTACAGACAGATAAACACTGCATATCTTCAAGGTTTCGGTTACCAGTTGTCCTCTAAGTTTTGGAGGTATTTCCTCTTCCTTGAAGAATTGATATTCCACCACCTCAAACAATGTCCCCATATACACCGATATATCTACCATGGTTGGCTGAACCATACCAACCTGTTCCTTTGCTGTATCAGTTAAATTAGGGTGTTCTGATCCATCACCTTCCTTTTTATCCTCTGTTTCTTCTGTTACTGGTTTACTGCCTTTGAACTTGTCGAGTATATCCGAGAACTTGAAAGTGTTGCTATCTTTTATTTTCGGTGTCTGTTCTGGATATTTTTCCACGCTTTCTTTATCCATCTTCTCTTTTTCAGGTTGTTGATTAATTTCTGTCTTTTCTTCTGAAATATTTTTTTTCTCATCTAAATACCTCACAATATTTTTAGAATTAATAGGATTTTTATGTTTACATGACCTGCACCTGCCGTAAGTTTTTGCAGTGGTCTCAAATTCATGATCACACTTAATACACTTAACTATCTTTCTTTCTGTCATTTTGTTCACCCAAATATCGCTTTTAATCCTTGTCTAACCTCTTTTCAATCTTTTCAAGTCTGTCATTAATGTTGGTGAGCAATTCTATTAATAACTGATACGGTTTTGTTTCCAATACAATATCTTCAATATAATTGCCCATTTCTCTCATATCTTTCTCTTCGGGCTGTCCACCCATCATCATTTTAGCTATTGGTCCAAACATAGTTTTACCTTCCTGTTACCTTTCCTGTAAGTTGGTTTTTCCGTTCTGTTCAAAAAATGATCCCTTATACCTCTCAATCTTTTCTTATGTGCATAAGGTGTAAGAGTATAATCATTCTCTGTGCCTTTCTCTATATCTCCATACCAGTTCCCTTTACTATCATGAGATATGTTACTGTCATGTATTCGGTATATCTCACCGTGAAAATTCTCTGTTGTCAGACAAAAATACTTTTCATAATAAGCCTGAAGCAAAGGTCCGTCAAGGTTCCTTACTTTTTCTTCCTCAAATCTATTACCTGCCTTTTTCCAATACTCAATATATAATATTGGGTGGCTTGCCGTTTTCTTATCAACGAATTTATCAAATTTCTCAAACCATACTCTATGCAGGGTTTGAATGCCTCCGAACTCTTTGCCTTCGATAAAATCGAGTTGTTCCTTACCCATTGAATTAATGACCATATCCCTATTATCCCAGATATATTTACTTATCTTGATAAGTTCAGGGTGCAGTATATCATCGCTACCCATATATCTAACAAGTTTATACCCAAGTTCTTTGGCTCTATCAAACAGTTCATTACATATTTTTCCAGCACCCAAACTTTTTTCGCTGGTCTCAATGATCTCAATATTCAAAGGTGTTTCAATGGTCTTGAACATTTCATAACAAGCAAGGGTTTCGTTGTTGGTGCTGTGGTCATTACCTATCAATACGATACCTGGTAGCATACTATTATCTTCTATTGATTTCACACAATCAATAAAATGTTGCATTTTCGTATTATAAGAAGGTATTAACCAGGCTAATTCTTTCCATACTTCTTTTTCGGTCAATACACCCCCTCCAGTGATTTTATTTTCTTTGCAGGGTTCCCAGCCCATAAAAACCCAGGTTCCCTTATATCTTTTGTAACAATTGAACCACAGGCTATCTTTGAACATTCAGCAATATAGCTTACGTTCTCCGTAATTATAACATTATCACATATCCAGCTATTATATGATATTAAAATGTCAGGAACTCTGATTATTGTTTTCTCTGGTCCGTATTCATGAAATATCTCATTTTGTAATTGATATAGATGTAAATGTTTATGACCAAATATCTTCACACCTGCACATATAACATTACAGCCCAACAAATAAACAGTTCTGTTGGTATCGATCTCAACAGATTCATGAATAATACAGCCTTCAGATATTACAGGCTCGAACTTTTC
>CAZUAH010000427.1:8175-12068 GCA_964617665.1 uncultured Pirellulaceae bacterium
ACCTCCATAGTTAATATAACAACTTAACTATATAACATTAATTCTTATTTTTCTCTTTCTCTTATAACATTCAATGCTGTTTCAACTGCGTGACTATGACAAATATTACAACCTACACAATAATAAGGCTCATATTTTTCCCATTTGTATGTTGAATGTTCTTTATATATACGTTCCAAAAGTTTGTTGTTTAAATCATAAAATTTTTCTTCAAGTTCCATTAATTTCTTTCTTGTTTCTTCCATTTCATTATAATACTTTACATACCTTTTTAATTCCTTTGTCCTCATTTTTCCACCTCAATTTTCATTTTCATTATCATAAGTAAAACTTCTTTTGGTCTCATACACTTCATTGGGTTTTATCTTCTTACCATTAAAATTATCCCTTCCTTTCTTGCTTATCACCACCTTATGACTAAGATATTTTTCCCTGTTATAAAATACCTGTTCATAAATGTCAATCACTTCTTTATCTGTCATTTCCTTTTTTATTAACTTGCTCTTGAAAGCAACACCAAGAGACCCAATTTTCCAAATGTGATAACATCCGAACATATTCATAAAATCAGGTGTTTGATATAATAGATATTTTTTTCTGCCCAACACTATAAAGTTCTCTCCAGTTGTTTCTAATTCCCAATCTCCCAAGTTATTCCCTGTTTCGATTTCACCTTCAATAAATATACTATCAGTATCACAATATAAACAGTTGCTGAAATTAGGCAACAGTTGTTTGTATAGTGTAATTCTTGATAAAGCTGTAATTCTGTTAGCATATACCACACTATGAAGTTTCCCTGAACCCATTTTAACGATCTCCTTATCATCGAAACAATACCTTTCCTCTTCCTCATATCTCTCAATGGTTGACCCATACAGGCTGTTCAAAATGATTTTGTTAAATTCTCTATCAATACCCTTGCTTTTCTCTTTCTCCTCATAAAACTGGTTCACAAATTCTTTATAAGGAGTATGCAGACAATACCAGTAAAATACTTCATTAACTTCATACTCTTCTATTATTCCCTGTTCTCTGAAAAACAAGAACTCTTCAACCGATAGGAAAAAACCTTTCAGTTCATTATAGTAACATAACCGTTTTTGTTTATCGAATTTTGGCAATAAATCGTAAGGTTCTTTCAGTTTCATGTGATTAAAAAACATTCCTCCTGTTACTTCATGGTAACTTCTTTTCAAATAATCATCATCAGTATAGCAAACACAATTCCTGCTGGGGAACTTGTGAACCATCGCATAAGGATAACTGCTCTTTATATCGTAGCAGTTGACCTGCTTACCCTCACGTTTCTTGTAGTATCTTGTGAACCCTCCCCGATAACTATTATAAAGAACGTAAAATCTATGACTATCAGGGACATGGTAACTTTTCATATATTTATTCCCGATGAAATACTTTATAAATATGTTCTTAGATAGTCCAGCTTTCGATAATAGAAATGAATACCCTATATCGTATTTTTTCATGAACAAATCTATCTTTTCAATGATCTTATCTGTTCTATCTACATCATTATAAGCATATTTCATAAACCTGCAATAATCCTTAAAATCCCGATAATTTTCCCTGAAATATCGATCCTGTTCGGTTTTGGTCAATGTCTTATGTGATTCAATACCAAGTAACTTGAAAGCTTTATCAAGCCTAACAGGGAAAAATATCATGCTGTCCACCAGTTCAAGAGTTGACATTATCTTATTACGTTTCCCTATTAAACTGATCTTCATATAAGCACAATCACCATTAACCAAATACTTCAATTTGATCTTATTTCCTTTCCAGTCCAACCGTTTTTCGATCACCTGTTCAAAATCATGCCTGTCTATCATATCAAGTATAATGTTTATATCATACCTCAAATTGTGAAAAAATATAATGTTATTACTTGAATGAAAGAGAATAGACAATATGATATTAATAATAATTTGTTTTCCTGGTTTCTCAAAAATAAAAGTATTTCCTTCCCTATTGTGTATTTGAAATGATATAACACTATTTTCATAACCATTATATTCAAAATCACCGAAAAAATAATTAAAATCTCTGTAATTGTTATCATTGTATAATACCGCATTGAACTCAAAGTCTTCATACCTGTTCCTTTTGTGATTCAGGCATGAAAGTTTCCGTTTATACATATCCATACTTGAAGACTTCATTTTATTTCCTCTACTTTCTCAATTCGTTTTATTTCTAAGAACACACGATAATATTGGTGTGGTCCATCACAAAAAGGATAAAGACATTGTTCATAGTTGGATTCTAATTCAAGCATATACTCTAATCGAATATGTTTCTTAATCTTCTCCAAATCCTTTTTATTCATTCTATCCACCCAGGGAAATGTCCTTTAATGATAAGCCTAATAGTTACTAAAAGGTCTGATCTTCTTTTTTCTATCTTCGTAGTTCTTTAAGGTTTCCTGTTTATATCCCCTGACATCATATACAGAGAACCAAACCCATTCCCAATAATCTAAAGTCTCATAATAATCATTCATGTAAGGTATTAATGTGTTATTAATAACTATCCTGTCTATTAATCTTCCCTCTATTGATGGGTAACCCCTTTCTACCAAAGTCTTACCAATGCGCATTTTATTAATTATCTTCAATGGTTGACCGTCTTTACCTGTTTTTCTTGTATGCAACTGTTTAACCCTTAAACAAATGTATTGATCCTTACCAACCTTGAACCTTTTCTTCTTATAAACATAATTCTCTGTTTCAAGGTTGTAACCAACAGCATACCGTCTAACCTTCCGTTTATACGCTTTCCTGAACTTCTTGCTTATTGTCTTTATCTTACCCTTACGAAACCTGTAAAGCTGTCTGACACTTACTCTAAGGCTGTCAGCTATACGTTTATATGTCCAGCCTGCTCTTCTCTTCCCACCGATATATCCAAGTATCTGTTGCCGTGTCCTATTCATAGACCCAACACCTACACCTTATTATCCAACTGATCAAATATTTCATTGTAAATTACCACCTTGTCGTTGATCTTTCTAACGTGAACTTGCCTGTCATAAGTCTCTACCCAAAGAAAGTTTAATGTATCTGTGCAGAATAATCTCCTTATAGGTGATACTGCATAATTGTCTATAAATACGCTTCTCTCTTCAAGTTCTTTTACGGTAATTTCTCCTATTTCTTTGATCAAAATAATACCTCCTACAAAATCTTTGATTTTGTGGATATTTGAAATCTATATGATTTCAAACACTCCTGTGTCCAAATACCCTCGTGTATTCCTGTCTCTGTAACAATGTAGTAAAATCCCTGAATGTAATTAAAAAAATAAGGTTTCCCAAGTGAATGAGAAACCCTTTCATACTGTGTGTAATCCATAGATATACACCTATTCGTCACCCAAAATCAACCAGTCAGGCTGTTTGTTAATGGGTGTTTTATCCTTGTTCCTGATAGCCGTATAGTTGGTATCATTCATTTTCACGGAAAGTTTATCCTTTCCATCCAATGTTTTACCTACCCATATAGCACCTATTACTGCCATGATCTATACCTCCGTTATTTTTATATTGCCGTGTCCATCCAATCTAAAGCTTAATTTGGAATTAACAACTTCACATAAATATACTTCTTGATCTACATTTCTTATTATTTTATCTCTTTTAATGGTAATTTCTCTCCTGATATTCTAATATAGTTATGTCTAGAACTAGCAGACATTGAACATTCAATAAGATCTACTGCTTCCTTTATCATTATACTAATTCTTAATGACAAATATTTTCGTAATGCAGGGTCTTTAGCCCAAATAGTTAATTGAAAATTCTTTTGTTTATTCATTTTTTCCTCCATATTCGACAATATCTTATAACTATATATAGTTTACCCTATGTGTTAAGG
>CAZUAH010000428.1:0-12054 GCA_964617665.1 uncultured Pirellulaceae bacterium
AGAAATCCGAGCCGCTACTTCATGGCCACGCGCTCGCAGAGTGCGCCGCCGGACAAGGGTCAGTACGAGCGAAGGCCTTCGCTGGAAATGAGCGAACACCGACTGATTGACGAGAAAAGCCCGACTGACCACGGGCGCACCACCCAATACTCGAAACATAGCATGCCCCCGAAACGGCGAGAGCTTTTTTCGCAGGCAGTTAGGTGGGCAGGTTTGCACTCTTGCTTGACCCCCTTGTTGCGCGCTATGTGTCTAGACGTTCGGACTGTGGCCGCGCAGCCGGTGCTGTGTATCGAACCCGCTGATGTGGCTGTAGTGGGCGATAACTGATGCCGGGCCCCACAAACGTGTGGAAGCTATTGGCGGCAGTTTCTACTTGACGAGTCTCAGTGGGCGGTCCTTTGCGATCAACGTGAATACGTCTTTCAGATCGTCTTCATACTCCTCCACGGTTTGGCCGCCAGGGATGTTGAAGTGGATGCCCGAGGTTCGTTCCGCGATCCCGTCCATCAGGTCCTCGTCAGCGCCAGCCCCCAAACTGATGGTGAGGATAGGGATCCCCGCATTTCCAGCTATTCGGGCCTGATTCAGCGCGTAAGCCTCCGGATCCGTCCCGCTAGGCCTGTTGGCCTTACCGTCAGTCATCAACACAATCATTTTGTACGCGCCGTTCCGACCTTCAGCCACCAAGTGCTCTCTAGCATTCTTAATGCCGTCACCAATGTTTGTCATGGTGTGGTAGTGTCCCGCTTGGCGGTGACGCGAGATGTAGTCAATGTCGTCGTAGTCGTAAGACAATTCGTGCTCTAACACGGCGGTGCCATTACGGGATGTGTAGACGGATAAACCGACGCGGTCGTCCAGCTCGGCTGCGGAGACATAGTTCAGGAACAGCGTGACCGCGTTCTTCAGAGCCGTGATCGGTTGCTCGCTGGTCATCCAAAGGTCGGGAGTCTGGGAATACATGGGCTTCCGATAAAGCCAGTAATTGATCAGAGTCATATAGCCGTACTTCTTGCGATATCCTGCCCGGTATACATAGTAATCCCGCTGCACGTATCTGAAATAGTCGCTCCAACTTCCAGACGGATAGGGATAGCTCACTCCATTGAGCCCGAGCGAGTTTCTGACTGTGTAGTAGTTAGTTGAGGAGATGTATCGAGGCGTCCAGTTCATGCTGCCATAGGTTGGCGCTCCGAGTTCGTTATAGATTTGCAGCAGGTTGGCCTCAATCGCGGCACGTCCTAGACGACTCATGTGTTTGAATTCGCTGTCGTCGTTCATCGAGCCGGAGTAATCCAGGACCACCATGATATCGCGCGGCTGGTACGTAGCGATCGCTTCTTCTGTGACGTCGAAGTTGTCCTCGCCAAGGACTTTTGCGAAGAAGAACGGGGCTTCTCTTCGGGTTGCCACGACGCGAATTGCGGAGGGTTGGTAGTAGGTCTCGCGGAACGTCCTGGTGTCGACATCCCATTCGCCCAAGTAGATCTGAACGTCGGACTCGGGCACCGCTTCGGACGCTACCAGGTTTCGGGACACGAAGTCGTAGGCCTGCGCTTCCGCTGTGGAGCCTCCTTCGACGAGCGCGCCCGCACCGGCCAGTGCGCCAGCGTCCACGGCCCGTTTCAATTCGACCTGCGTGCTCGCGATGTATCCCGTGTCGATTGCAAACGCCAACATTGTCAGCAGCAGAACCATCAGCACGGCGGCCAACACGGCGATTGCCCCGCGACGATCGCGTTTCCGCCTCCAACTGAATCTCGCTTTTCTCTTCTTTCGCCGTCTGGCGCTACTGGTGTGATTGTTCATTTCTAAGCCCTCTCAGGAGCGATCGGCCGCTCCAAACAACCGCTTGGTGCTGGCCTGTAATGTGGGGTTGTGCGTCGTGCATATATGGCAGATTCTGGATGCGTTGTGTCCAAGATCATTGCGCCAATTGGGCGGCATCTACTGTCGCCATTAAATGCATACCTCGGCTATGGCTGCTTGTCAAAAAGGCATATCAACCATGGCTGTTAATCTGTTTCCTGCGGCGTTCCAGACGGTGTTCGGCGACTGATTCTTCGGAATGAAGCGACTATCCGGATTTCGAGTCCCGTTTATTTTGGGGGAGGTGTGGGATGGCGTCTTGTGTCCGCCCCCGTGTGCGAGACCTGGACAACACGCGAATGCGATAGGGCTCACCTGTAAAGCATCGCGAGCTTCTGATGGTTTGACAACGAACACTCATGACCTAGGCTTCAGAGCTGGATACTGGCATATCAGAGCGTGGTGGGCGTTTTGCGCCGCTTCCTTGTCAGCCAGACAGGAGATGGTCACATGATTAGACTGGAATCGTACCGTTCTGCGTGCGTGATGCGTCCTTCGATCTTGCAACTGCTGGTCACCGTCGCATTTGCTTGCACGGCACTTTCACTGCTCGCCGCAACCGCGCGAGGTGTTGAGATTGACGGCTTCACCGAGCCTTATCGTTCGGTTGACGTTGCAGCTGCCGAGATGGGGATTATTGCTGAAATGCAGGTGCGCGAAGGCGACACCGTACGCAAGGGACAGGTGTTGGCGACCCTGGACAACGACCTTCAGAAGGCATTGCTGGCCATCGCGCAGAAGAACGTCGAGTCAAAAGGGCAGTTGGAGTCGGCTCTGGCGGAACTCGCGTTGAGGCAGCAAAGACTGGAGAAGCTTGAGTCACTGCTGGCCAAAGGGCATGCACGCCATGAAGAGATCGAACGCGGTCGCGCGGATGTTGCCGTTGCCGAGGCTCATGTGCTGTCGGCCCGCGAAGATCAGGCGATCCGGCAGCTAGAGCATCAGAAGATTACAGTTCAGCTTGAGCGCAGGACTGTGCTCGCGCCGATTGACGGTGTCGTTACCGTCATCCACAAAGACGAAGGCGAGTATGTGGCGCCCACGGATCCCTGCATTCTCAATATGGTCCAATTGGATCAACTTAGCGCAACGTTCTCTGTCCCGAGTGCCTGCGGCAAGACTCTCGCGATCGGGGATCGCATACCGCTTCGACTTGGGTCGGAGGCTGCGCCGGTGGACGGGATACTCGAGTACATCGCACCGGTGACTGACGCAGAAAGCGGAACCATCCGTATCAAGTTTCGTGTTGATAACCCCAACGGCGCTTTCCGGGGTGGTCAGCGATGCCTGCTCGAATTGCCCGATAGATCTGCCGTCGTCCGCTCGTCATCCTCACAGACGGCCGCCGGTCCCCACCGCACGCGGAAATCATCATGGAAGTGAGTTCGGCGACCGAATCTGGCGAAGTTCTCACCGCGGGTATTGAAACGCTGGATCTCATTCAGCGCGAGCTGCTGGATGTAGAGTGTTGCGGCAGCGACCCCGTGACATCAGAGACGCCGAAGATCGTACTGGATACCATGGAGAAGCTCCAGCGATCCGTCGCGCGCCAAGACATAGACTCCACACTGGCCAACGGGTTGCACACCCACTTGAATTGCGACACGGTAGCAATCGGCCGCTGCCGCCGTGGAAGTCGCCGTTGCCGCCTGCAGGCTATCAGTGCTACGCCAGACTTCGACAAGCGTTCTGAATCAGCACAGGCGTTTGAAGCGGTCTTCGACGAAACGATTTTGCGCGACACGGTGACGGTTTGGCCGGCACCGGGCGACTCTGAACGGCACGCCACACGCGCACATCAGAATCTGGCCTCTGTGACACAGACATCGCGAGTCGTCAGTTCGCCATTGCGTGGTGCACGGGGCGAGCTCGTGGGAGCATGGGTGTTTCTGGAAAACGAAGCAGTTGGCCAAGGACTCGACTTGGCCTACTTCGCTGATTACGCCAACAAGCACATAGGGCCGTTCCTGCAACTGGTCCGGATGGCCAAAGGAAACGCCGTGAGCCGTGGCGTGACCGGGTTCCTCCGGGCGATCATTGCGTCGAAGGCCAAGCTTTTTCTGCTACTTGTTCTCGCTGCGATGGGAATGCTGTGCATATCCGCACCGTACCGAATCAGTGCAGACGCCCAGATCCAGCCAGTAACTCGTCGTTTTGTGGCCGCACCGTTTGCTGGGACACTCGAAAGTACCCTCGTCTCTCCTGGAGACGTCGTGTCGCAGGGAGACGTGCTGGCCCGTATCGACGTCCGCGAACTCCAATGGGAACTTGACGGACTGTTGGCTGAATACCATCGCGCTACCAAGACGCGCGACTCGGCCCTGGCCAGTGGTCAGGTCGCCGAGGCACAATTGGCCAAGCTGGAGATGGAACGACTTGAACTTAGGATGCAGATTCTGGAACATCGGATTCGCCACTTGGAGATCAAGAGTCCGATCGATGGTGTGGTGGTCTCCGGGGACCTGGCAAAGGCCGAAGGGGCACCCTTAGCCATAGGGCAATCGCTGTTCGAGATTGCACCGTTAGGCGAAATGCTGGTCGAAGTGGCCGTCCCCGAAGATCAGGTTCAGTACGTCCAATCTGGCCAGGAGGTGGTCTTGCGATTGGACGCCCATGCGGACTCGAAGTGGACGGCTCATGTTTCCAAGATCCACCCTCGGGCGGAAATGCGCGACGATCGCAACGTCTTCATTGCGGAATCCGTCCTGCAGGACTCACGTGGAGTCTTACGGCCGGGAATGAAGGGTCGGGCGAAACTGACTGGCCCTCGCCGGACGCTGGCGTGGAATCTGTTCCATCGTCCCTACGAAAAACTGGTGCAGATGTGGGGCTGGTAGATGGTCGGCGACAGAGAAGGCCGCGAAAACCGAGCAACCGGCGACGCAGAACACGCCATCATCCGCGTGCGTAACGATCTGCGCTTCACGCCGCAGGCGCTGGACGATCGGCCGTCGTATCTGATCGAGGATCCCGTTCGCTCTAAATTCTACCGCATTGGGTTTTCAGAGTACGTCTTCATCTCGTTGCTGGACGGGAAGACGACGGTCGGCGACGCGATTCGTCTAACCGAAGACGCTCTGGAGGGCAGATCTCTCGGCCCACGAGACGCCGCCGCAATCTGCCGTTGGCTGCTGGAAACGAATCTGGCTCGCGTATCAGGATCGGAGGAACACGCCTGTCGCAGCGATGCCCAGATCGCCGCCAAGCGACGCAAAGGCTGGCAACGGCTCAACCCGATTGTACTTCGCATACCTCTGCTGTTTCCCAATGCGCACTTTCGAAGAATTACGCCCTGGTTGACTTGGCTGTATTCCGGACCGGCCTTCGCGGCTTGGTGCATTTTGGCCATGATCGCGGGATACTGCGTCGCAACTGAATGGGACCGGCTCGTTGCATCGTCCCATCGAGTATTCGCGCCAGGAAACTGGCTCTGGCTGGGCTTGACGTGGGTGGCGCTGAAAGGACTGCACGAGGTGTCGCACGGTGCCGTCTGCAAGAAATACGGGGGCCGAGTGCGCGAAATGGGCCTTGTACTGATCCTGTTCGCGCCCATCGCCTATGTCGACGTAACCTCCTCCTGGCGCTTCCGATCAAAGTGGCAGCGGATCTTTACGGCTGCGGCCGGAATGTATGTAGAACTGCTGGTCGCTGCGGTCGCAGTACTGGTTTGGAGTCATACGGACCGCGGCTGGCTGAATCAACTGTGCTTCAACGTGGCCATAATGGCCGGCGTGACCACCGTCCTGTTCAACGCAAACCCGCTCATGCGGTTCGACGGATACTACATTCTCTCAGACATACTTGGGATTCCGAACCTGTACACAAGCGGACAGCAGTTTCTCCGGTACTGGGGGCGTCGATATCTGCTTGGGACAAAGGTCTCATTGCCGAAGTGGTCGTTTGCCGTCGGATCATTCATTCGAGTCTACGCCGTCGCAGCCATTTGCTGGAGGCTCGTGGTATGTGTCGGTCTGCTGATCGCAGCGAGTTGTCTATTTCATGGAGCCGGGATCGTGCTGGCTGTTTTTGGCGTTGTGGCTTGGTTTCTCCTGCCAATTTTTCGTTTTTGCAGGGACGCGTTACGTGCTGGACCGCCTCGACGGCCGAAGTGGCTTCGTTTGGGCGCCGTCGTGACGGGCGTCGTGTTGGTCGCTGCTGGAGTTTCCTACACGCCGTGGCCCGCCGCGGTTACGGCACCGGCTATCGTTGATTACTCATCCTCGATGCCAATTCGAGCGGCTAGTGATGGCTTCGTCCGAGAGATCCGCGTTGCCAGTGGAGACTTCGTTGAAAAAGGACAAATCCTGGCCGTCCTGAGAAACGACGAACTGAAGGTGCAACTGGCCGATTCGGAACTGAGAATCCAGCAGTCGCTCGTCAGGAGCCGCCGATACCAAGGGCATTCAGAGATAGCGGCGTTTCAAGCAGAGGCCAAGGTCAGGGAGGCCATGGAAAAGCAACGCAACGAGTTGAGAGCCGAGGTACGCGAGCTAGTTGTCCGTGCCCCGATCGCCGGGCACGTCTTGGGTCGAGGCATTGTTTCGCTGCAGGGCATGTATGTCGAGAAGGGAACACTTCTGCTGGAAATTGGTAATGTGGAATGCAAAGAGCTGCACTTGTCCGTTGATCAAGACCATGTAGATCGTTTCGCCGCTCGCGTGGGAGGCGAGATCAACGTTCGCCTGCCAGGACAAGGCTCATTTACGTCCTCGATTAGCAGCATTGACCCTTCGGCCACCGTCAGACCGCCGCACCCGGCGCTCTGCGCGCCATTCGGGGGACCACTAACCGTGTGTCGGAAAGAGACTTCTACCGATCGCGAAGAGGCCGTCCAGTATGAGTTGGTCGAGCCTCGCTTTGTTGGAACAGTTTGCCTAGATGGGTCTGAAAGCAAGCGTTTGCGAGCCGGGCAGATTGCTGTCGTGTCATTTCGCGATGGGCAAGAGAACGTGGGTTCGCATCTCTATCGAATCGTCTCCGACTGGGTACGACGCCGGCAAGCACCAACCGGAAACGGTTGAAATGCAGCAGTCGAAATTGCCGGGCCAGTAGGCATTCGCTAGAATCTGTCAAGTTTGGCGTTACGGCAACGGCTTGCACACAAGGAAGGCTCGGGCCAAGAACATGTTGGTAGTCAATCGTCGCATCCGGATTCCCACGAGCGAGTTTCGTTTCACATTTGCGCGAAGTGCTGGCCCAGGCGGTCAGAATGTGAACAAAGTCAACACGAAGGTCACTCTGCACTGGCCCGTCGAGTCGTCGCCCAGTCTTCCGGACGACATCCGTGATCGGTTTCGATCCAAGTACGGGCAACGAATCAACAAGAACGGCGAACTGGTCATTTACAGTCAGCGATACCGTGAGCAGGGTCGCAACACGGACGATTGCCTCGACAAACTCCGCGAAATGCTGTTGGACGTCGCAACGGCACCGAAGAAGCGGAAACGAACACGCCCGTCCCGTGCGTCTAAGGAACGTCGGCTGAGGGACAAGAAGGCAAAATCGCAGGCCAAGGAATCTCGACGTCGACCGCGCATGGAATAGCCACTTTGCGGATTTCCCAAGAAAGGTCGCATTGCCTCCCAAAGATCGTCGGCGCCGTGTCGAATAAGGGATATCCGACAAAAAAGCACCGCGCCAGCGGAATCCGACTATAGGGGAGTGAGACACAATGTTTGGCAAGTCTGAGTGGTTTGAGAAGAAGGGCATTTTGTGTCTCTGGCCGATCTGTTGGCAGGGCTGGCTGTGTGTCCTAATCGGGGCGGCAGTCTTGGTCTTGCCGTTTCTGCTCCTGCTGTCTATTCACAAGACACCAGAGGCACTCGTATGGCTGTTGGTTTTGATCGGATTCTTCGTATGGGAGGCAAAGCAAATCCTTCGCCCAAAGCGTAGCATCGCTAAAAACGAGGATGTGCTCTACATTGGCGACGACGCAGAAGCTACCCACATAGCCACCAGCAACTACGACCTTCACCTCCGAGACTAGTTGGACAGCGCCACTTTGAATGAGCCGTTTTGGGGGGGGGGCCCGCGGGTGTGGGGGCGCGCCGGGGGGGGGCCCCCCCCGGGTTTTTCCCGCAACCCCGGGGGGTCCCCACCAACCGGCCTCACTTGTTCAGGAAACCTCGTAATAGGCAGCGTTTGGGTTTCAACGTAGCCCTGTCCAACGGCAGCCGTCAGCTGATCGTCACTTGACAGCGGCCTGCATCAGCGGCACTGCTTGCCCGCCAGCAGTGAACGTCTCTGTACGCGGAGGAACACGGCCAACAAATAGGCCGTGCTAAACGCGTTCGGGGCGACATCTCCTTTCAAAACAGCCTCTGGAGATTCGGTGTGTAGTCGTAGGCCCGTCCGGAGGCACTCTGTATCTCGAAATCTCCCTCTTCCACTTCCTTGCCGTCTCCATTTCGTTGACAATGGAGACCCTGCTTTCAGTGCACAGGAAACATAAGGAGATTTCGAATGGTCCCAAGGCCCTTTCTAGGCGTGATGTTTGCGATCGTTGCCGCCAGTATCGGACTAGCCGCGGAGGATAACACGGACACCGACACAGACGGGATACGCGACCGCCATGAAGAGGTCCTTGGCACCGATCCTCACCATTCAGATGCCTTGCGTTCTGTGGTGGACGAAGGGATTGAATCGGAGTCTCGGCGCGCACTGGGTACCTACGACGCCACAAAGGACTTCACGGATGTTGAATTCTGCCATGTCGGGGATGATCGTTACCTGTGGCGTGTCACGTTTGTCGACATGCCGCGGCTGGAAGATACGGTTCTCCACTTGTACGTTGATGCTGATGCCGATTCCTCGACCGGACGGGAGGGCCCCGAAGGAGCCGCCAGCACGGGCACGGAGTACATGCTCAGCGTCGTAGGCGGTCGCGGGACGTCCAGCTTCTATGAGACCGAGGGGAATCGATCGACTGGTCCTCTAGTGTCCCACGCCATCGACGGCAATCAGGTGCTCGTTTCGGCCGACGTCGACCTGGGCCGCAACGAGCAGGGCGTCCGCTATGCACTGTACGTGCTCTGCCATACCACGACGAAGTCAGGCCGGAGTCCGGGTATGAGCGATTCCAGCGGCAAGCGGATAGTCTCGGCAATGCCAGTTTCGGACCGCAAGAAGATCATGCGGCCGAGGGATTACAGCGAGAATCACGGCGTGCAGGCGACTTTCGGCCTGGACCTGCTGCGGGAGATCTTGCTCCAAGACGATGCCATCGTCGTCGCCCATGACCAGTTGAAGGCAGATGGCTTCAGCGTCGACCAGTTCACATCCCGCCGTTGGCCTCACGTCAGACGCGACGAAAACGATGCCCGAGTGTGGATAACGGCCCCTAAGCCCGGCAAGTACCACGTCGGCTTCATGATGTACGACGACGGTAACGACGAACGGGTCGGATTTTACATCGATGGTAAGTTCCACGGCATCGCCGTATCGAATCAAGACAATAATCGGACTGGGCTGTACTGGCTGGAGCGGCCAGTCGAATTCCACGGCGGCGAACGCGTCGAACTTCGAGCAGCAGGTGCGGGCGGAAAACACGGGATTGCGAATATGCTGTTCCTTACTACTCCCCCAGAACCTCAAGGTATTCGCTTCGCCATCGAGCACCTGACATCCTTTGCCGACTTCAATAACCCTGGACGCGTCACCATATCGTGGACGACTTCCTGGCCCAGCCCGACTCGCTTCGAATACGGCAGCGACGACGAGTACGGCACTATCATCGAGGATGAAGGCTACTGTCTGGTCCACCGTGTAGTGTTGGATGGTCTAGATCCAAACGCCGCATATCATGGCCGAGCGACAGGAGTGTCACGCGACGGTTCTGCCTATCACAGTGACGACTTCGTATTTCGAGCCTCACCTTCGGCCGCTCCGGCAACAAGATCCGATACAGGCGTCGTCCCAATCAACGTCCAAAACCCATATGCGTTTGACGTGGAAGGGTGGGCAATCACGACTGGGATACCGTTCCCGCGTGGACAACTCGGCTCGACAGACCATGTGCGATTGCTGTCAGCTGGCCGTGAGGTTCCCGCACAAGTGCGTCTGACGGCGCGCTGGCCGGATGGAAGCGTCAAGTGGCTGCTCGTCACTTTCCTCGCTACGGCTCCTGCAGAAGGCCGAGGAGAGTACCAGTTGGAATTCGGACGCGACGTGCTTCGTTCAGCGCCATCACAGTGCGTAAACGTGGCCGAAGACGAAAACGCCGTGACCATCGATACCGGCGCTCTCCGTTTTGGGATCGATTCGCACGGTAATCTCGCTGACATCGACGTCGGCGGGAAGACGCTGCTGCCAGCAAACGCGACCTGCGGATCGTATGCTGTCGATGTGGATGGCGTCCGGTACAGCACTGGAGCAGGCAGTGCCGACGTTTCAATCGAAGAGGCCGGGCCGCTGCGTGTCGTCGTGAAAGTCATTTCGCATCTGACAGATCCAGATGCAGCGCGCCTGATGCGAGTTGAAAAGCGTATCGAGGCCTACCAGGGAGCAGCTCATATCCGCATTCACCATACGCTGGTCGTGGATCAGCCCGACAAGTTTACTGAATTCGAGAAGTTGTCCTATCGGTTCCCATTGGCCGCAAAAGGAGGCATTTGGCAAGTCGCTACGGCAAAGGGCGAAACGGTTGTTCTCGACGCGTCGCAGAATTCGGTACATCAGAGATTCGACGACGAATTCGTGAGCAAGGGCGGCTCCGAAGAGAAGGTCGTCAAAGACCGGATCAACGGTTCGGTTGTCGCGCAAGGAGAAGGCGGTTGCGCAGTTGCCGTGCGCGACTTCTGGCAGAACTACCCGAAGGGATTTTCGCTTGACAACGATGCAATTTCCATTGAACTGTGCCCTGATTTCGACGAAGGCTTGTATGACCAGTTTCCTTTCGAAAAGCAGGGCCACCAGCTCTACTACTACCTGCTCGACGGCAGCTATCGATGGAAACGAGGCATGTCCAAGACACACGAAATACTCTTGTGTTTCGAGCCGGCCGAGCGACGATCCGAAGTGTGCGCTTTGTTCCAGCGTCCGTTGCTGGCCACAGCATCACCGGAATGGTACTGCGACAGCAAAGCGTTTTACGATGTGGCTCCGCGCAACACCGAGCGTTTCACTTTGTACGAGGAGGCGATTGATAAGAACCTTGCAGCGTATGCCGCGCGTCGCGAACAGCAGCGCGATTTTGGCATGATGAACTACGGCGACTGGTACGGCGAACGCGGAACAAACTGGGGCAACATTGAATACGACACCCAACACGCGTTCTTCCTCGAATACATCCGTTCGGGCAATCCCGACGCGTTCTTCCTCGGTGAAGCGACCGAATTGCACAATCGTGACATCGACACGGTCCAATGGAGCGAGGATCCGCGCGAAGTCGGTGCAGTCTATGTCCACCAGATGTGTCATGTGGGCGAATACTATGACAAGCCCGTGCCGGGCCATTTGGGATATCCGCGCGGCGGTTACACCGTCAGCCACGCTTGGACGGAAGGACATTTCGAGCATTACTTCCTGACCGGCGACCGCCGATCGTACGAGACCGGATGTGCGGTGGCGGATTTCTTCATTCGAAAGCAGCTCGGTCGGCCTTACGACTTCTCGACTTGCCGTACACCCGGTTGGCAGTTGATCATGCTGGCTGCGGCCTACGCGGCCACGAGTGACCCCTACTACTTGAACGCCGGTCGCGTGATTGTGGATCGTGTGCTGGAAACCCAGGAAACCAAACCGCGTCCGCTGCCCGCTTACCAAGCCGAAGGTCGGAAGCCGTATCAGTTGGGCGGTTGGTCGCGGATGATGGTCCCGGGGCACTGTCGTTGCGAGCCACGTCATCGAGGCAACGCCGGCTTCATGGTCGCAGTGCTGCTGGCCGGATTGAAATACTACCACGACGTCACGGACGACGAGCGAGTGAAGCAGGCCATCATCCAAGGCGCCCACTACCTGCTGGACGAAACCTACTCGGACGAGGTCCACGGTTTTCGCTACACGTCTTGTCCGGAAACCGGGTACCGAGCAGGGGCCTCGCCGTTGATGGTCGAAGGCGTCGCCCGCGCGTATCTTTGGACACGAGACGAGCGGTTCCGCCGAGTTCTTACCGAGGCCCTCCCGAGATCTGCGGGCGGCAGCGGCTACGGCAAGGGATTCTCGATGTACTATCGAATGGGGCCC
>CAZUAH010000429.1:0-12041 GCA_964617665.1 uncultured Pirellulaceae bacterium
GACAGTCGTCTCCAACCGATGCCAAATGCCTGTTGTCAGGCGAGAACGCAACCGCCTAAACCGGATCACGGCGAGCCTTCAACGTTGCGGCGCAACGGTCGAGACGCATGTCCCGGACGCGTACCGTCGCATCCTGACTGGCGGTCGCAAGCCACCGGCCGTTTGGCGAGAATGCGCACCGATAAACGTCGCTTGTGTGCCCTTTCAGAATACAGCACTCGTCTCCCTGCAGGCTCCAAAGTCGAATCGTCTTGTCACGGCTGGCAGTGGCCACCGTCTTGCCGTCCGGCGCGATCGCCACACCGTAAATCGGCAGTTGGTGACCTCGGAATTCTGCCACGAACTCTAGGTTCGCCTTTGCTACCGGCTCAGCGTTCGGCCGACTCCGTTTTCTCTCGCTCCAAGCCTGCAAGAACGGCTAGACGGGCGGCGATCAACCGCCGCAACTCGCCCTCGGCACGGCGTAGTGCCATCTTGTAGTAGATCGTGGCCACGCCCTGCTTGCCCTCCGCCTCGGCCTTCTTCCCTTTCGCGAAAAACTCGGCCGCTTCGGACACACGCTCCGCTTTGGCCAAGTCGTTTCGGTGGCGGATCTCGTCGACCGATGGCAATCGAGGATCGGACGGCATGGCCGGCGAGTCGACATTTCGCCGCCCGATGTTCCTGGTAATGAACTCCGCTTTGCTAGCCACCTTGGGATCGACGGCTCCGCCGAAACCGCGGCCGGCTCCACCCCCGCCCATCCCTGAGAGGGTTTCCGGCGAAACGCCCGTCTGGAAGAACTCCTCTTCCTCCAAGATGATAATCCTCGGCACGACCGTCTGGTTCCAATTGCTGACATCCCGCCCAATGCCGCGATTCTTGAACAGGCGGTTGACCCCGGGGATTTTGCTCAGCAACGGCACGCCTCGCGTCACGCTACCCTCGCTGGCGCGCATGATGCCACCTAACAATCCCGTACCGCCGTCCGGGACGGTAGCCGTAGTCGAGGCGGTCGTGAAGTTGAACGTTGGCAGTTGGACAGTCGTATTCGGCTGAGCCTGCGCACAGGCAACCCCTGCCAGAACAGCAAGCGCCGAGAATGTGGGAACACGTGGCAACATGAGGATACTCCTTCTTCTCCGAATCCATGAGTCCTCGCCTACATCAACTCTATCGGATCGAAATAGAGTTTTCAACGGAATTTGCTGGCAGCGACCACAGCCACGCAGCTACAACGAGGGGCTTGAGCCATGCCTGAACATACAGTTCCCGAGAAAAACTACACGGCGGTGGCGAGTGGTGGTTTCAGCGGAATCTTCTCGCCGCCCCGAGCCAAGTGGGTTTGGTAGAGCTGGTAGTAGATGTGAGCGTAGGCGAGCATGATGAGGACCATGGCTGGGTACATGCCGACGAAACACAGCAGCATTCCTATCATCCCCACGGCCATCGAGCTGAACATCATGAACATCATGCTGAGGATCATTTCCTTCCACGTCTTGCGGAAGAAGCTCTTTGCGAATTCCAAGTTGAACGCTTCGCCGAAGTCCTGTGCGAGCCCCGCCCGGATAACAAACGGGATACAGATCATCCCGACGAATACACCCGCAGCGATCATCAATGCAAACAACAGGAGGAATCCCACGATTGCGATCGCCGGACCAGCTTCCTGCCCAGCGTTCGTTGCAACAATACCAACGACAAAGATCATCGCATAGCAAAGTACCATCAAGAAGACGGTTGGGACCATTGTGACAACCAGCGACACAAGAAACGGCCAAACGCCGCGTTTCAGGTATTCGACGAAATTACCGAAATCAAAGTCGGGGTACGTTCGTCGCGGATCCCGATGAAGGGATTCGATGATCTCGAATTGATATCCCCACAAGACGATCGGACCGATCACGGGGATCAGCGTACAGACCGTGCCTTGCAGCAGATTCATGGCCCACTTGGGGCTGTCAAAAACGAAAGAGTAAGCCTCGAAGTACCGCATGCCGACAAACGCACTTGCCGCGTCAGGCTTCGCCGCCTCTTCCGGCGGTCGGTATGTCTCCTCCGGAGATACGCCCATATTCGCAACTCCCTCACACAGCGTACAGTTGGCCTAACCGGGAAAGTACGGCAACGTGTCCACGCCCCATACCAGTGCACGGACAATGGTGGCAACTACATTCCAGATTATGTACAGGACTATAAATATGGTCGCAACGCCGAGAGCCCGATGGTATTTGACGCCTGACAGATAGCTCACCATATCGGCTAACACAAACACCATGGGCGTGAAGTGGACAACAAGCACCAACGAGAAGAAGCTTAAGAAATATCCGGCCATTCCGCCGACCATCGTGAAGAGCATGACCATGCCTATTCCGAGCAGCAACATCGGTGTGAAAGCGCCAACGTATGACGTGAGCATGGTGACGAACCCCATATAGGAAACTTCACCATAACCGCCAAACTCGACGCGATGCTTCTTTTTCTTAGCAAACATGGCGTTGTACAGACCGATGGCCGAAGCAATTAGCCCACCAATGATCTGCGTCCAAATCAGGGGCACTATCACCAAGAAAAGGAAAAGAACCATCAGAGTAACGATCAACACGCCGACGCCGACGTCTCCGGCCTTAGCGGCGTTAACCGCGCCCATAAGCACGGTAAACACGATATCTCCAATGGTGATGAAGATACCGTACAACCACAACTTGGCCGGGATCTCGTTTTCATCCTTGCGGATGATGCAGTACGAAGCGCCATAAATCGGAAAAATGATTGCCAGAACGCCGTGATATACCCTGTCCATGAACCCAAAAACCATGCTGGTTATCCAGGCGGCGAATAGAAGCAGCATTCCAGCGGCAGCCGCCACCAGGATAGCAATCCCCATGATGACCTGAACCAAGGACGAGGCCGAAAAGTTCATTTGTGATAGCGCGACCTCGTATAGGAATACGAAGCCGCCAGCGACAGACAAAAATAGGCCCCACGCCCACGTCTTCACCCAGAGGTCCAGACGACCGCGCTGCATGCTCGCGTAGACGACGGCGTATACCCTTATCAGCAGTGATAGTATTCCGTGTACGGTGTCTTGGAATTTGAATGCGAAGACGGCGATCCTCAGTTCGGCGATCATCATTAACAGTCCGCCGAGACCCGCCATAGATATTGCAGTCCAGAGCACGACTTTCGTGCCGAGTCGGCTCGCCTGGTCCGCCGCCTCTTCTTCCGGCATGTTGATCAACTTGGAGAAGCCCATCCACAGCACGAACCCGACCGCGCCCACCGCGATCAGTGCGCCCGCCGTCACGTAAGGGATCCACCAATTGTCGCTCTCGCCGCGGTCTGCTTCGGGGGCCTTCGCCAATGCTACTTCCGCTTTGGCCAACAACTCCTGAGCTGCGCCCTCGTAGCCTTCGGCCTTTACGGGACCGCGGTTGGAAGCTTGGCCCATTCCCTTCACAAATTTGCCCGTCTGCAGGTTCAAGCCGCACTCGACGCACAACGTGGCATTGTGGGCCAACGGTGCATCGCAACTGGGGCAGCGTGCTCCCTGATACTCGTCCTGGGCGTGGTCATGGCCGGACATGCCGGCCTCGTCCAGCAAATCGCCGAGTCCTCCTGCTGCGGGTGCAGGTGGTTGCTGGGCTGTGGGCGGCTTCTGCTGGGGCTGAGGTATTCGTAGCGGCTGAGCACATTTGGGGCATTTGACAACTTTACCCGCCAACTGCTCTTTCGCGGCGAAGCTCTGGCCGCACTTGCACGTGACTTTGATTGGCATTTTGCGAGTCGTCCCGTCAGAAATGGCGTTGCCGCCGGTCTCCCACCGTCGGCTGAAGCGACTATTGTGTACCGCAAATGCCTATCGAGCAACTAGTGCCTGTCGCACTCACATGTAGCGGTCGCGGCGGCATGAATCCCGAGCAGGACCGACGAAATGACGCAACAGTGATTAGATGCTCGCTCTGCAACTGTCAAAATGACAGACGCCATCGAAACACAGGCGGCTGACAGATTGTCCTCTAGCGTGCCACTATTGAGCCATTGCAGCACAAACTCTTGACATATCGAGACTTGCGCACACATGTTGCGTTTTGGCGCGGCAGTTGCTCTTAACTGTGGGCTAATTCGAAATTGTGAGTAAATCTGGCAGTTTGTCCGTACGTGCGCACGCTGGGCGGCTGGCAGTTGCAGAATTTCTCACCATGTTATGACACGATTCGAGGAGGGAAACACTCAATGGCAGCGAAGAAAAAAGGTATCAAGCTCCAGCCACTAGGCGACCGTGTGGTTGTCGAGCGTGACGAATCCGAAGAGGTAACGTCTGGTGGAATCGTCCTGCCGGATTCGGCCAAAGACAAGCCGGCTCGCGGCGTCGTGGTCAGCATCGGCGATGGCAAACTTCTGGACGACGGCACCCGTGGTGCTCTGCAGGTCAAAGTGGGCGACCGCGTAATCTTCAGCAGCTACGCCGGCGAATCGTTCAAGGTGAACGAAGACGAACTGCTGCTGATGCGTGAAGATGACATTCTGGCGGTGATCGAAGAGTGATTAGGTACGGCAGCCAAGCTGCCTTGATCGATAGCAGCGGCCGCACAGCGCCGCTCGCACGAGCCTTACGGTTTCCATAAGCGATAACAGAAACATCTCAGACAGCTCAGCTTGAACAAGGAGAGCACTAGTAATGGCAAAGATGATTGCATTTGAACAGGAAGCTCGCGAAGCCACCCGGCGCGGCATATCCAAACTAGCCCGCGCGGTGAAGGTGACGCTGGGCCCGAAAGGTCGGAACGTAATCCTGCAGAAGAGCTTCGGTTCGCCCACCGTCACCAAAGACGGCGTGACCGTAGCCAAAGAAATCGACCTGGAAGACGTGTACGAGAATATGGGCGCCCGCATGGTTCGCGAGGTCGCCAGTAAGACGAGCGACGTGGCCGGGGATGGTACGACTACGGCTACAGTGCTTGCCGAAGCGATCTACAAGGAAGGTCTGCGAGCCGTCGTGGCTGGTGTCAATCCAGTGCAATTGAAGCAAGGCATCGAGACGGCCGTCGACGACGTGACCGAAAAGCTCAAGAAAATGTCCATCAAGGTCAAGGACAAGGACGCTATGGCTAACGTCGCCTCGGTCGCGTCGAACAACGATCGCGAAATCGGCGACAAGTTGGCCGAGGCCATGGAAAAGGTCGGCAAAGACGGCGTGATCACCGTCGACGAAGGAAAAGGCCTAGCCATGGACATCGAGTGGGTCGAAGGCATGCAATTCGATCGTGGCTACCTTTCCCCATACTTCGTTACCGACCCGAATGCGATGCAGTGCGTTTTGGAAGACGCTTACATCCTGGCGTTCGAGAAGAAAATCAGCAATGTCAAGGATATGGTGCCGCTGCTTGAGGCAATCGTTCAGCAGGGCAAGCCGCTGTTGATCATCGCCGAGGACATCGAAGGTGAAGCGTTGGCCACGTTGGTCATCAACCGCTTGCGAGGCACATTCCAGTGCTGCGCGATTAAGGCGCCAGGCTATGGTGATCGACGCAAGGCAATGCTCGAAGACATCGCCATCTTGAGCGGCGGCACCGCCGTCTTCGAATCACTGGGCATCAAGCTCGAGTCGCTGTCACTGGCCGAACTGGGTCGCGCGAAGAAGGTGATCATCGACAAGGACAACACGACGATCATCGAGGGAGCTGGTAAGAGCAGCGACATCAAGGCCCGAATCGAGCAGATTCGCCGCGAGATCGAGAATACCACTAGTGACTACGACCGCGAGAAGCTGGAAGAGCGGCTCGCAAAACTGGCCGGCGGCGTGGCCAAGGTCAATGTCGGTGCTGCGACTGAAAGCGAGATGAAAGAGAAGAAGGCCCGCGTCGAAGACGCATTGCACGCGACGCGGGCAGCGGTCGAAGAAGGGATTCTTCCGGGAGGTGGCGTAGCCCTATTGCGTGCCGCCAGATCCCTCAAAGCGGGAGACGAAGTCGGCCAGGATGAAAAGGTGGGCTACGATATCGTCCTTCGGTCCTGCCGGGCTCCCCTTACCATGATCGCCGAGAACGCCGGACAAGACGGCGGCATCGTGTGCGAGAAGGTGGCCGACATGAAAGGCAACAACGGCTACAACGCAATGACGGACGTTTATGAAGACTTGGTGAAGGCCGGCGTCATCGACCCAACCAAGGTAGCTCGCACAGCATTGGCCAACGCGGCCAGTGTTGCGACGTTGCTGCTGACCAGCGACGCGTTGGTCGCCGAAAAACCCAAGGATGAAAAGGGGAAAACGGGCGGCCACGGCGGCGAACATGACATGTATTGATGCCCCAGCCGCGCAGGCTAGGTTCTGTTTCAAGATGCCAGCGGCCACGATTTCGGGACGCGAAGCAGTGTGATTGGCTTGGCCCTGCCCGATAGCCGTGGCTCGGCAGGCTGGTCCTGTAGTCTGGAAGCGAAGACAGGCGTGTCGGAGGTGCCGAGTATTCCGATCATGGGGGCCTGCGGCTTTTTTGAGGCGGCAGGCCCCTTTTTCCGTGCATAGTAACCCTCCTAGCCGGAAAGCGACGGCGTTGGGAACCGAGCTAACAACAAATCTGTCAGCTTTTTCCCCAACCCAACCTTTCATCTGGGCTGTACTTTGTTACTATGGGACTATTGATGTAGGTTAATTTTCGAGGTCTTCGGAGGTCTCGCGCATGCCCGAGTTGTTATCGCAACAGAAGGATGATGTTCTAGTCGTCGAGTTCACATCCCCGAAAATCCTCTCCGACGTTGTGATTGCGCAGATAGGCCGTGAGTTGTTGGAGCTGGCGGACGAAACGGACGGCAAGATGCTGCTGAATTTTCAGGGCGTGACATTCATGTCCTCAGCCATGATTGGGAAGATCGTACTCCTGAATAAGAAGTGCAAGGCGAATAAGACAACGATCAAGTTGTGCAACATCTCTCCCAGCATCATGGAAGTTTTCGAGATCACACGTCTGAACAAGGTATTTAGCATTTACAAGTCCGAAGAAGAAGCACTGACGGCGTTCCAGAAGAAGGGGTGGTTTGGCTAGATTCCCGTCTGCGCTGTTCATGTGTTCGGTCGGCAAGATCAGTTCGCCTGCCTCTCGTAGCCCCCCCTTCGCGCAACGTCGCAAGTTACTAGCTTCTCTTGGCTACAGGTACGGAGGCCGCGGTCGGCGTCGCGTAATCGGCGACGAGTCATCTGTTCATGTCGTTTTGCCAGATCTTGCAGTGTTCGGAAGGAGACACTGCTGATGCCCACACTCGAAGTGCTCGACGGCCCGAACAAGGGCGAGGTTTTTCAGGTCGATCGCGATGAAGTAGTCGTGGGCCGGTTGCCGTACTGCGACATAGTCCTGGCTCAGAAGAACGTGTCTCGACAACACACGCGGATCGTTCGTTCCGGCAGCGCGTACTCTGTCGAAGACATGAACAGCACGAATGGCACGTTTCTAAATGGCAAGCGTGTTCGCCAAAGAACGCCCCTGAAGGACCAGGACCTTATTCGTATCTACAATGTTTCGATGCTCTTCCGGGAACTGGTGCATCAAGACGCGCCAGAGGTCCGGCCTGGCAAACCGGAGACCGTGGAGATAGGCGCTCCCGGGACGAAGACCGAGACGGAGCAGCCGCATCCGGAGGGGCTCGCCAGAGTCGCCGGAGCGATCAGCTCTCAGGCACGAAACGTCGGCGTCAACGTCTACGAGAAGCTCAAGACGGTTCTGGACATCAACAAGGCATTGGGGAGCACGCTGGACATCGACCAAGTGCTGCCGAAAATCCTAGACGGTCTGTTCACTGTCTTTCCCCAGTCGGATCGCGCGTACGTTCTCTTTCCGGACTCGGAGACTGGCCAGTTGGAGGTCAAGGCGCAGAAACAGAAGGAAGAAGGCACGCTGGCTTCGTCGTCATTGGGCCCAATCAGCCACTCGGTCGCCAACCGCGTCATGTCGCAGGCGGACGCGATCCTGAGCGCCGACGGGATCGACGACGACGAGTTCGATATCAGCGAATCAGTGCTCGACTTCCCGATCCGTTCGATGATGTGCGCACCGCTACTGGGACCGATGCAGAAGCCGCTAGGGATCATTTATGTGGACACAAACGATCCCTATGAACATTTTCATGAAGATGATCTGGAGGTGTTGATCAGCGTCGCCGCCACCGCCGGCCAGGCCCTGGAATATGCACACGCGCACGAAGCCCAACTGCGACTGGACCGCCGAAATCGAGAACTGGCAACGGCGAAAGAGGTGCAATTACACTTCCTGCCGCAGAACCGTCCCAATGTGCCCGGCTACCGGTTCTATGACTACTACAGTTCTGCAGAGGAGGTAGGTGGTGACTACTACGGCTACGTCCCTTTGCCCGACGGCCGAGTGGCCCTTGCATTGGGTGATGTGTCCGGCAAGGGGATTTCAGCGGCTTTGGTCATGGCGCGTCTGTGTAGCGAAGTCCGATATCGGCTGGTCACGGAAGATGATCCATGCATAGCCGTTCAGGCGTTGAATCGGGAGTTCTCGAAACCGGAAAACGATCCTTGGTTTGTGACCTTCGTTCTTTGCATCCTTGATCCACGTGAACACCAGGTTACGCTCGTCAACGCAGGGCATAAGCCACCCTTGCTTCGGAGGATCCAAACCGGAAAGATCGAGGAAGTTGGCGAGGATGCAGTCAGCATGCCTCTCGGATGTGATGAATCCGTCGAGTATGGGCCATTTACTATGTCGCTTGAACCGGGCGACGCCCTGTTCATCTACACAGATGGTATCAACGAAGCCATGAACTCGGACGGGAAACTGTACGGTGTGGACCGAGTCCGAGAGGCTATCGGAACAGGCCCGGAGAGAATTGGCGAGTTGGGCGATTTCCTTCTGGCCGACATGAGGCGATTCACCCGCGAGTACTCTCAGTCGGACGACATCTGCGTAATCGGTCTACAGCGGGAGTAACTGCAATTCGAACCATGTCCTATTCCCTGCCTCCCCAGGCCGTTGCTTTCGATCTTGACGGCCTGATGTTCAACACCGAGGACTTGTACGACGAAGTGGGCGCTGTGATTCTGCGTCGGCGGGGCAAGGAGTTCACAAGCGAACTGAAACGGAAGATGATGGGCCTCCCCTCCGGGCTCGCGCTTCAGGTAATGATCGACGCCCACGGCCTGGACGCGACGGTCGAGCAACTGGAGCAAGAATCGGATGCCATCTTCGCGGAAATCCTCGGACCACGTCTCGCCCCGCTGGAAGGACTTGCGAAGTTACTGGATGCGTTGGAGGCGGCGTCCATACCAAAGGCTATCGCGACGAGCAGCCGTCGATCATTTGCGCAAAAGGTCCTCGGTCATTTCGACTTCGAGCCTCGGTTTCAGTTTCTTCTAACATCGGAAGACGTGCGCCAAGGCAAACCCCATCCGGAAATCTACCTTGCAGCCGCCGCACGATTCGGCCTGGAACCGGCGCAATTGCTGGTATTAGAGGATAGCGAAAACGGATGCCGCGCCGCCGTAGCCGCAGGCGCCTGCACCATCGCCGTGCCAAGCCCGCACAGCAGCAACCACGACTTTGACGGCGTTTACTTAGTGGCCAACAGCCTAGCCGACCGAAGGGTGTATGATGCGATCGGCATCCCTTTTCCGGGGCTTGACCATTAGGCGCAAGGACGCATATAGTAACGGGTTACGCTGAAGGCGGGATCCAGGATCGAGTGGTCGCTGTAAATCGTTGCGCAGGCAACCGTTACTGACGCGGCGATGCCAATCACAGCCGTATTCCGCAGCCAGCTTTACGTGCCCGTTGCACCAAACTGAGTCCCTTCTACGTATTGAGCCTCCATGCCCGCCATCGTACTCGCCCCAGGCTGCGCTGTCGACGAGCGCGATGCAGTCCGCCGCGCGGTGGGCGCATTGGCTGAAGGCAAACTGGTGGCCTTCCCAACGGAGACAGTCTACGGCCTTGCTGCCAACGTGATGGATGAAACGGCAGTGGTCAGGCTACTGGAAGCGAAGGGACGAGCATCTGGGAATCCGCTGACATTGGCAATCCGCAGCGCAGACGAGCCATTGGAGAACAGGGCGGCGCTGCCGCCTGTCGCCGCCCGATTGGCTCGGCGGTGTTGGCCAGGACCAGTCACTCTAGTGGTAGATAGTTCCTGTGTTGGCGGGATTGTCGATCGGATGTCCGCTCGTGTGCGGCAAGCTATCTTGCCTGCAGGCACGGTAGGTCTGCGAGTGCCAGACCATCCCTACATATTGTCGTGCATCGAGGAGATTTCCGGTCCGCTCGCGTTGACCAGCGCGAATCGTTCCGGTAGGGCGGATGCCGTGTCTGCAGAGGAGGTAGTCGAGGCATTGGGGGACGACGTGGAATTGGTTCTCAGCGATGGGCATAGCAAGTATGGTCAAGCGTCCACCGTGGTTCGCGTGATTGACAACCAAGTGGAGGTTCTACGCGACGGCGCGCTGTCCGAATCGGCCCTCAAACGGTCCGCCAGTTTCGTAGTGTTGGTTGTCTGCACCGGCAATACCTGCCGCAGCCCAATGGCGCAAGTATTGTTGCAGAAACGAATCGCAGATAAGCTGGGATGCCTGGTCGACGAAGTGGAAGGCCATGGCGTTGTCGTCCGTTCGGCGGGCGTAGCGGGCGGAATCGGGGGCAAAGCTTCTGCCGAGGCACTCCGGGCGATGAGCCAGCGGTCGCTGGACCTTTCGGAACACGAAACTCAGGCCGTCACTGATGTGCTCGTCCGCCAAGCAGACCTGATCCTTACCATGACACGTGGTCACCGCGAGATGATCGTGGCACAATGGCCTGATTCCGAGGCCAAAACGTCGCTACTCTGCCGCGACGGCGGCGATATATCGGATCCCATCGGCGGTGACGCAGAGTTGTACATTCGTTGTGCGGACCAAATAGATACTCATTTACGAAACTGGGTGGAAGACATTGACTGGGAGAGTATCCCAAGTTTCAAGGACACGATCAGAGATTAATACAATGCGAATTGCGATTGGCAGCGATCACCGGGGGCACCACGTGAAGATCAAACTCCAGCAGACGCTCGAGCGGCTCGGACACGACGTGATCGTCGAAGGTGATGACAGCGCCAGTATCGACTATCCCGATGTAGCTTTTGCTGTTGGAGGAAAGGTCTCGCATGGCGAAGCAGACCGGGGGATCCTCATCTGCGGCACGGGGATTGGAATGGCTATCGCTGCCAACAAGTTCAAGGGCGTGCGGGCCGCGGCCGTGTACGATGAAATGCTGGCGGAGATGAGCCGACGCCACAACAACACCAATGTTCTATGCCTTCCAGGTGATTTGCTGGGTGAACGGAATCTGGATCGCCTGATCGATATCTGGCTGAACACGGAATTCGAGGGTGGTCGTCACGCACGCCGCGTGGGGAAGATCATGGATGCCGAAAATAGTGGGTGACTCTCGCTCCGATCGTAGGCCCATCAATCGCGGATCACTGCCGCCCAATGCTGCGAAAACTGCCATTACGGTGCATTCCAAGGCAGTGTGGCAGAAGCAGACATTCTGGTAGAGATGACCTTGCCGGTCTATTGGATATTGACGTAAACCGTCCACTTCTCTGGGGTTTGGTCAACAACGTCATCCCCGATGCCTACCCAACCAGCGCCGTTCTCCACGGATCTTCACTGATTGGCATCAAACGTGCACTTTTTGTCTTGGCAGTACGTTTTGCCGCGAACTGAGACAACCAACAAGCCGTCTAAGTGATAGAGAGCCGGCAAAGCTCTGCTTGGAAAGACAAGCATCAGAGAAGAGAAAGCGAAACCATGGGAAGCCAAAACGATAGCGGAACACTGGCGTTTGTTGAATTGCTCAGCGTCGCCGAGGGCATGTTGACCGATGCAGATAGGTCGTTCCAGGCCCCAATTGTGCTTCTCACAGTACGTCCTGAGCCAGACAAGAGTTGGCAAGCATTCACGCTGGCGGTGAGCCGGAAGCAAGCGAGACGGCTCAGAGATGACTTGACGGAGCTTCTGCAGGAGTTCCGGCGGCGCACTCTGCGAGCGCGTGGCCATGAAGTAGCGGCTCGGATTT
>CAZUAH010000430.1:0-12004 GCA_964617665.1 uncultured Pirellulaceae bacterium
AGCGAGTTGAAGTATGCGCAGATGCACGGCCGATCGCTGGCTACGGCCGTCGAAGCGGCACTGGAAGTCAACCAGCGGACTCTGCTCCATCAGCGCCCACTGACCGGTCCACTGCGCACTGTGCTCGAAACGGTCACTCTGGAATCTGCCAAGGAAGGCCGTTCAGACTTTGACTATCCGGTACAGGTCGTACGGTTCGGCAACGATTTGGCGATCATTGCGTTGGGCAATGAAGTAGTTGTGGACTATTCGCTGCGTCTGAAATGCGAACTCACCAAGCCGGAGGGGCCAGCGATCTGGGTCGCCGGCTACTCGAATGCGTACACGAATTACATCGCCAGCAAACGTGTGCTTGAAGAAGGCGGCTACGAAGCCAATTGCTGCCCGTGGAAGCCTACGCTGGAAGAACGCATCGTCGGTAAAGTCCATGAACTCTACGAGCGACTGAATCCGTAGGCTGTGGCTGTCGCTGGGCCGCGAGCGTCCTGCTCGGTCATCATTGCCCGATCAGGTTGACAGAACGGGCGGTCCGAGTGCGTTCTTCGATGGCATTTGGCAGAGAGCCCTTGAACCATGCCTTGGCGCGGTAGGTGAATTCGTTACCCACAGGCGTGAAGTCAATCGGCCTTTGGTGGAGCGCCAACGGATCGAGGGCGTTTGTGGTCGTGTGAATGGGTTCGTGACAACCGACACAGGACTTCGTTTCTCCGCCTGCGGGATACATCCACGTAATCTGGTTGCCCACGACGCGGCGGTCGGAATCCAATACCTGGAAGTGCATCAGGCGATTGCTGGGCGCTTCGACATAGAAAGAACCATCCGCGGCCAACGGAGCGGTGCCCAACACTCGCCCCAGCGTCCCGCCGTGGTTCTGCCATACCTTGTGGCTGTGGCTGGTATGCGAACTATGCCGACCGATCTGTGGCACACCTTCGATCAAACGGACGTAACGGCCCTTCATTCGCACCTCAGGCTCTTGCGTCTGGAAGACCGAAGAGCAGAAGAACCGCCCGGAGTATGCGGTGGGAGTGCCGACAGTGGGCAAGATCGGCGGCCGGCGACGTGAAATCAGAGGCTTCGCCTCGTAATCTGCCACGGCCGGATCGTTGTACACCAGTTCTAGCTCCTGTGTTTTCGGGTCGAACAGGCAAATCCCCAAATCGACCTTCTCTGGAGAGTTGTCTTCTTTCGGGGTCGAAGCGCAAAGGATGCGGCCGTCAGCCAGTGGGAACGGCGTTGTGTATGCCCGCGTGAAATCGGTGGTCAAAAGGGTCTCGGTGTCGCGGCGGTGATCGAGAAGCGTCAGACCGCCCTGGGTGACCGTCAGGATCTTCCTCCCGTCAGGCATGACTTGCGGTTGGGAGACTCGCAACACGCGGTGCGTCAGAGGCACCTCCGAGTTATCGGGAGGTGCGCGAAATCCGTGGTCCAAATCGCGCCAGAATCGCCGCCGTTCCGGGCCGTACAGCACCATGTCCATCGAGCCGTCGGGTCTCGCGGCGTGAAGCGTCAACTCGGTCTTGTTCCTCGAGTAGAACACCTCAAGACGGCTGAAAGCAATTCGGCCATCGGCCAGGATCGAAGGCTCGTTGTCGCGGCCTATGTTCATCGCTATCGGGTGCATCCCCGAACCGTCGGCGTTCATGACGTACAACGCGGTGCACGTATACCCGTGGTATTCGTCGCGCGTGCCGACTTTGCTGCACGAGAAAACGATGCGCCCATCGGGCAATTCGGCCGGAGCGGCGTGGTGGTATGGTCCCGATGTGAGCTGGGTCAATTCCGTGCCGTCAACCTTGACCTTCCATATCTGCCACCAAGGATCATCATCGCCACCCCGGCGGGAAAACAGGACATCGCGACCGTCCCAGGTGACTTCTGGGTTTGCCACATACCCCTTCGTGAACTTGGTCAAAGGACGCAACTGGCCGTCGGGACGCGGCGGGGAGAGCACTGCCAGATTCTGCCCCGGGCGATACTCCGGTCCAGGGCTGGCTATCACGTAGCTCATCCGCCAGTGGTCGCCATGTGAGACCGTACCCATGGCCTCCGAACTGAGCATGTTCGGCAACACGTGCGTCCCTTGAACGAATACAATGGCGTTGACGTCCTCCCACGCAGGAGCTCGATGTTCACTCTGCGGAACCTGCTGCCCGACCAATTCCGCTGGTGGTTCGGCCACGGCGTGTGCTGGTCGAATTCGTTCGTCCCTTGCGTGCAGCAGATCCTGGACTGTCTGCTGAGTGGAGAGAAATTCGTGATTCTCCGCGGCGCGGCGCAGCGCTTCTATTGCCGCTGGACAGGGTGCCTGACGATCAAGGTCAATCAAGGCGAATGCGGCTGCGCGGCGGATTTCCATCGTCGACCGATCGTCTTCCAGGATCGAAACGATCATGTCCACGTGATCGACTGCTCCCAGCAGGCCCAATGCGCGAATCACGGCTTCACGCCAGCGCGGTGTAGGGTCGTTGTACTCGTCCGTCTTGAAGACGCCGCTATAGCCGTATTCGGCCTCTGCTGGCAATTCACGGAGTATCTCGGCCAGTTCATCAGCCGAATCCTCGACAGTGCCCCAATGCGCGATCGCTTTGGCCGCGTTTATCCGTACCCAGCCATCGATGTTCTCATCGTCGCTTCTCAGGACTTGCAGGAGCCGCTGCTGGTCTGTCTCGTCACAGACAGCCGGGAGAAACGGCGCGATTCTCCATCCCGTGAGCGGCGGCCATGTTAGTGCCTCGTCAATTGCATCCGCATCAAACTCGACACCAAGTTGTCGCATCGTGTGTTCGCAGGCCGCTCGACGCATCCCACACACATCCAGCAAATGGCGAGTCAGGTGAAGGGGCGATTCCAGTTCGTACAGCATGTACGTGTCGTGATTGCCCGGCATGTTGGCGATGATCTGGGGCGCCAAGCTTCGCAGTTTTGCCAAGTCTTCCGGCTTCTGAATGTCCAGGCGGCAGAGGGCCAAGGAGAAGTAGTACGGTGTTTCCAGCATTCGATCAAAGGAAGGAAATCCCATGATGTCGTCACGCGGCACGTCTGGCGGGTTTTTCTGGTTCAGCAGCTTCGCGTATTTCGTATAGTGATCGAGAAGAGGTCCGACGGCGCGCGCGTCACCAAATTCGCCCAGAGCCCGCGCTGCATATCGAGCCCAATCGGTATTCTCCAACTGCTCGACTAGGTAGTCGAACCCCTCGGGCTGGCGAAGACGGCCCAACGCCCGCAAGCCGGCCTGTACCATTGGACTATGGGCGGCAGTGTTGGTCCGCGCTGGCCGCAGGGCCGTGATGATCCGTTGTGATGCACCGGGTGGAGCAAATACCCCCAGAGCTCGAAGTGCGCGCTCACGCTGCCAGAGAAAGCGGGCCATGTCCGGGTTTGGCGGCGACTCTTGCGACAATTCGGCCGGTGGCTCGCCGGGAGCGAGGATTTCCAGCTCCGTCAGAGTCGTCGGATAGGTCGGGTTGACACCTCCGAAACTGGTAACTCGCACGTACCGGACCGACTGGCGGGGGAACTGAACTTCGATACGAACGGGCGAAGCGCCGTTACGGTCTTCGCCCACCGTCTTGTACGTTTCACCATCAGCCGAGACTGCCACTTCCCAGCCAGCCATAACAAACCGTTCGCTGTGCTGGTGAACGATGACGTGGTCAATGATTCGCGGACGAACCATATCGACGAGGACCCACTGGGGCGTCTTCACGTTCTTGGTCTGCCAGTAACCGGGGCGTAACTGCCCATCGAACAACGCTTCGGCCGACCCCTTGTACACAGACGAAAGCTGAACGTCATAGTCAATTTCGACCATCTCGCCTTCGAGGAAATCAAGAATCTTCGGCGGAGCCGCGTCGCGAGGAATGGCCGCGAGCCATTGCCGCCAGTGCTCCGCCTGTTTGCGGCGATCGTCCCCTTCTCCTAGGGCATCGAAGGCGAACTCCATGCCGGTCATGTTTGTCAACGAGACATGGGCAGCTTGGCGGACAGTCCAATCTCGGTCATCCAGCGCCATTGCCAGGGGCCCGAGCGATGCGCGTGTGCCACACCACCCCAACGCCATAGCCGCTGCGCGGCGCACTTCTGCCGCGTCGTCGCCCAACACATCCAACAACGCCTGTTCAGCCGCATCCGATCGAAGATACCCCAACCTCTCCGCCGAGCGGTAACGGATATGGGTCTCAGGGCTTTTCAATCCAGCAATGTTCTCGGAAACCTGAGATTCAAACGGGCCCGCAAACGCGAGTGTGGCCGGAGTCATTGCCCCCAGTATCAGCAGAAGACGGTGAGAGACCATTACCATTTCTTCCTGAAAACGAGATTTCCTGACCCATCGTTACGCGGTTCCATTGTGACCAGTCAGTACGGCTCGTGCAAAGAGTGGTCGCTATGATACGGATTTGTTCGACAGCAACTTGCTGTCGAACGGGCAGGGCAGAGCCTTGCGCTTCGAAGGTACCGCTTTGGCACTGGCACAGGGCTACACGTGTGGCTATAATCCACGCGTCACGGTAGATCGTGACGAGCAGAGACAAGATGTAGGTCTGGATACCCCGGTTCCTCCTCCCGTCACGCCGCATTCGACTAAGTTGTGCCTATCCCGAAGTGCCCATCTCGGTTCCTGTGGCAAGCTGCTCCGTTAGGTTGTGCGGCCCAGTGGCCCACTTTACCAAGTAGCTGCAGCTACCCATGTTTCACCTTTTTCGCGAGGGGCAGAAATGCCACAAGGTAAGATCAAAAAGTTGGTATCGGACCGTGGATTTGGCTTCATAGAAGGCGACCGCGGCGATCTATTCTTCCATCACTCGGAGGTTCAAGGGGCGGCGTTCGAGGAACTCCGGGAAGGCCAAACGGTGGATTATGAAATCGGACAGGGCCGCAAAGGACCATGTGCCGTTTCCGTCAAAGTGGCTGCGCCGTAGAGTTAACCAAAAAAACTCTCCGCGCCCATAAAGCACAATTGCAGCATTACCAAACGCCCTGGATTTGGTATACTTTACATGTGATTCCTGGGCGATGATGATAGCTCCTTGGACGGTCGGCGTTCGGCAACGCCCGCCCACTGTCCTTGAGGGCAATATCTCTCGGTCAAAGTTGGCTGTAAGTGGAAGGGGCGGTCCGTATGCCCATCGAAACGCACGAAGACGCCTCTTACGAATGTCCTGTGTGTGGCGCTCGGCTTACGGTCGATCCGCCTCTGCCACCTCACGAGGCCCCGTGTCCCGCTTGCGCCTACTCGCTGTGGTGCCGCAAGAGGATGGCTGGCAATGTCATCATCCTTGAACTCTTGCGTGGCAGAACACCGGAACACCCTGATATGGAGCGCGTTGCCGATGTGCTGCTGGACTCGGCAGACGCTCCTCAAGTCATCGCCGACATGTCCGAGCTGGATTTCGTCAACAGCGCGTTGATGGCTCGGCTTGTAGCGATGAACAAGCGGATACGGGCTGCCGAAGGCCGGTTTAAGCTGTGCGGGATGCAACCAATCGTCCAGACTGCTTTTCTGGATGCCAGGTTACACAAGGTATTCGAGATACACGCCGACGAGCAGGAGGCTCTTGCAGCCTTTTGACCTCCCCGCTTGCCTCGGATCTGCCTCTTCGCGATCCTTGGGCGGTGTCGGCCGGAATTCTACCCTTGTGCGTGCCGCCCTGGATCCCTGCCTTACCCGAATGCTGGTTGTGAAGAAGGCTAATGGGCGCAGTCTCGCGGCAAATACTATCACTTGTCAAACAATTGCCTTTGTCATGACAGCAAATCAGCCTGGTCGACTCGTCATACTCACTGGCCCCTCATGTGCCGGAAAGACACCGCTAGTCCGAGCCTTGCGTCGTTTCTGGCCTGAACAGGCCAACGCCCATCGACCGATTGTCCTGTTGAATTCTCGCTCACCGCGCCCTGGTGAAACGGACGGCGTGGAACACCATTTTCGTCCGCGAGACGAAATCGAGCATTTGCGCGGTGACGAAAGATACGCGGTCCTTGATGTGCGAGGTGATCTACAGGCGTTGGACGTTGCCGAACTGGTCGAATCGCTGAAGTCCGAAGATGCCTTGTACGAAGGTAATCCGTACGTGGCGCGAGAACTACTGACCAATCCTCGTCTAGCGAACATCCGTCGGCTGAGCATTTTCTTATCCCCGTTGTCACGGGAGGAAATTGAGTATCTGACCAAGCAGCCCGCCGTCTCTTTGCGGGCTTTGACTGCCGAACTAATGCGACGCAAGCAACTGCGCCGTGCGCAACGATCAAAAGGTGTGCTCTCCGCGCATGATCTGGACGACATCGAACGGCGAGCGACACGCGCATACGACGAGCTGTGCATGGCCCGCGAACTTGATTTTGTGATTCCGAACCACGACGGCGAGGATAGCGAAAACTGGGATGCCTTCTACTATCCACTGGGCGACGCTCGGAGATCGCTCCTTGGGGTTGTCGAATTTCTGTCCGGCCGGACGCCGACGGTGGCGGAGAAGTGGGAGTCGGATCTACTTTCGCGGTGATGGAACTATGCCCATCTTTCAAGCCAGCGCCATACCATTTCGCCGAGTTGACGGACGCCTTGAGGTCTGTCTGATCACATCGTTGAAGAAGAAGCGATGGATGTTCCCGAAAGGAATCATCGATCCGGGCGAGACGTACGTGGAGACCGCGTTGAAAGAGTCGCATGAAGAAGCCGGCTTGCGCGGCCGTATCGTAGGCGAACCTCTGGGAACCTACGAGTACTGCAAATGGGAAACGACGCTTGAGGTTACCGTCGTCCTAATGGAAGTTCTGCACTGCGACGCCGAATGGGCAGAATCCGAATCGCGCCAGCGGCGTTGGCTCCCTGCGGACGAAGCGATCGAAATCCTGGCGAAGGAAGACCTTCGCCGTTTTCTTCAGCGGGCCATCGAGATCTTGGATTCGCCTGGCGGATAGGAGACTTCATGCAACGAGACGCATAGTCGCCCTGCAGCTTTTCGAAATCTGTCCGGATTTTTGTCCCCCCTCCCGGCCAGAAGTCAATGTACCTAGTAGACGCGGAGCCGTCCTTCTCGCCTTACCCGCTGGATGCGATCAGCGGGAGTGTTCGATGGATTTCTCGTTGGGGGCAGATACGATGACAAACTCGCCTTGTCCGTGCCGTAGAAGATTCGTGATCGTGTGGCTGCCCCTCGCCTTACTGTTTGGGATGGTGACCTGCAGTTTTGCCGCGCCGCCCTCGGCAGAACCAGTGCCTGATCTGCTTATTCTGCATGGCCCTTCGCCCGCAACAGTCATTCTCTTTGTCTTGTCCAGCTTGGCTGCAGTAGTAATCTTGACCACCACAATCGCCGACGTCGCCATCGTTTGGAGGCGTGGTCGGCGCCCCCGTGCCCCGCGCATCGGCATGCCGTAGGGTGGTTTGCGAGGACTGCGCGGATTCCCGCGAGGAGGAAAACACCTGTTCAGATCGCCCGACTATTGCGGGGGTTCGAAGGCATGTTAAGATAGTACTAGTTGACGGTCCTGTTCGATTCGGGTCGCTTGCCGAATTCGTGTGGTTCCCACACCGCAAAAACCCCTCGGCAACCGAGCAGCACCCACGACGGAACGGCAAGCGGCTCACGCTCCTCGATCAAGGAGAGCTGCCATGAGTGCTCGCTTCCTCCGTCCGTTCGTGTTCGGTGTGGCAGTCCTGTTTTGCGGCTTCTCCGCAGATGCTCAGCAGCCCGATCGAAAGCCTCCGGCTGGGGTTGTTTCTCCCTTTCGTCTGCAAACGCCGGCGCCAAGGCCGCTAGTGGCGCCTCAGCCTGGGGTACCTCCCGGGGGAATAAAATCGCTGAGCGCGAAGCCACAAACGCCCCCTCCTACATTTCGCTGGGACCAAAGGGCTCAGTTCGGCACGCCGCCAGCCAGAGAGGGCGTTCCGTTTCACGGACAACCCGCACCGGGAACTCCGCAGCCGAATCCTTGGGACCTTTTCAGGCTACTGATTCCTGACCCGGAAGCCGAGGCCGGAACGTGGCAGCCAAGCGACTCGCGAGTTACGCGCACCCCGCACACGCCGCGGACGCCATCCGAGCCCACCGCCGAACAGATCGCCTGCCTCACCAATTACCAACTGGCGAAGCTACTGAACGTGGCCGCAGGAACGTTGAATGCGGGTCTCGACCGTCTAAACACCGGTGACCATTGGAAGAAGTATCTCGAACTCGAGATGCTGCAGCGGGAGTTCTCCGAGGACGCCCTGCAACAGCTCAATCCCATGGTTGCGGACGGGATGAAGTTCGGCAATTTGACAATTGCCAACGGGATCAAACGTGGTGATTTGACACTTGCGGCGGGGGTGAAACGCGACGATTTGTCATCTGCGATGGGGATCAAGTTTGGCGATTTGACAGTTGCCGATGGAACGAAGCTCGGTGATTTGACCATTGGCGAAGGGATGAAACGCGGCGATTTGACACTCGAAGAAGGAGTCAAGATCGGCGACTTGGAGGCTGCGTTGGGAGGGATCAAGCCAGGCGACATGACGATAGGGGAGGCGATCAAGCGCGGCAACCTGACAGTTTCGCTGGGGGTGAAACGCGGTGACCTGACGCTCGCCGAGGGGATCAAGCGTGGCGATCTGACTGTGGCGTTGGGGATCAAACGCGGCGATTTGACAATCGCTGACGGGATCAAACGTGGTGACTTGACGCTTGCAGCGGGCGTGAAACGCGGCGATTTGTCATCTGCGATGGGGATCAAGTTTGGCGATTTGACAGTTGCCGATGGAACGAAGCTCGGTAATCTGACCATTGCCGAAGGGATGAAACGCGGGAATCTGACACTTGCAGACGGAGTAAAGCTCGGCGACTTGGAGGCTGCGTTGGGTATCAAGCCCGGTGATATGACGATCGCGGAGGCGATTAAACGCGGCGACTTTACGGTCTCGTTGGGCGTCAAACGCGGTGATTTGACGCGTGCGGAGGGGATCAAGGATGGCGATGTGACTATCTCGCTGGGGGTAAAACGCCCGGGGCGGGATTTCCGAGAGAAACTCCGGCCCGAAAGCGATCCCAGGCGTCCGGGAGGCAGGCCCGAACTGAAAGAACTTCCCGATCCGGATGCACGGGAAAAACTCCGGCCGGAAGCCGATCCTAGGCGTCCGGGAGGTAGACCTGAACTGCAGCCACGTCCCGATCCAGACGAACGCGAGAAACTCAGACCCGAAGCCGCCCCCAGACATCCCGGAGGCAGGCCCGAACTGAAAGAACGTCCCGATCCGGATGCACGGGAGAAGCTCACGACGGTACGCGACCCCAAACGTCCGGGCGGTAGGCCCGAACTGAAGGAACGCCCCGATCCAGACGAACGGGAGAAACTCAGGCCGGAAAGCGATCCTGGACGCGCTGGAAGCATGGTCGGTCGGAGACGTCCCGACCTGGACAAACGAGAACAGTTGTCAAAGATCGCCAAGCGTTTCGAGGAAGTTGCCAAGAAGCCTGAGTACAAGAAGATAGTATCTCTTCGCGGATTCCAGACGATGCGGAGAGGGCTTCGCGAGTACACGCTTCTGCCGGCCGAGCGGCAAGCCCATGTGCTGGAGGCCAGGCTTCCGATTCTCACAGCCGCATTGGATCGCCTGCGCGGCGGCTCGGCTTGGAAAGAGTTTCTCGAGTTGGAGGAACTCGAGAAATTGCTCGACTCGGTCCACGAGTTGCAGTCGGAAGATCGCGAAAAACTGGTGGAGATCCTGCAGCGATTCAAGAAGATCCACCAGGATCCCCAATACGCCGTTGTAGCTCGCACGCGCGGGTTCGAGGTCACTTACGAAGCTCTGAAGGCTCTTGTCGAATCGCTGGAAGGAGGATTTGTCGGATCGCTGCCACCATCTCCGCGGTGATTTTGTCGGCCGGGGGAGAGAGCGATTGATCCGTGCCATGCGAAGGCCCGCAGGTCCGTGGGCAGTGACTCCATTTATGGTTTGGTTTTTGACGAGGCAAGTGGACAGCCTCAATAGTCAAGGAGAGTTACCATGTGTGTTCGTCTTCTAGTTTCGTTGGCCCTTGTGGCGATCATGCTCAAGGGCGGCTTCGCCGCACAATCTCCGCAACCTGCTCGGCCGATATACAACCCGCAGATAAAGATCCGAGATCCGTACAATGTGTTCGGAAATCAGAAGGCAAAACCCGCTGCACCTGCACCCAAGGTCGGCACCCCACCCCGACATCCGCAAGCCAACGTGGGCACCCCACCACGGCATCCGCAAGCTCCGCCGCCCTTCGACCCTTGGGACTTGCTTCGTTTGGCATTTCCCGATCCAACATCAAATCCAGCGGGTGGGCAGCCGGGATCATACTATCCCAGCGCGAGTGCCCCACCACCCAGGCCAGCGGATCCGCCCGAGCCGTCTGCCGAGCAGATCGCTCAGCTTACGAACGAGCAACTGCGGACTCTGCTGATAGGGGCGACAGACTACTTGGATGCCGAACTGGACGGCGTGAAAACGGGTCTGGGCTGGAAGAAGCATTTGCAGTTGGCCACAGTGCAAGAGGCACTTTCAGATGCCGCGATTGGAGACGTGGTGGGGCTGGGCACCACTGGCAGCATTAGTGCTGGGTCGGTCGAAAGTTGGCAAATGGCCCCGGACACTCGGAAACGCCTGCAGAAGATATCCATCTGTTTCTTGGAAGTTGCCGCCGAGCCCAAATACTCGAAGATCTCCAGCCTTCGCGGGTTTCGCACGGTGCAGAGAGGGCTTCGTGAATACTCGCTACCGCCTGCCGAACGACAAGCCCATGTCCTGTCAGCCATCCTGCCGATACTGATCGACTCGTTAGACCGCCAGCGTACGGGTGGGGCGTGGAAGACGTTCCTGAAGGTGGAAGAGGTTAAACAATTGGCCGAAGCTGCCGAGGAGTGGAGCCAGGGCGATCTCGATCGTGCCACGGAGATCCTCGGCCAGTTCGAAAAGATCCGCGCGAATCCACAATATGCCGTTGTAGCCGAGATGCCCGGTTTCGAGGCAACCTACGGAGCTCTGAACGCCTTTGTTCAGGGGTTGGAGGAAGAACTGGTCGATTCACTTCCACTACCTCCTCCCCCGGTTATGCTGCCTCCTCCGCCCACTGACTGACGCGATCACTGCTCTTCTTCTTCGGGCGGCTCGATCCGATGTTGGCCGTGGCAGTCGGTGCAGACGACGGGTGACTCGGTGATCTTCCGCTCGACAAACCGTGCGACGACCTCTGTCGCCGCTATGTCATGGTGTTCGTGGCACTTACCGCACATCGCATCGACTTGATCGCGTTTGTACACGATGTCCGGCTTCGTGGCGCCGACGTCTTCGTCGTTGGCGTGGGCAGCGCTGAGTCCGTGACACTTGATACATGTGATCTCTTCCTTGAAGTGGACTCGGCTGATCTTCTCCCTGACGAACGCGATGTGGCACACGTAGCACGTGGCATTGACGCTCAACGGATCGATCGTCTCGCTGGATTCAGCCGGTTTGTCGTCCGAGGCATCTTTCGGCTCGCCCGGTCCGTCAGCGACGGCCAAAGAGCCTCGAACAAGCAGTGTGGCGGTAAGAATCCCAGCGACGCCGACACCAATGGCCAACGCACGCCGGATGTCGCGATTTCGCATCAAACGTGTTCCCACTGGTGCAGCCATCGGTACTCGGGGGTGAGGTTCGCGTAGTAGTTGCGTCTGCATTCGTGCAGGGCCTGTTCGTCTTCAGCGGTCTTCGGCTTGCCCTTCTCGTAGGAACCCTGAACGTTCACTTCAAGCTGTTCGGGGATATTCACGCCGGGAATGATCGCGGAAAGCCGTTCTTCCTGGAGCATTTCTTTCACCAGCGACGTGGCTCGCTTGTCGATCTTGCCGCGGATCTGCTGAGGCTTCAGACCAAAAGTGGTTCCAGCGCCGAACGGCTTCAGACCGATCACGCCAACGTTCTTCTCTTGAGCCAGCTTCAACAGGCTGTCGCCGCCAAATTCCTTCGTTAGGAACAGGTACGGGAAAATGATCACCGAGAACTGCGGGTAGTCGTTCA
>CAZUAH010000431.1:0-11993 GCA_964617665.1 uncultured Pirellulaceae bacterium
GCCTTCAGTCGGTGACGCCCGTGACAATCCGTACAGGCAATCTTCTCTACGTCCCTCTCTTCCGGACAGCGAGCTTGCCAGCGAGCGATTATCTTTTCCGCCGGTGCATCGTGTGAGTCGTGGCATACCTGGCACGCATCGTCGATCTCGTCCAGCGGGTACATGAGGTCCGGCGGTGTGATGTTGTCTTCATCGTTGCGGTGCGCCACGGATTCGCCGTGGCAATCGACGCACCCGATTTCCTCCTTGGCATGAACGAGCATCAATGGTTCGTCCTGGTAGTTGTCGTGGCAGACGAAACAGGACTGGTTGATGCGCAAGAACTTCTTGTCTTCCTTGCCCGACGGCTCCTCCAACAGCAAAGGGCTACTCTTGTCGATCACTAGCGGAGGCAGTTCGTCCCCCGAGTCTTGCGGTTCGGCTGCGTACGAGTTGGGAACCAACGCCGCTTGGCGGAGGGCAGGCCCCGGCAGAAACGCCACGAGGGCGATGGTCGTCAACGTGATCAAGCCGAATACTGACAGTCGCGTGTTCACCGACATAAACCTCCGTTCATCCGTGTCGTCATTCTACCACAACGTTGGCGTAACAGCGATTCATGCAGTCGCATGATTGGCCAACGGCTCGGACATCACATCCGCCCTGATGCGGCCAGGCAAGTCTCGGGCACAAAGCATGAGTGTTGGGTATGTATTCGTGGCCGATGTCGAGGCAACCCACCACGCCCCTTCCCACTGGCAGGGCATAAACGGACCAGTCTATCAAGAATGTCGGGTATGAGAAGGGGCGAACTGACTGGGCGGTACTCGCTACTGGGGGATAAAGACGAGACTCTCTCATGCCTCGCAGTTTGCGCAGACCTCCTAATCAGGAAAAGCGAAAAACTCCCCTAAACCTTTAGATTCGGCGTAACCGATACTCCGGATGGAAGTGGATTCTACACTCGGACTACACCCAAAACGTCACTCACAGGGCAGAAAAGATGTCACGTCTGTTTAACGGTTCAATCGTTCTGGTTGTTGTTGGCGGGTTTGTTGCAGCGATGGTCACAGCGCAGGATGCTCCCCGCTTGCTGGACACGTCGGCGACTGGTGCTTCGTCCCCTGTCGGGACTGATGCTGGTGGGGAAGGGTTAGCTGAGAAGCTAAGCTCGGTGGGCCAATCCGTGGCATCCGAGTACAGTCCTAACGGATCGGGGGGGGTCGCGCCGCCGGATTTGAGTTTTCCCTTGAGTGCAGGCACGTCTTCCAAGCCTGCGATGCTGCTGGCTTCCGATGATTCGACGGGACCAGGTGTGATGCGGTCTGTGCTGAAACGATCGCCATCGAGGACTAGTGCGTTTAGTCCTCCTGCGACCGAAAGCACCGAAGAGCCAAAACCATTGACTTCGGCGGTGGAGCCCGCGCCGGTGACGGAGCGACCCACAACAGTCGTCCCCTCGACACCCGCGCCTGCCCCGGCGCAGCCGAAGACGCATATTTCGTCCGCGCCGGCGCGCGCGAGTACGGTTCCCAAAACTGCAGTGCCGTCGACACCCATAGCACGAGACAGCGGGCCAACCTCTTCGAGACGGACTTTCCGCTCTGGAGTGCCGTCCGTCAAGCCGACGATTGTTGCTTCCAAGCCCGTCTCGTCACGTCGAGCCAGCACGCCCACGTACGCCAGCGGAGCGCCGAGCAACGACGCCTTAGCCAGCAGCGTTGGTGCACTGCTACGAGTAGATACCATCGGCCCACGAGCAATAACGCTGGGCGAAGCAGCCGATTACATCATACGGATGTCGAACGCGGGTGTGACGGAAGCACAGAATGTTGTGGTTCGTGTTGCCGTGCCTGACAATGTTCAAGTCGTCTCGACCAAAGCGAGCGATGGCAACGATAGCATCCAGCAGGAGGCTGGAATCGGGCGGCAATTGGTATGGAGCCTGCAACGCGTGCCGGCTAGAGCCGAACGCGAGTTGACGATCAAGCTAATCCCAACGGCCAATCGTCCATTTGATCTAGCCGCCGAATGGGCTATGTCTCCGATATCTGCAACGGCCAACGTCGACGTCCGGCAGGCCATGCTGGAGATTGCCCTCAGCGGGCCAGCTCAAATCGTGTATGGCGAGACGAAGGTTTACTCGATCGTCCTATCAAACCCGGGCACGGGCGACGCGAAAAACGTCTCGATTCGGCTCGCCATGGGCAACGAGAATGCGGATACGCTTCAGGTTGAAGTCTTGCCAGCCGGCGCCAACAAGAAGTTCGACGTGGAAATCACCGCTCGGCATGCCGGCCAGATGCAAATCGTGGCAGCGGCAACGGGCGCCAATAATCTTCAGGCACAGGCTGTGGAACAGATTGTTGTGCAGCGTGCCGATTTGCAGATCCAGGCTCTGGGCTCGGCGCACAAGTTCGCTGGCTCGGTGGGAACCTATCAAGTCCGTGTGACCAACGTAGGAAACGCCACGGCCAGGAATGTCCAGGTGGCGGCTCGCCTACCGGCTGGAGCTAAGTATTTGAAGGGAATCGACAGTGCCAAGCAGGAAGCAGATTTGCTTCGGTGGAACATCGGCGAATTGGCGCCCAGCACCGAACGCACTTACCGCTTCTTCTGCGAGCTGACTGCGGACGGCGACGTCCTATTCCGCTTCCTGGCCAGCGGCGACGGGGGACTGGAGTCCGCGAGCGATGTGGTCACGAAGGTCGAATCGTTGGCAGATCTGAAGTTGGAGGTCAACGATCCGAAAGGCCCGATCCCTATCGGCGAGGAGGTCACCTATGAAATCCAGATCACCAACCGCGGCACCAAGGCCGCCACGCAGGTGCAGGTGGTCGCTCAGTTCTCCGAGGGTATCGAGCCCATAGCAGCCGGCGGCGTGCGTGCTGATTTGATCCCAGGGCAAGTGGTGTTCCAGGCGATCTCGCGAATTGGCGCAGGAGAGGTGACGAAACTGAGCATCAAGGCCAGAGCTCAGTCGGAAGGCAATCACGTGTTCCGTGCCGAGGTCAAATGTGCCGATCCTCAAACCAAGCTGGTTGCCGAGGACACGACGCGCTACTTCGGCGAGGATAAGCTGACCAGCCCCGGAGCCCCGACGGTCGCTTCGCCGAGCGACAAGGACGCCGATGCGCCTCGAGTAGGAACGAAACCACTCTGGTTCGGGGCCGGCTCACACGACTGACCTCCGTTTTCCGGATGCGGCTGGGGTGGAACGTCGTTCAGAACGGCAGTGCTGGACGCTGCCGAATGGCGATGTTCCACCCCCGTCTGCGTTCTTGATCACCTCCCTGGCAGCCTATCAGGAACTTGGTATGATTGTCCGATCGTTGCCTGGAAATGTTGGTTCAAGGTTCTCTTCTGCGGAATGAAGGTCACTGCAATGCTAGAAGCTCTTCAAATGGCTCCCCCGGACTCGATTCTGGGATTGAACGAGGCGTTCAAAGCGGACTCCAATCCGGAAAAGATCAACTTGAGTGTCGGCGTCTATCAGGACAAAGACAACCGTACGCCGATTCTGGGCTGCGTGAAGGAAGCAGAGCGACGACTGGTCGAAAGCCAAAGCAGCAAAGGTTATTTGGCCATTACGGGAATAGCCGAATATGGGCGACTGGTCAGGGAACTTGTGTTCGGCGCGGACCACCCATTCCTAGCTGGCGGCCGAGCGGTGACGCTACAGGCGCCTGGTGGCACGGGCGCACTGCGCGTAGCCGGAGATTTCTTGGCTCAAAAGCTCGGGGTACGCACTATTTGGGTCAGCAAACCAACGTGGCCCAATCACCTGGGGATCTTCAAGACCGCGGGTTTGGACATTCAGACATATGCCTACTTCGACGCCGACGGCTTCGGTCTGGACTTTGATGCCATGCTGGAGGCCTTGAAGGGAATCCCATCCGGCGACGCCGTTTGCCTGCACGCTTGCTGCCACAACCCGTCGGGCGTGGACCCCACGAGTGAGCAGTGGAGCCAAGTGGCCGACGTCTTGGCCGAGCGAGGCGTTCTGCCCGTGTTGGATTTCGCTTACCAAGGCTTTGGCGACGGACTGACGGAAGACGCGGTGGGCTTGGCGCAGATCTGCTCGAAGCTGGATGAGTTGTTGATTTGCAGTTCGTTCTCGAAGAATTTCGGACTCTACAGCGAACGCACTGGCGCGTTGACGCTGGTTGCCGGTACCGAGGAGGCCGCGAAGGTCGCGGTGAGCAACGCGAAAATCTGTGTACGCACCAACTACTCGAACCCGCCTGAACATGGCGGTGCCATCGTCACCACTGTGCTTTCCGATGACGAGCTGCGATCGGGATGGGAAGCCGAACTAGCCGAGATGCGCGACAGGATCAACGGCATGCGACACCTGTTTGCCGAGACCATGAAGGCGAAGAATGCGCCACGCGATTTCTCGTTCATTACTCGCCAACGCGGGATCTTCTCATTCTCCGGACTGACGGGCGTGCAGGTGGACGAGTTGCGCAACAAGCACTCGATCTACATCGTCGGCGATGGTCGCGTCAATGTAGCCGGCATGACGGAAACCAACATGGAACGGCTGTGTGACGCCATCATGTCGGTACTGTAGCACTTCAGGTCAGTCCGATGGGCCTCCGAGCCCGTCGGGAGATGGTCGGCCTCGGAGGGCCAACCTAAAAGATCAGTAGACGCCGCGTACTAGCTTCCCAGAAGTTTGCCGACTTCTTTGACGATGGCGTCCTCGTCGGGAAACTGTCCGGTCTGCAGCTTCGAATAGACAGTCTCGCCATTCGCGGTGATCTCGAAGCACCCGCCGCCGGACGGCTCAAGCTCGAAACCCTTGATGCGCTGCTTGTAAGTGGATAGAAGTTTCTCCGTCAGACTGACGGCTTTCGGTTCGTAGTTTCACGCACAGCAGTAACGAAGATGAAGTTTCATATCGTGGCCCCTGGTTCTGGCAAGATTGCTTGTTTCTAAGAAGGCTCGCACGGCGGTCGGCAGGCTATTTCGTCTTGCCGCTGGACTTCTTTCGGGATGCTTCCGTTTTCTTGGTTGTAGTCTTCTTCGCTGCGCGTTTTTTCTTTGCGCCGAATGCCTGTTTCCAATTGTCCGCGTAATCCTTGTTAGAACCGGCACGCGTGATACTCACTCAACTGCTCCTCGGTCTTGAATACAGGCACACAGCAAGAAATGCCACGGCCTCCCAACGACCGTGGCTCATTAGAGCAATTACTAGCCAATCGAATCCGGTGGGTCAAGGCGTCCGCACCTGCTTTTTCGGCTGCTGCGGCCCCCCGTCGGTCATTTCCGTTGGGCGTAGCGGTAGCCCGCGGATTCTGGTGACTTTAGCCGCTTCTTGGACGGCAGTTGCTCCACCACTCGCTTGGCAAGTTGCAGTTCTGCGGCCGAGAATCGGGGGCGCATCGAGCCGTTTGCCAGTTTGTGCTTTAACCCGGCCAATTGTTCCCAACTCATGTCGTTGGCCAGATGCCAGGCGGCGATCTGGGCTGTCTTTTGATTGCAGCGGCCGCTGCCGAGGACGATGAGCACTTCACGTACCCCCGGCTTGCTGCAGACATTCTCAAGGCGTTCGATCCGATACGGGATGCGAGGCCGGGGGTCCGGTTTGCCGAATTCCAGGCAGACACAAGGCAGCTTCTTCTTGACGATCTTGCCGGGGAGCACGTTGAACAGCGGTCCGCCCGGGAAGTTGAACTGTTGGCCTCCTCCAAAGGGGTTGTTTCCGTTCTGTGGACCGCCAAACGGGCCTCCAAGCCCCTGGGCTTGCTGCTGGTTGTTGTCAAATGGATTGAATCCCTGATTCGGATTGCCGAATTGGGCCAACACAGGCACTGCGCCGATCGATTCCGGTAGGCGAATGCTCAGCGGTTTGTCGGTCTTATTCTCCACTTGGACCGTCAATTGACGCGAATCGCGTGGTATCACGGTTGCGGCAATCTGCCCCTCGTCGAGCGCCGCAAAGAACTCGACGGACTGTGAGCCGGGCAAGGTGCGAGGGGCCTTTTTTCCCGCAGCCATCGCGGGAAGAACGAGAACTAGCACAGCCAAGACGCTAGCGCAGGGAATTAGACGGAAAGTCATTTGCCTTCTCCTCTGTTCACTCGGAGCGATGTCGCTTGCGTTGGCTATTGTCCACCGGCCGTCACACAAGCGGCCTTGCCTCTATCTCTAGCGTAACAACCCGCCAGAACTTTGAGAAGAAAAACAGGGCTCTTTGCGGTTTTTCCGGCCTACGCCAGCACGGACAGCAGTATTCACGTTCCCCCACACGCCACGAAAGCCCTACTGTTATGGGGCGTGACCGAATGTCCGGCGTTGCGAATGCCGTAAATCGCATCTGACGCGTACAATACGCGGGATTTGGGCGGGAGTGTCATCGCCTAATAGATCTTTGATGGAAGGGAAGTGAAACGTGAAGTGGGAATACAAAACGATCAAGCTTGCAACAACGGGATTCTCTGGTGGGAAACTGGACGAGCGCCGTCTTGATGAGCGCATGAATGAGCTTGGCGAGCAAGGCTGGGAGCTAGTCTCTGCTTTTGACACAAAGCAGAGCTATGGTGCGTCGCGAGACGTCGTTGCCGTATTCAAGCGAGCCAAATAGTGCGTAAGGCTACAGCACGGCGATCACTTCTTCTTGATGTCAAGGAAATATGGGCGAAAGCCTTCCAGCGTCTTTGCGCCAACGCCTCGAATTTTCGTCAGTTCTTCCATGCTCTTGTATGGGCGCCCCGCGATGATCCGTTCGGCCAACACCGGGCCGATACCTTTGATGGCTTGTAGTTCTTCCAGACTCGCCGAATTCAGGTCCATCGGCTTTGGCGGCACCTGTTCGCCGCTGGCTTCCTTCCACAAGCGTACTAATTCAGCGTCTTCTTTGCGCTGTTCCGCCCGCAACTCCGCCAGCCGGTTGGCATCGCTCTTCTCCCAGATGCCTAATCGTTGCAGCATGGCTGCAGACTCAAGATCCTTGAGTTGCTCCACCATCTCATCACGAGACACGTCATCTGGCGTCTTTCTGCCGACGCCCCGGTTACGCGCCAAGCCGTTTAACACGAGGAGACGTGCCAAATCGTCACCGCCGGACGTAGTGACAAAAGAATAAGTGCGACTGCGGGAAGATCTGCCCGGTGCGGTCGCATAGGCCGTATGGACTGTGAACGGCTTGGCTAAGGCTTGCTGAACGAACGCCCTTGCCTTCTTGCTGAACTGAATCGTTTCTGTTTGGTCTTTCAGTCCAAAATAGCGAGTCTGTTCTCGCACACGCTGCGCATCACTTTTCGACGCGACTGTCGATTCCGGACAGTCGACGAAGTAGAGCCTGACGTGAATCTTGGTATCGTCTGCAACTACCAGGAAGCTGTCGCCGTCGTTCACTGGGTCTTCGACCAAGCGGACGTTGGCAAGACGTACCAATTCCGACGCGGGCGCCGCAGCGGAAGCACCCCACACGGTCCCGACTAGCAGAAGGCAGAGGATCGCAGAGAAAGACGCTGGGTTGATCTTGCCGTGTCGCATCGGGATATCACCGTCCATTGAAACGAGGGAGATCTTAATGGGCGTAATGCAGAAGGACGTCACAGTGCGAGCAAGTCGGTCAGCGATGCCAAATCGTGAGATACGATATCCGCCATCGTAGCTTCGCGCGTCGCGAGATTCAACGAAATTCGTCAAACACATTGGTGCTCGGGCAGACGTGGGTTTGTGATTTCTGCAGCGGTGGCTAATTTCTGTGAAACGGGGAAACCACGAGAGCGGGTATTACGTCATGTCGAGAGATTGATCGAATATGCGTCTGATAAACGGAGGCCATCGTCTGTCCTTCGATGATCGGTCCTTTTCACTGCAAAGCTGGCGTCACCCAGCCGATACCGTACAATGACTACGTAACGCGATTGTTGGCTGCATCTATGTCTGGCGAAAACCCCTTCTTGCGTCCAGCCGATGAACCCGTTCCCACTGAAACGGTGGACGTGTCGTATCGTTGCGTGTGCGGTGAGGTCTTTCCTGTTGCTTTAGATGCTGGTGCGACTTGCCCGGCGTGCGAGCGGAAGGTATCGCCGGATGCACTGACGGGCGCCATGTCAGAAACGATGGCTGTGTCTTTCGTGGGCGAAGGACCCACGTCTGGAAGACGGCCCAGCGAGCATCAAGAAGACGATGCTCAAATCGGCGAGACTTTTGGACATTATCGCTTGATCAGCAAGCTGGGCCAGGGCGGCATGGGCGCCGTGTACCAGGCGCTGGACGAGTCGCTGCAACGCTATGTCGCGCTGAAAGTCATCCATTCCACCGGAACATCAGCGGCGGACACCAAACATATCAAACGGCTGCAACAAGAGGCCGTTGCTCAGGCTCGTGTGAACCATCCCAATGTGGTTCACATCTACTTCGTCGGTCGCGAGGGCGACACGCCCTTCTTTGCCATGGAAATGGTGCCTGGGCCGACTTTGGAAGACCGTCTGGAAAAAGGGCCACTGCCGTTTGACGAAGTCATAGCATTCGGCCAACAAGTGGTGAATGCCCTACGGCACTGCGCCAAATTCGACATCGTGCACGGAGATATCAAACCCAGCAACATCTTGTTGGCCGATTCACACACCGTCAAACTCTCGGATTTCGGCCTGGCCCGGCGGATGTCTCAAGTCGAAAGTAATCCGTTGCTGGTCGCTGGAACGCCAAACTACCTCTCGCCCGAAGCAGCCGAAGGCCGCAACTTGGACATTCGCAGCGACATGTATTCGCTGGGCATAACGTTATTCGAAATGGCATTCGGCCGCTTACCGTACTCTTTCACCGGCAGCAGTCTGTTCGAGTACCTCCAGATTCATCGCACTGCCGAGGTCGAATTCCCGGAACCTTGGCCTGAGAGCGTACCGGAAGGCTGGCGCGATGTGCTGGAGAAGCTCCTGGCCAAGTCACCGGAAGATCGCTACCAATCTTATGACCAGTTGGTTGATGACCTTCAGCGTTTGCGCCCACAAGCGTTGCCCAAAGCCGGAAGAGTACAACGTGGGCTTGCATGGATGGTCGATTTGGGACTAGCACACGCGGCACAGCAGTTGTTCTACGGCCCGTTGGTCGCCGTCAGTGCCAAACAACTATGGCAAGCGCTCCCCTTTGCCTATTTGGTCGTTGCTTTGGCCGGTGGATGCGTGCCGGCCGCAGCCGCCTTGCTGCAAGCACGCTGGGGAACGACGCCGGGAAAACACTTATTCCAGCTCCGCATCGCCGATCACCACGGTATCAGGCCGCGCCAGCCGACACTGGCGCTGCGAATGATTGCTCAACTACTGCCGATCTGCGCCGCGACCGTCTTTCATGTGCTTGCCGCACTTGGCATGGGCCCACTGGGCGGACTGATCTGTCTCTTTGTCGGTCTGGCGACCCTTGGCAATGTAGGTTTCACTCTTTTTGACCCGAAGCGACGAAGTCTGCACGACCTGATATTCAGGACACAAGTGGTGCTGAAGACGGTCGAACAGCCGCCACCTGCTGGTAATCCAGACGCTTCTTGCTATTCTGAATAGCCGAAATGATCTCTTCACCCGCGGTGATCCCGCGAACAAGCGTCTGGAGGATCGGGAGACGAATGCGATGGACCGGTTTGAATTATTCAAGAATCTGATGGTCATGGCGGCCGCGGACAAGAAGTTCACCGAGGAGGAAGTGGAATTCCTCGCCCTGCGATCGAGCCGTTGGGGTATCAGCGACCAGCAGTTCGAAGAAGCTTTCGAGTTCGCCAAGAGTAACGAAGCCGAGATGACGATTCCCGAGGGCCAGGAGGAACGGCGGCGGTTGCTGCGAGATTTGATTCGCATGATGGCCGCTGACGGCGAATTGGCTTCAGTTGAAAAGCGACTGTTCGCAGAAGCGGCGGCGAAAATGGGAATCAAGCCGGGCGAACTGGAAAAGACCATCGACGAGTTGATGTAACATGCCGCCAACTTTCAAACAGCTTCTAGCGACTGGCGAGCTGATTCCGATCTTCGCGGTCGGACGAATGCCGCATCCGGTCGTCATCGAGATTTTCGGATTGGCCGGCGGCTATCGCGGTTTCTGGATGGATCAGGAGCACTGTGCGGTCAGTACGGAGCACGTTGCCATTGCCTCGCTGGCTGCTCGAGCAAACGACTTCGACTGCTTCGTTCGCATGCCGCCGACTGGCTACTGGGACGTCACCAAGTGCCTGGAAGCAGGTGCCGGTGGAGTCATGGGAGCTCAGATCCACTCGTCGGATCATGCCCGGCAGTTCGTTTCGTGGACCAAGTATGGCCCGGAGGGAACACGAGGCATCAACACCGGCGGTCGTGACGCCGATTACACATACAAACCGCTGCGCGAACTCGTGGACGAAGCCAATCGCGAGCGTTTCGTGGCGATCCAAATCGAGACGCTGGGGGCTTTGGACCAGGTGGACGAGATTGCGGCGATCGAACACGTTGATCTCCTCTTCATCGGCCCAGCCGATTTGTCACTCGCGTTGGGCGTCGTTGGTCAATACCACCACAACAAGGTCTGGGATGCGATTTCGCGTGTCGCCGAAGCTTGCCGTAAACACGGCAAAGCATGGGGCGGCGTCACACCAGATCCGAAATTTGCAGACCGCGCAGTTGAAATGGGCTGCCGTATGCCCACAATAGGCAACGATATCATCTCGCTACGACGCGGCATTCAAGCCGTGAAAGAATCATTTGCAGGTCAGTTCTGATACGCGTCATCACGAAACTGCAACCGTAGCAGGCTGTTTCCGTGTGCCGTCCGTGGACGGTGCTTGGAAGGTGACTGCTGCCTGAAGGTCTAACGACAACATTTCGCTATTGCCAACTTGTTCTTATGCTGCTGACCACGCATCCCAACCTGAAGACGATCCGCGACAAAGTCGAAGCCGGCGAGCGACTTTCGTTCGATGACGGTTTGCTGTTGTACGATCCCGAACTGCCTTTGAACGACATTGGCGAGCTTGCGAACTTGGTTCGTGAACGCATCAATGGCAATGCGGCATACTACAACATCAACACGCACCTGAATCCCACTAACGTGTGTCTTTACCGTTGCTCCTTCTGTGCCTTTCGGGCCGATTTGCGAGATCCGAGAGGATATGTGATGACGGACCAGCAGATACTGGACCGCGGTAAAGAGGCGATAGACGGTGGTTGTACCGAATTGCACATTGTCGGCGGATTGCATCACCAGAAATCGTACGACTGGTATGTGAACATCGTCCGTATTCTCCATGAGGCGTATCCGGACCTTCATCTCAAAGCCTGGACGGGTGTCGAGGTCAACTGGTTCGAGTTCCTAGCCAAGAAGTCCGTGAGAGACATTTTGAAGGAACTGATCGATGCCGGGATGGGAAGTATGCCGGGTGGCGGAGCCGAGATTTTCCATCCGGAGGTGCGAAGCAAGATCTGCGAACACAAATCCGACGCCACAAAATGGCTGGACATCCATCGGACGGCTCACGAGTTGGGGATTCGAACCAACTGTACCATGCTCTACGGGCACATCGAGGGTGCCTACCATCGCATCGACCATCTGCTTCGTCTGCGCGAGTTGCAGGACGAAACTGGCGGCTTTCAGACGTTCATTCCACTTGCCTTTCATCCAGCGAACACAGGGCTGTCACAAATCAAGAAGGCTTCATCGTTGATGGATTTGCGTACCATGGCAATCAGCCGGTTGATGCTCGACAACGTCCCACACATTAAAGCCTATTGGATTTCGCTGGGCGTTGGCACGGCACAAGTTGCCCTGTCATATGGGGCCGACGACCTTGACGGAACCGTGCGACACGAGCTGATTTACCACGACGCAGGCTCCACTACGCCCGAGGTCTTGTCCGTCGAACGGATCCGCTACCTGATCGAAGAAACCGGACGTGAGCCGATCGAGCGCGATACGCTATACCGGGAAGTGATCCGCGATGCCGACGATCCGGCGAAATGGACCGTTGGTGAACCGGTGGAATCGTCGGCAGAGTAGCGGTCCGCTGCGAGATCGTGATAGAGGCTGCCTGTCGGTGT
>CAZUAH010000432.1:0-3328 GCA_964617665.1 uncultured Pirellulaceae bacterium
TGATCGAACTTGGTCTGCACACGGACAATTGGCGAACGCTGAGCGGCAGTTTCGAAGCGGCCTGCGAATCGGCGGTCAAGTACGAGCTGGAACACATCGAATTCGCTGTGATCCATGGCCAATACTTTATCACGGCGATGGGTTACGATCCGTCGATTTCACTGCAATCGAACCCGCGAGCCTTGCGTCGCTATCTGGATTCAAAAGGGCTGAAGGTCTCGCAGATGGACGGTTCCTTTCCCATGATGGGGCCCGAGGGCTCCACATTCGGCGTGCAGTACGCACAACAGACGATTCGCTACGCGGCCGAGTTGGACTGTCCCATGGTCGACACGGTGGATGGGGCGTTGGAGATCCCCGGTATGACGAAAGACGAAGTGTTTCGCATCACCTGCGACAACTATCGTCAGATTCTCCCGTGGGCCGAGGACTACAACGTGATCGTCAACATCGAACCGCACGGGCCATACACCTCGGACGGCGATTTCATGGAACGGCTGTTCGAGTATTTCGAGTCGGAGTACTTGCGATTCAACATGGACACGGGCAACTCGTTCATTGCCGGGTTGGATCCCGTCGAATACACCAAACGCTTCCGCAAGTATTTGACTCACGCCCACATCAAAGACGTAAGCGAAAGTCTCGCGGCCGCCCTTCGCGGAGAGGAAACGGGAATCGCCGTCAGCGAAGTGCCGGTTGGCGGAGGTGTTAACGCCGACAACATCAAAAAGTGCATCAAATTCCTGAAGGAAACGGACTGGGACGGCGGCGTGTCGATCGAATGCTATGGCAGCGACGAGAATACACGAGCCAGCGTCGAATTCATGCGTTCGATCATCTGAGAGCCTGTCGACCATGGCCGATTCGTCTGAATGGATGCTGTACGGCGCCAGCGGGTTCACCGGTCGGTTGATTGCCGCGGAGGCAGCGAACCGAGGGATGAAGCCCGTGTTGGCTGGTCGCAGTGCCGAGCGGATCGAACGGCTCGGTCAGGATACCGGATGCCCGTGCCGAGTGTTCTCCTTGACCTCGGCAGACGAAGTGGGCAAGCATTTGGACGGCGTCTCCGCCGTGTTGCACTGCGCCGGTCCATTCTCGGAAACAGCAAAGCCTATGATCGACGCGTGCATCGCTCGCGGAGTCCACTATCTGGACATCACGGGCGAAATCGACGTGATCGAATGGGCCAGCCAACAGGATGACCGGGCTCGCACGGCCGGTATGACGCTGATGCCGGCCGTTGGGATGGACGTCGTGCCAAGCGACTGCTTGGCCGCGATGTTGAGCGAATCGCTGCCTAACGCGATGCGATTGGAGTTGGCTTTCAGCGGCGAGTTTTCGCTGAGCCCGGGCACAGCCAAGACTATCTGGCAACAGGTGCACAGCGGAGGGCGCGTCCGCCGGGATGGCGGCATCGTGCGAGTGCCGGCGGCTTGGAAAACCGTGGAAATCCCCTTCGCTCGCAAGACTCGTTGGGCGATGACCATTCCCTGGGGAGACGTTGCGTCCGCATACCACACCACAGGCATTCCGAATATCGAGGTGTATACGGCCCTACCTCGCAAGCAGATAACGCAAGCACGACGATTTCGGTGGCTGGTGGCGATGGCGGGAATTGGCCCGATCCAGTGGATGGGCCGGCAATGGATCAACCGTCGCGTCAGTGGGCCAGACAAAAAGGAATTGCGCCACGGGCGCACCGAGTTCTGGGGCCGAGCCACCGATGGCGACGGCAATACGGCCGAGGCGGTCTTGGAGACGCCAAACGGCTATACGTTGACCGTGCAAACCTCGCTGGCCGTTCTCGACGAGGTGCTAACCGGCCGCATCGTTCCTGGCTTCTTTACGCCCGCCAAGGCATTGGGAAATGACTTCATCTGCCACTTGAACGATGTGACGTTCCAGTGGATCAAACGTCCCGCGGGCTAAGCTTTGTACCAGGAAGCAGGTGATCGCAATTCCCGGGGAGGGCGAAGCTCCTGCTGAGCCGGTTTCCTGGCACTGATGCACGGCTCGGCAGGAGCCTCGCCCTCCCATCTTAAGACAACAGTCAGCCTCGCCTTTCGATGATCGAAGCCACTAAGGACGGGAACAGCCGATTTCCCCGTTGTGCGATTCGTGTAAAGAACCCTGGGAAGACCTCACGGCCGCCTCGTCGCATGGCTCGTAGCGTCTTCTTTGCCACGAACTCCGGCGTGGCGCCTCGACGCGCTCGCCACGATGTCTTGCCGGTCTCTTCGATCATCCGATCCCAGATCTCCGTCTCGACCGTGGCCGGGCTGACGACCAGCACGTCGATGCCGGTCGAACGCAGTTCCGCTCGAAGAGCGTTCGAGAAACCTCTTACCGCAAACTTGGTCGCGCTGTACTCACTGAGATTAGGCAGCGCAATGTGGCCGAGAATCGAACTAACGTTGACGATGATTGGGTCGTTGCCTTGTTTCAATAGCGGAATGGCTATGCGTGTCAGTTCAATCAAAGCGAAGAGATTCACCTCGAAGACTTGGCGCAAACGATCCTGACTCGCATCCTCGAAACGCCCCATGCCGGAGATACCGGCATTGTTCACGACGATATCCAGCCCTCCGAACCTGTCCTTTGCACAGTCGATCGCCGCTTGACGTGTTTCCGGGTCGGTGATGTCCCCAACCACGGCCTCGGCGCGAACACCCGTTGCTTCGATTTCCTTGGCCACTTCCTCCAGTCGGTCCGCACGCCGGGCCACAACGACAACGTCGGCTCCCTGCCGCCCAAGCTCCAAGGCGATCGCTCGGCCGATACCACTGGACGCGCCCGTCACGATTGCCCGACAGCCTTTGATCGTTCGCTTGGCCAACGGACGTGTTCCCTTTCTGTGTTTCCGGATTACGGTTCACGTACCCGATTTGGTGTGGACTTTGCCACGAAGCATTGTAGACCGATGTTTCAGGGAAATGGATGGGGGTAAGGCCATGGCGAGTGATTGTGCCGAATAGATCCCCGCGGCATCGCATCGCGACAGGCGGCGAGCCGTGGGTGGCCCAGGTATGGCAAACGATGATCTCCATGCAGCGGTAGCAGCGTGGGTACGACCAACTTGACAACGTGCAGATCCAGCGACCTTGCCCACGTTGGAGTCAAATCGACGCAGACGCCGTCGTGTCCGGCATCCGCCAGCCGACGTATGACGTGTTTCAACGCGTCGGTAGCCGGGGTTGATGGCATTGTCGCGAGACTTTCGCACCCCTCTCCCCTTGAGGGGAGAGGTTGGGTGAGGGGTGAAAGCGCGGGGAAGAGGGGCCGCCCCCCCCCCCCCCCCCCCCCCGCCCGGGGGGGGGCGGAGAGAAAA
>CAZUAH010000432.1:3338-11850 GCA_964617665.1 uncultured Pirellulaceae bacterium
CCCCCCCCCCAAAGCGCGGGGAAGAGACCCTCACCCCGGCCCTCTCCCAGCGGGAGAGGGAGCTGTCGAAATGTACTCTCGACGACGGCCCGCTGGGGTCGTCTATCCGCTCTTTCTCTTCGGGAGTGCATCGGGTTCAGCGTGCCGTCGAGAAAGCCAAACGCCTCGGGCGCGAGATCCGGCCGAGCGCTATACAAACGCGCGTGGTATGAGAAATCGGTGACATTCGAGAAGTTCGGTAACGGGCGCCAATCAGGATCTTGCTGGAGAAGATGCCGAACGTAAACGCGATCCTGCGAAGCTTCCATCGCCGCTTTGCGAGCCGCGGAGTCGCGGTCCGGTCGGCAGGCACTGCCGACGCTCAACACGGGTCCCGATGGCCCCTCGCCTTGACACACGACCAGTACGACGGGCACATCGACGTCGCTCGTCAGATCGTATGCCTGACACACGTCGCGCGGCGGCAGCAGATCACCGGCTTGGTCAAGGAACCAATCTTGGTCTATTCTGGGTGGCGAAATGCCAGCCAGCCACGTCAGAGCCAGTGCGTCTCGTTCGATCACCTCGCAGGCCGCGCCTAGCAACGCCGACTCGTACGAATCGCCGCACGAAAGGCCCGTGCTGATGCCCGGTGCGACCGGCGGTTCGCCGCGTTCCGGCAAATAAGGAAGATAGACAGCGAACGCTGGTACGGCACAAGGCGAATCGTCCGATAGCCGCTGGCCCATGAGCCAGCGTAGCGGAGTTTCTTCTGTGACCCGCTGAAACGGAAAGTTGCTCTGGCAACGTTGCTGCGGCGAGAATCGTGCAAGTGTAGCGGCCGGGATGGCCTCACAATCGAGTTCCGCTTCTGACTGTACCAGCTCTTGTCCGCAATGATATGACGAACCCAAATACCGCTCCAGTGCTTCACCCAACGCCGCCATCACAGCGGCCTCTCGCGTCGTTCCGGCACCGCCAACAGCGGGTTTCATTCCAGTGGGTATGCCTGGATGCGCATTGGCCATGGTGGCGGCCGCGTGGTGAAGGTCGGCGTCGCCTTCGATCGTGGGGACAAACCGCACGTCGCGCACGATGCCCGTGCGCCGCCCCACCAAAGCGTCGAACACCTGTCGATTGCGCTGCGAACCGCTTTCGCTCATCCTTCGCTTCCGCAAGTGGGGCACCAAGGGATTTGCCAACACGGCTCGGTCCACAGCTTCATTCCATCCGGATCAACGGTGACCGTACGATTCAGCGTCCGTAGCGGCCGATGACCGGCGAGCAGTGCAAGCAACTCCGCGCACGCCAATCCAACGACCACGTAGCGAAACGCAGGTAGGACGCCGTATGCCGGTAGTGGCTGGCCGCTCTCGAGCATCGTCACCTCAGCAGCCTCGAATTCTTCCAATGCCGCCGTATTCTCTCGCCATCGGTGTCGGAAGCACTGGTAGCAGGCGCCTTCGCCAGGAACATAGAAAGGACCGACGGTCGTGTGCCCGCCGTGCGACAGGTCAACAAATAGGCAAGGCAATCGCTTGTGGCAAGCGGTCTCGTTCACGTCCAGCACGCGCCGAAAGTCCGGCTGCTCCCAAATGCAGACGACGGCATCGAAATGGGAAGCATCAGAACGCTCAGCAAGCGAGTCGGTATCCACCGTGACAACTTCGATTTCGTGTTCGCGGATTCCCTGGCCGAGCAACTGCACACAATCCCCACGCCCGGCGACGGCAACCGGACCGAATCGTTTTCGCGACGCACGCGTCCCATCTCTGACGAAGTGAGCGAGATATCGCGCAATGGTATCATTCGTTTCGATCGGCTTTTCCAGCAATACACCGGCGGAAACGAGTTGGACGATTACCTCGTCGATCAAATCTCGGTTCGCTTCGCCGGCGCTGTCGTACAGCGCGCAACGGTCGCAACCGTTGGCCAGCAGCGTCAGAATCCGCTCAACGACTTCAGGACTGTCGGTCTCGATCACATGGATCTCTTCGTCACCGGCGCGAAGTTGGAGGCCGGACACCATGCGAATCACCGCGAAATCCGGTCTGAGGTAGAACTTCCGGTTGTCCGAGGCTTCCTGCACGCTGCGACGCCTCCCGGCGCTCGGATCGTGTTATGTCTCGGCAAGCGGAGACGTGACACTTCTAATCCGCAAGCACGAAAAACAGAAGGATTAGCAGATACCCAATACCTGCCCAAAAAGTCGCCAACAGAAACGACTTCCATGTGATCCGCCATGCCAGACGCATCCCACCGACCGCTGGCTCTTGCGTGGCCTCCTTGCCGCCATTTGCGAACCGGATCTTCGCGATAAACGCACCGATCATGGCACCGATGCCGATGGGGATGAAGAACGCCGAGGGGATGAACGCAAGCCAGAGTAGCGGGATTCCAAAAATGTCGTCAGCACCTTGGACCGTCAACGCGAGCAGGAGAGAAAGAACGACCAACACAACGGTCGCCCCCGCGGCTATGGTAGCGCCAGCCATGACGTACGTTTTCGCCCTGGGATCAACGGGCGGTGGATCCTTTTCCTTTTCGTCCCGAAACGCGGTGACGATCCCCCAAGTGCCGCCTATTCCGGCCCCGACCCAATGTGCACAGCAACAACAGCAGCAGGTCGTGCCCATATACATCAGGACTTCGGGGCGGCCGCAAAAGTCGCTGGGCCGTCGCCGAATTACCGCTCCTGGCGTAGTTGTTAGGCTCTCGGTCTTGTCGTCTCGTCGCACGTGAAGTGCCTCCAGGAACAACACGCGTGATTCTCTCGGTCGGAGGTAGTCGCCCCGCGCTGTTCATCGTACTTCGACAGCCGGGAGACTGGCGGACCGCCTCCCATAGAGTTAACTTTGCTATATGTAGCCGACCTGTGCAAGCCCCGAATCATCATAGCGGACCCACTGAACGAACGAGGCCGAAATGAACTCAGACAATTTCAAATGGTTCGTCTTACTTCTGTTGGCCGCGTGCCTCACCGAAACCGTGCTGTGCCACCGAACTGCTGGCCAAGTGGTATTGGAGACGGATGCTTTGCGTCTGGAGGTTCGAAAAGACGGTTCGTTACAGAGCCTGACGAGCAAGCCCGAAGCGATTCGATACGCGTGGACGGCCGAGCCGGAACCGATCGCCGTAGTCTATCGGGGTGGGCGGTCTGTTCCTGCGTCCACGGGGAAATACGCCTACACCGGCCGCTGGATCTATCAAGGTGGCGAGTCGTTTCCTGCTTCTCATGCTACGCTGTCAGGAGGCACACTCACCATCGAATTCGCGCGGGCAAACACGAAGGCAATCTACAGTGTGACCGCCAAACGGGAATACTTGGCCTTCAAGTTACTCGCTTTGGAAGGCGAACCGGTTGACCGAGTTGACATTCTGCGGCTTCCCATCAAGTGGCTTCCACACTTGGGCGAATGGGTCAACGTGGCGTTTGACGAACGCTTCGGCATCTGCCTGTGCGCCGGTAACTTGGAGACCTACGCGGAAATGGAGCACGACCAAGACCGCGTGCTGATGCGGGCGACTGCGGAAAGGGAGGTTGGCTTTCAAGGAGCCACTGCAGTTCTGTTCGGTTGCCGCGACCCTCGGGCCCGGTTTCTCGATGCCATGGCGGTTGTCGAACGTGACTTCAAGCTGCCCAACGGCGCCGTGCATCGTCAACAGTCTGAGCCACGATATTCTTATCTGTGGGCCAGCCGTCCGACGCCGGATAATATCGCCAAGTACGTTGAATGGGCCAAGCAAGGCGGATTCCGGATGATCCTGTTTTCCTACACCGCTTTTGCTAAAGGAGCCGGACATTTGGCATGGAACGCCAACTACCCAAACGGAATGGCCGATCTGAAGAAGGTAACAGATACGATTCGCTCGGCGGGAATGAAAGTCGGCCTGCACATTCACTACTGCAAAGCCCGCAAGAACGATGCCTACGTGACACCCGTACCGGACGACCGCCTGCATAGCATTCGGACTTTCACGTTTGCCGCAGACGTGAGTGCGGATGCTGACGAATTACCGGTGAATGAAGATCCGAAAGGATGCACGTTGGACGAAGGACGGCGATTGCTGAAGGTCGGCAAAGAACTGATTGCCTACGAAAGCTACGAAGCCAAACCGCGTTTTCGATTCACGGGGTGTCAGCGCGGTTACTTGAACACGGCACCGTCAACACACCGTAAGGGCAATTCGCTGAAGCTGCTGAACGTGGATTCATGGCCCTCCTTTATTCGCTTCGATCAAAACACCGATATCCAGGACGATGTCGGCCGCCGTATCGCCGACATCGTGCGCGAAACCGGCCCGTATCACATGGTCTATTTCGACGGAGCCGAGGACGTCCATGAACCGTTCTGGTATCACGTGGCCTCGGCTCAACGCCGCGTATATCGACTACTCGAACCGCGACCTCCCGTCTGCGAAGCGGCCCATTACACGCACTTCAGTTGGCATATGATTACACGGAGCAACGCCTACGACATCGTCGCGGCGGCCGATGGCATGAAGGACTTCTGCCGTCTGATGCCTTGCCCCACGGCGGCTGCTCGCGCGAATGACTTCTCGCGCATCGACTTCGGTTGGCTTGGCCGTTTCGGGAAGACCAGCAGCGGCTACGCCGGGCCCGATGTGTGGGAGTTTGTGGCAAGCCGCGCGGCAGCTTGGGATTGCCCGATCTCTTTGAAAGTGTCGTTGGAAGACATAGCGTCAAATCCACGCCGCGACGATTGCCTCGATGCGATCAAGACATGGGAAGACGCTCGGTTGGGCGACCATCTTAACCAGACACATCGCGATACGCTCAAGATCATTGCGCCCGAGCAGGCAAGATATGTGCCCTGCTATGAACAACGTGGAATCTGGAGAAATTTCCTTGCCACTCGAGATCTTACAGAGGCACAACGTGTGGCACTTGCCGACCGCCAGGAACATCACCTTTTCGTCAACGAGCACGGCAAATACGAACTGGTTCCAATTGAAGAGATTCCCAACGTCGCTGACGGCCGTATTCGGGCGTACGGTTTTCGTCGAAGTACGCACGCAGACGATATCTATATCCTAGCTTGGGCAGTTGACGATGAAGTCACTTTGCAGCTGCCCGTGCCCACCAGCCAACTGTCAGTAATGCGGCCCTTTGGCAAGCAGGTAGCGTTTGAGGAGAATGACGGCGACGCTGTCGTTCGAATTCGCGACAGAACGTATCTTGTCCTCTCCGGAGTGTCGATACAAAAGGCCGCCCAGATTCTCAGCAAGGCGCGGAGCCGACAGTAGAAACCACTAGTGGTGCGGCTATCGATATTTCTCAAGTAGATTGAGGCCAGGGTGGCCGGGGTTGGAGGGCGTAAGCCCGAAACCCCGGGGCTTCCCTCGCTGACGCTCAGTCCAGCCCCGGCCACCCAATCGGACATTGATCGATAGACGATCCACAAGGTGACTCGCCGCGACCCCGGCACACGCCTCAAGTCACTCAGGGCGTTTTTCCTTCTTCTCCGTCTTCTTCAACCATTCCTTGACGGATAGCGTCTTGCCGCCAAGGTCAAAGGCCTCAAGCTCAATCTGGTCGCCGTTCTTGAGTTCGCGATAGTTCTTCATGATTGTCTTGCGATGATGGTCGCTGACTTTGTCCAGGTTCAGCGTTATTGTCTTTCCGATGGCGGCCTTGGGATTCTCTGCCTTGTTGCCCTCCCACACCTTCATGATCTTGTCCACCTTGAACTGCAAGGTGGTTTTGCCTTTCTTGACGAGCTTCCCGCTCATCATCCCCTTGAATCCCTTGAACTCCGCGGGGATGGTTTGCTTGGGCTTAGCCTTCTCGGCGGCCGCAACCTGTGTCGCACCCAACCCGACAAGTATGATGACAACCAACGCCACTATTTTCGTTTTGGCAACCATTCTTCAATCTCCTTTTCTCGTGTCGCATGACGATCTTTGCACAGTGAGATTCGCACGAATCCTTGGCGCATTTTTCCAGTTGACGACCTCGTGCAACATTCGCAGAGCAGGTTCGTTTCTACTCGTGGCGGCGACAGCCTCCGGCAAAGGCTTGAGAGCCAACTACCAGCGATCTATCATCAGGGTTGAGCGGGCGTTCTCTGCTTCTCGAATCGTCTTGGGCTGGAGGCAACGAAATGACGCGACGACATCTTTACCTGCTGGCTGTCCTTTTGACGCTTCCCTCCTTGGCGTACTCAGCGGAGCCAGGCAAAGCTGCGGGCACCGAAGCCAAGGGTCCGATGTTGAAGGCACCGTTCACGCGAGAGGAGGCGGAGGCTGCACAAAACGAGTGCGGCAAGAGGTTGGGATTGCCAGTCGAAATCACCAACAGCGTTGGCATGAAGCTGAAGCTGATTCCGCCGGGCGATTTCATGATGGGTACGCGAGATCATCTTGAATCTCATTTTGGACCTCGGCACAAAGTTCGGATTACCAAGCCGTTCTACCTTGGCGTGTACGAGGTGACGCAGGCGGAGTACGAGAAAGTGATGGGGAAGAATCCGAGCGTTTTCTCGAAGGGAGGAGTTTACGCGAATAGGGTCCCCGAAAAGGACACGTCGCGTCATCCAGTGGAGAATGTGCTTTGGGACGAGGCGGCTGAGTTCTGCAAGCGACTATCGGCCAAAGAAGGGAAGCCGTATCGTCTGCCAACCGAGGCCGAGTGGGAGTACGCCTGCCGTGCGGGCACCACGACGCGGTGGATTTGTGGTGAGGATCCGGCAAACCTGGGAGAGTACGCGTGGTTTAGGGACAACTCCGGAATGAAGACGAATCCGGTAGGAGAGAAGAAGCCGAATGCCTATGGGCTTCATGACATGCATGGGAATGTGGGCGAGCGGTGTGCTGATTGGCAAGGACCCTATGCCAGCGACGAAGTGAGCGACCCCTCGGGGCCGGAGACGGGCGATGCCCGCGTGCATCGCGGCGGTGCCTGGTGCTTCGGCGAGTGGGTGTGCCAGTCGCCGCTACGCAGTTGGTTAGAGCCGACGTACCGCGGCAACAGCCTTGGGTTCCGCGTGGCCGCCGATGCGTCTGATGAGTAAGCGAGGGCAGCACATCAAGACGCGGCAAGTGTGCCTAGAATTAAGATAGCTCCAATCGGTTAGCCCTACAACGGCGACAGCGCAAGGGAAAGGCTTACCCCTGCATCTCGCGTGTGGTAGGGTAACGGACGTGTTTCGTACTTCCCCTCAACCTCTCGCAAGGAGACCGCCATGAGATGTTTGACTCCGATGATTGCGTTTTTGGTCGTGGCCGTACTGATGCACTCCGACGTTCCAGGCCAAGACGGTGACACGCCGCCTGAAATGAAAGCCTTGGAGAAACTGGTTGGTACTTGGAAGGTCGAGACAATCGTCAAAGTGCCAAAAGAGGACGGCCCGACCAAACTCGACGTCAAGAGGGAACTGGTTCTCGGCGGTCGATTCGTCCAAGAGGCGGGAGGCTTCGATGACAAAGGGCAGCCGACGTTCAAGGCGATGTACGCGTATGACTCGAACAGAAAGACCTATCGCAATTGGCTCTTCGTGTCGGGCGGGTTTTACAGTGAGTCAACCGGAACGTGGGACAAGCAAAACCAGACGTTTACCTTTACGAACAAGCCAGCCGATGGCGTTACGGGAGTGATCACGATTCGATTCCTTGATGAGACTACGTTTGTCCATTCAATAATCTCCCGGGATACCAGTGGCCAAATCCATTATCACCAAGAAGGTAAATCCGTTCGCCAGAAGTAGATTGCCGTTACGCAAAGGCCGCGCCTGGCATCTACTGTTGTGCCGTCTCTTTCGCCAACCGGTGGCTTTGTTGCCATCACGCCACCGCCTTGCCGCCGAGATCGTCACCGGCGGCAGCCACCGACGGTCGAGTGGCTAACGCACTTATCAGAGTGATGATCAGTCCCACGGGCAACGCCAGCAGGCAAAGGATGCCAAGGAAGAACAACGCATAAGCGTTTCCGTAGTTCTGGCTGCGCTGCACATGGTCTGTCACGAACAGGTCTGCTTGGAAGGCCAAGACCAGGCAGACGATCAGTGCCACCGTCCACACGAATCCAGCCACCGGCGAGACAACCAACGCCCACATGACCGACCGCACACGGGGGCCTTGAAGGCGACCGATGCGTCTCCCCGATTTCCAAAGAATCACGGGGCCGCCCACAACGCAGGCGATCAGCAGCAGTTTGCTGGCCCAAAACACCACCGCTCCGACGATCGGAATGCCCCGTGCTTGAGCCGTCATCGCAATCGCGTCCGCCGGGAGTTCGCCGAACGAGCCTGTAAGTTGATCGCCCCCGCGCGTCAACGGCAGCGTGCTGGCAAACCGCCAGCCCTTGGGCACTTGGATGTGGACATCAAGACCGCCGAAACCGGCCCATTCACGTGCGGGCGCTAGAATATAGCCCATCTGCCAGTAAAGCCTCGGCGAGGAACCGGTGGCGTAAGATGTTGGCTTGGCGGCATAACTCACGCGAAGCTGATGGGGTCCGGGGCTCGGGGGCGCCAAACTTGCTCTTTCCTGGTTAACTGAGCTGGTTTTGTGA